>NZ_JBIARC010000011.1:0-185650 GCF_042889625.1 Streptomyces sp. NPDC002573 | reverse complement strand
GCCGGCCACGTCGTCCGAGGTGATACCGAACATGTGGTGGGTGTAACCCTGCAGCAGCAGTGCCGCGGACAGCGTCACCGCGAGCGCGCTCAGCAGCAGCCAATGGGCGCGGGGGGTGATCTGGCGGGTGCGGCTGCGGGCACGGGCGTTGCGGTGTCGGCGATCGGTCACGTCAGGGCCTTGGATCACTTCGCGGGCTTGTGGGACGCACCGAGGGCCCGCCCCTTGGGGGAGGGGGCAGGGGCGGCGGTCGAGGTCGGTGAGGTGGCCGAAGTCGAGGTGGCGGTCGGGTTCTGGGCGGCAGTGGGGGTGGGCGCAGCTGTGGGCTGGGATATGGCCGCAGAGGTGCCGGAGGCTGTCGACCGATTAGTGGGGCCGGGGGCCTTCCGCGCCGCGGTGGAGCCCGTGCCCTCTGCGGCCGAGTGTCCGGTGCCGGACGAGGAGTCGGGTGCGGTCGCCCTGGGGGTGGCCGAGTGTGTGGAGTCCGCGTGCGGGACGAACGGAGCGCTGATACTGGGGCCGCCCAGCATCGTGCTGATCAGCAGGGCGACGTAGCCGCCGGCGGGGATCGCCAGCAGCCGGGCGGCGCGGACCACGCGGCGCTGGCGCCGCCCCGAGGAATCGACGAAGACGGGCCGCACGGACTCGGTCTTCGGCGTGTCCGGTCCTGGTGCGGGAGGGCCGGTCGGGTCGAGTTCTGGAGGCGGCACGGTGAGGACGTCGCCATGGGGAGTGTCCCACCCCGTAGTGGCAGGGCCTGGCCCAGCGGCGTAGGGATCCGTAGCCATGACATAGAGATTCGACCTGGTGGCGTAGGGGTCCGTCCCCGCCACATGGGCATTGCCCGTGGGGTGCGTCTCCTGCGCGACTTGTTCCGGGGCCCAGGGCATCGTGGCCGTGTCGGTAGGGGCGCTGCCGCCGTGCTCGTAGCCGTAGGCATACGCGTACCCGGCGCCGCCGTACGGATCTTCGCCGTATGCGCTGCCTCTGTCGTCCGTCCACTGCACGAGTCGTGCTCCTTGTCCTGGCCGACCGACACGGTCGCCCGCTTAGACAGAGCGAACTTGGCCGGAGGTGTTACACCTGAGCCTCACGAGACGGAACAAAGTCGCCTGAAAAGTGCGATCTCGACAAGAGGTGGACATGTCTGCCGATACAAGGCTCAGGTCGGCAGCCACTTCACCACCACTTGCCGGTGGGCACGATCTCGGTGCTGCCGCCCTGGGGCTTCTTGCCGCTGACCGGCTTCGTGCCCTTGCCCGGCTTGGCCTCCCCGGGGTTGTCGTTGCTGCTACCGGGCTTGAGGACGGTGAAGTCGTAGAAGCCGAACGCGCTGTGCACACAGTTCTTCTGCTCATCGACATAGCCGCCGATGCCCATGCTGAAGGCGTCGCCGACGGGCGCCTTCGCGGTGATGTCGACGCGCAGCTTGATGTCGACCGTCATCTTGGGGCCGAGGGGGGTCTCGCCGAAGTAGACACCGTTGCCGACCTGGTCGGCCATCGACTCCCACGCCTTGGTCTGGGGGTTGAAGTACTCGAGGTTGGCGTAGGTGCTCAGCCAGTCCTTCTCGTTGTCGCTCGCGGAGTCGTTGTCGATGGTCGCGAGCCACTGCACGGTGCCGAGTGACTGGTCGCTGTGATTGGCGGCCGTCATCGTGAAGTAGTGCCAGCCACTGCCAGCGACGATCTTGCCGGGCAGACCGGAGACGGAGATGCTGAGCTGGGACTCGGGGTCGACCCCTTTGTCGTCGACCGGGCAGTCGCTGGGCTCCGCGCTCTCGCTGGGCTGTGTCGACGCCGACGCCGACGAGGCGGAGGCCGACGCGGTCGCGCTCTCACTCGCCGAGGTGGACGCAGCGTGATCTGCCTCAGCCGGGCGAACGTCCCCAGGCGTATCCACTCGTCCCGGCGGCCTCGGATCGTGGTGGCCGAGCACGTGGAGTCCGCGATCGCCTCGTAGGAGCAGCCGAAGCGAAGGACTTGCAGCAGCTTGTCGAAGATGATCCGGTCGCTGATCCGGCGTCGATGGCAGCCCAGCGGGCGGGTCACAGCAAACTCGGTCGCTGCGGCAGCAGCGCGGCGAATTGGTCCCAGAGCGGGTCGGTCAGCCATGATGGAAGGACGGGTACAGGTCTCCCCCGTGGTCACAGAGCGTCGCAACTCCATGATCACCGGGACCCGCGCCCACCCTGCTGCCGGGGCCACCGAGCCGCCTGTCGGCGCGAGCTCTTACTGACTCCCGCCCTCTCTCGTTGTGGTCGCGACATGCCTCCGACACACTCAGATGACGGCCCAAGCCCTGCAGGCCGGCCTCCCAGACCCGAATCTGGACCCGCGACGTCCGACACGTCTCGAGGCGATGAGCGGCGCGGGGGAGCCAGGGGCACGCTGGAGGTGGAGGTGGGTTGCCGTGGCGCAAGACGAAGTCATCTGGCCTGTCGAGGATGCTGCAGTATTGGAAACTCTGTTCCACCAGTCCCCCACAGGCCTGCTGATCTTGGATACGGAGCTGCGCATCCTGCGGATCAACCTCACCAGCCCGGTCCTGCACGAAGCGCCCCCCGAACAGATCGTCGGCCGACACCTCACCGACATATACGACCTTTCCGCGCCCGGTGAGGTGGAGGCGATGCTGCACGGCGTGCTGGAGAGCGGCACGCCCGCACGGGGGCAACTGGTCGGGGTGCGTCCGAAAGGTGCGCCAGGGCCGGAGTACCTGTTCTCCGTCTCGGTGTGTCGCCTGGAGAGTCCGCAGGGGAGGAGCTGGGGGGTGCTGGCGGAGATGCTCGACGTCACCGAGCGCGAAAAGGCAGGCGCCCGCATGCGCGTCCTCGCTTCGGTGCGCGAGCACGTGGGACAGACCCTCGATGTGGTGTCCACCTGCCAGGAACTGGTGCAGGCGGTGGTGCCCGACCTCGCCGACATCGCCGTGGTGGAAGTGGTGAACGCAGTGGTACGTGGCGAAGACCCTCCGCCGAGCCCTCTGGGACGGGAGGTGCCGCTGCGTCGTGCCGCCTTCTGTCACAGCGGCGGCGAGGGGCCGTTTTCAGCGCATCCGGTGGGGGACGTGCGCACTCTGCCCTTCGCGACGCCCTACGCCCAGACGCTGGCCGACCTCAAGCCCCGCCTCGTCGCCCTGGGCCCCGACACGCCCTGGCTGGCAGCCGACCCGCCACGCGCCGAGGCGATCCGCGCATCCGGTGCCCACAGCCTCATCACCGTGCCCCTCACACTGCGTGGAACCGTGCTGGGGCTGCTGAGCCTGTACCGCACCGACCCGGCGGACGCCTACGGCAAGGGGGATGTCACCCTCGCCAGTGCAGTGGCCGCCTACACCGCACTGTGCATCGACAACGCCCGCCGCTACACCCGCGAACACGCCATCGCCCTGACAATCCAGCGCCACGTGCTTCCCCGCCCTGCCACGCAGACCGCCGTGGAGACCGCGCACCTGCACGTGTCCTCCGAAGTGGGCGGAGGCGGTGGGTTCGACACCTTTGCCCTGCCCGGCGCCCGCACCGCCCTGGTGGTCGGCGAAGTCGCCAGCCAAGGCATCCGCGCGGCCACCGCGCTGGGACAGATACGGACCGCCATCCATTCCCTGGCCGCACTCGACCTTGAGCCCGACGAGCTCCTTGCACGCCTCAACGACACCGCCATAAGCCTGGTCCAGGAATGCGCAACTCTGCCGCCCGGCGACCCCATGCCGCTCATAGGAACCTGCGCGTACGCGATCTACGACCCGCTCGCCCAGACCTGTGCCATCGCCTTGGCCGGCCATCCTCCACCCGTCATCGCCCACCCGGACGGGACCACCGAGATCCCCGACCTGCCCGCCGGACCCCCTCTCGGCAGTGGCGAGGGAGCTCCCTTCGCCGCCACCACGATCCGTGTCGCCGACGGCAGCGTCCTCGCCTTCTACACTGCTTCCCTCCTGGACGCTTCCCCGTCCCCGGACGCCCTCCAACGGGTGCTGGCCCGCCCTGACCGGCCACTGCAGGATCTATGCGATGACATGCTCTACCGGCTGCGGACCGACACCCGCCACGGCGACATCTTCCTGCTCCTCGCCCGCACCCACCCATTCCCCGCCGATCAGGTCGCCACGTGGCATCTTGACCACCACGCCAAAGCTGCCGCCACGGCGCGCACCCACGCCCAACACCAGCTCGCCCATTGGGGAGTGGATGAGGAAACCGCCTACACCACGGAAATGATCGTCAGCGAACTGGTCACCAACGCCGTCCGCTACGGCACCCCACCGCTGCGGTTGCAGCTCATCAAGGACCGCACCCTCACCTGCGAGGTCCACGACGCCAATTCCCTCGCGCCGCGGCTGCGCCACGCGAAGACCATCGACGAAGGCGGGCGCGGCTTGTTCATCATCGCCCAACTCGCACAGAACTGGGGTGTCCGCTACTCCCTGGACGGCAAGACCATCTGGGCCGAGCAGACTCTCTGACCCCTGTCGTCTGGTCGTCCGCCGTCAGCCTGCCAGCTGATTACGCTACCGACAGCCCGAACAGCGCCAATAGACAGCCTAGTTCGCGGGGGGCTGAATGACGGCGATACGCCAGATCACTGAATTGGCCGCTTGGAACTTCCACGCCAGGTCATGCATATTGGCGTGCGGTATCTCGGCAGTGAACACGACGCTCCCGTCACCGCATTGAGACCCGGCGAGGGTCTCTCCTGCGCCTGTGATGCCGAACTTCGAGTGACCGACGCATGTCCACATCACCGTGATGGATGAGGCTTTCCCCGCTGACGCAGGAAGCTTGACGCCGCCTGCGCCGTGTCCCGAGCCCGTGTATAGCGTCTTCGACCCGACAGGGATCGAGGACTGGACCGGATCGGGAAGGCGGTCCGGGGTCGTCGGGGTCTGCACCGCAGAGGGGACCGCGCCGGTCCCCGTCGTAACGTTGGCCGCCCCGTGGGTGGCGGGCGTGCTGGGGTGATCGCCACCGGAACAGGCCGTCACGAGCACCAAGGCCGGCAACAGGCCGACGGCCAGCAGGGGCAGCTTCATCAGATCGTCCTCAACTCACGAGTGGGCGATGTAGGGCGAGAGCGCCGGAAGCTTAGCGGTCCCGTGGCTGATGGAGTGCCACTTGCAGCCGCCGTTGAGGGAGCCGTAATTCCAGTTGAAGGAGTAGCCCTTCGAGCCAAGGGCGAGCCATCCGTCCTTCTGATTCGACGGGACCTTCCAGGTCCCGCCAAGGGTGACGGTGGTGGTCTTGGCATAAGAGACCGAGCCGCCGACGGTCTCCTCGGCAGACTCGATGATTATTGACTGGCTCAACTTGGCCGAATATGTAAACGTGCCGGTCAAGGTGTGACCCTTGGTCACCGAGACCGAGACCGAGAGCGTGACGCCTGACTGTCCATAGACGGTCTCCTCGTTGTCACGGACGAACGTGCCCTTCACGTTGGTAATGGAGATCGGCGCATGCCCTGGTGGCTTGGTGCAGATCTCGCGACAACATGACGCCAGCGACGGTCAGGTGTGTACACGGCACCGGGGAGGGGCGGCCTCATTCCCTTTCAGGCAGGGAGCGACAGTGGCCACGGCTCAGCGTGATGCTGCCTGGGATGTCTCTGTCGTGTTCATCGCCGGCGACGCGGGTGTCACCTCGGCGCAGTCTTGGGCCGCATTGCCGTTGACGCGCTGCCCGAAAGACTCATGTGGACCCCCCCTGATTCATGCCTGCCCCTGGTCGGGGGCAGACTCTGGGATCTTGACGGAACGCACGGATCAACGCCAAGGAGTTTGAGCAGGACCTGAGGCTGCATCCGGGCTGCCGCCGTATGCGCCCGAGCTCGACCCCGTCGAGGGCGGGTGGTCGCACCTGAATTGGTCGCTGGCCAACCTCACCAAACACAGCCTCGGCCAGCTCTTCCCCGGCGTGTACAGGAGCTGGACACCCTAGATCGGACTAGGCAGTTGGAGACCCAGGTTGCTCAGCTTCCGCAGGCGGTGACCTCGGCCACATGCAGGGGGCATCTTGTATCGCTATGAGTCGGGTAGCCGGGCCACGTTGCCGTGACCCGGCTACCCGACCAAGTCCGAGCCGCTAGCCTGTGCACAGCGGCCCGGGCGGGCGCGCGCAGACGGCCGAAGACCTCGATTCCTAGTGGGGACGCGGCGTTCGTCACGCCCAAAGGGTCTGCGCTGCTCGCCACTTCGGCGACCCCAGCCGACCTCTGCAGACTCTCCCGCCCTCGTTCCCACGGCTCCACGGCAGGCCCTGATGGGAACGTCATGGGAACGGAAGGTCGTGTAAGGGCAGGGAATGATCAGGCAGGGGCGGAAGGCCAAACTGTGCTGACCAGCATGAACGCGGAAACCAGGGGAAGATCATGACGGACAGGGGGTGACACTGGGGGCTCTTGTAAAGCGAAGGTCGTCGGTTCGAATCCGACAGGGGGCTCACCCCCTGACCTGTGTCGGAGCATGAAACAGGCCCACCGGAGTCGATCTCCGATGGGCCTGTTTAGCGTCGATGGGAACGCCGACGGCAGCCTGCACCGCAACCCGCATGCGGCCCTGGAATCACCGCCGGGCTGGTCAGCAGCCAGCGCAGTGAATCCGTCAGACGTCGCCCGCGACCAGCATCCCGGCAGGGGACTCACTGACCTGGGAGACCGGGCATCCGGCGATCTATTCCGCCAACCACTCAAATCCCGCCTGGTTCAGGGCGTGCCGGACCTGCGCGACAAGCTCATCCACCTCACATGACACATTCCTCGCTTGCCCGTAGTCGGGCCCTTCATGCCCATTTGTGCCGGGGGCCTCGTGGGCGATTTGTAATGCTCGCGAGGGTCAGCACCACGCAGATGTGTTGATCTCATGGCTACGGGATCACTCGTGACACTTGTTAGAAGTCCTAAGTGCGTTCCAGCAGCGCGCCCAAATTCCAATGCGTCCGGTATGTGCTTATATGCTGTCTTTCGTGCTCCGGATTGGGTGGATGTGGCCTCGTCGTCCGTTTCGTGGACGGTGGAGTCCTGTGCTGCTGTCACCGGTGATCTTGACCGTGGTCATCGCAAGCCTGGCGTTCTCCACCCCGAAAGAGGTCGCTTTCAGCCGCCTTCTGGCCGCTATGCCCGCCCTCGCGGCGTCTATCTGGCCCGCGCTGCCCACCGTGGCGCTGGGGGCGGTCTGCGTTGTGATCATGATCGGGTTGAGCCTTGTCTACCCCGATCTGGGCCCCTGGTACACGGTGGGCGCCATTGCCGCGGTCACTGTGGCCGCCGCGTACGCGTGTCATGTTCGCATCCAGAGGGAGCAGGCCTTGGTCCAGCTCCGCCTGGTTGCGGAGGCGGCACAGAAAGTAGTCTTGCGCCCTCTGCCTCGCCGGGTCGGTTGCATCGAGATCGAGTCGATGTACGTCGCAGCCGCCGCGCAGGCCCGCATCGGCGGGGACTTCTACGAAGCCGTCTCCACGCCGTACGGTGTGCGACTGATCATCGGCGATGTGCGGGGCAAAGGCCTGCCCGCAGTAGGTGCGGCTGCGGCGGTGGTCAACTGTTTCCGGGAGGCCGCATACGACGAACCGACCCTGGAGGGCATCGTCCACCGCCTGGACGTCAGCAGCACCCGCCACAGCTGCACACTCCCCACCCATGAACTGCTGGAGCAGTTCACCACCGTGGCGCTCGCCGAGTTCCCGCACCAGGGAGGCCGCATCAAGCTCCTCAACTGCGGGCATCCTCCCCCACTGCTTCTGCGTCACGGCAAACTCCACGTCCTGAACCCCACCGCCGCCTCGCCGATGCTGAACCTCGCGGCACTCATCGGCACCGGCTACATCACCGACGCGATGGTCTGTTGCTCCGGTGACCAGCTGCTCTTCTACACCGACGGCGTCATCGAGAGCCGCAACAGCAGAGGCGAGTTCTTTCCCCTGCAGGACTGGCTACGTCGCCAGAACTCAGCTGCGCCCAGAGAACTGCTCGACACGCTTCATCGGGATCTCCTCCAGCACAGCGGTGGCGAACTCCACGACGACGTCGCCGCCCTCGCGGTGTGCGTTCATGACGGCTCAACGGGAGAGGCGGCCTGAGATACCCGTGCGGAGATCGGGCACAGCGCATACCGGCCCGCTGACCCGGCACGTGCCCCGTCTGTGCGGGTCTTCGACAGACCGGACTGACCCCACGACGCCGAAGTCAGTAAGTCACTGGCATTGCCCTTGACCGGGTTATTAGGACTCCATCGACCTGACTCCGCGACCTGCACGATCCGGCGGCGGCCCGGTGTCTCCGACGACCGTGGCTCTCCCCCAACGGGCACCTCCACGGTGGGCGGGCAGGGAGGGCGCGTGGGCCTGGGCGAATTCGGTTTCAACCTTTAGGGTGCGGCGGCGCTCTGAAGAGGGGTGACAGGACACGGCCCCTTGACAGGGCCCGGAAAGGAGAGCAGATGCCGGAGAACGGCCGAGGCTCCGAAGCGCCGCGGGGATCCCAGGCGCCCGAGAGCTTCGAGGCCTTCGCACAGGCGAGTCAGAGACGGCTGTACCGCACCGCGTACCTGCTGTGCGGCGACCCGGACACGGCCCGTGACCTGACGCAGACCACGCTCGCCAAGCTGTCCAGCACTGGCGGCGGGCGAGTGCCGCCGACCACATCGAGGCCTACGCCAGGACCGTGCTGGCCCGCACCTACCTGGCCGAGCGGCGACGCCGGCTGCGGGACCTGCTGGCGCACTCCCGCCCCGGCCCCCGGCCTGCACCCGACCACACCGACCTGCGGGTGACGCTGATGTCGGCGCTGGCAGATCTTCCGCCCAGAGCGCGGGCCATCGTCGTGCTGCGGTACTGGGAGGACCAGAGCGTCGAGTCCGTCGCCGAGCTCCTGAAGTGCAGCGAGTCCACGGTCAAGAGCCAGTGTTCACGCTCCCTGGCAAAGCTGCGCGCCCGACTGGGCGAGGCCCACATCTACGCCACGGGGAGCTGAGGAACAGAAATGAAGGACAACATCACCGAGGAAGACGGCCGCAGCGCCCTGCTGGTGAGGGACGCGATGGACAGCGCGGTGGCGGACCTGACCTCGCCACACGACCTGGTGCCCGCCGCGGTCACCCAGGGCTGGCGCCGCAAGGCACATGCCCGTCTCGCGATCGCCGCCGGGATCGCCTGCGTGGCCGGGGCCGTGGTGTTCGGCTCCCTGGCGCTTACCGCCGGGGACGATGCCCGTACGGCGGTCCGTCCTGCCACGAGCGGCACACCCTCGCCGCACGAGTCGGTCCGGCCGGAGCCGTACCGCACGCCGGTCCACATCGACCCCACGAGCGACGACGAACGGTCCATGGCCCACCTGCCCCCCACCGAACGGAAACGGCGAGCGCAGTTCCAGCAAGACGCGGCCGTCCTCCTCGACAAACTGCTGCCGGACTCCGTCGGCCTGATCCGTCCGGTCGACCTCGACGTGTCGCGCTACCAGGGCAAACGGCAGACGGGAAGGTGTTCACCATCATCTTCTCCGTACGGCCCGCCGGCGACGGCCCGGAATCGAAGCACTGCCCCCCGCTGCTGCTCTTGCCGCCAAGGGCGGAAGCTGCAAACAAGCCACGCTGGCAGGCGGCATCAAGGCCACGTCGCTCCGCGTGATCACCGACTCGTCCGAGACCATGTCCACCGACGTCCTGCTGCGTCCTGGAGAATCCTCGGGCCCTTGAGCTTCTCGCTCTTGTGGCTGACAGCGGCCACGATCCGCTCTGACCGCAGCCGGGGTCGCTGGCTGGAGCCGGACGACTACTCGAGCCGGGCCCACCGCTGGTATGGCGAAAGTGTCACCAGGACGCTCGCCGACGCCGCGCCTACCGCAGGCCGACGTGCTGACCGTCATTGGCCTCCGCAGCAGAACGCGTGACGATGCATCACCCAAAAGGCTTGCCGTGCACCGAAGTACGTCCCCCCGCCCGCCGTCGGTGCGACAGTGAACCCGGGCGCCATCCGGCAGCGGGTCGGCTCCCAGCAGGCCCGCCTCGCCTCCCTCACAGCAGCGAGGCGGGCCCACCCGGGCCTACCCAACCGTCTGGACAAACCCGGCGCGGCCAAACTTCCGGACCACCGCCGTGCCATTCGATGATGTCCGATTCGGCCACGTCCAGCTCGTCCCAGCCCACCAGCCCGGCGTATCGCAGAAACACCGCCAAATCGTGGAGCGAGTAAGCCGTGCTCAAGATCTCGTAATCGACGCTTACCCGACGACCGCCAGAGCCGCAGGGCGCCTCCACGATCACGCGACGCACGGCCATGGTTATAGCTTCCCCCGGGCAAGGGCGGATCGCATCCCGGGGTCTTGGAGATGCCGGGTAGGCGGCGCGGCCCGGCTGTCCCCCGCCCTTCCCGAATTCGTGTCCGAGGCCAAGCGCGCTTTGACACAGGCCGGCTTTCGCCTGGCGGAGGATGCCGACGACGACCGTCACCCGGGCCTGCGGGTGATGCCCGCCCACACCTGCGCGGTCTGGTGAGCGACCGCGACCTGGTGGTGCGCGCTCTCGCACAGGGCGCAGACCCACGACAGACGGCTGTGTCCAACGCGTGCAGCGACGATCTGGTCACGGTCAGCCCTGACGAAGCCTCGACCGCGCGATCGAGCTGATGCGCGAACACTCTGTGCGCCGGCTCCCCGTGGTGGAGGGTGACCAGCCGGTCGGCATCGTCTCCCCTGGCGATGGCGATCGAGCGCGACCCTCACTCGGCGCTGGGCGACATCAGCGCGGCGAGGCCCAACGAATAATCACCTTCGCCAGGGCGAACCCGAAGGGCCTGCAAGGGCACGAGTACGTAAGAGTGACACCCGTAGGCGCAAGACGAGCAGGCACAAGCCGAGGCCGTCGGCGCATGTCTGACGCTCAGTTGGCCAGCACGCACGCCGACTGCATCCAGCGACCTCCTCCTCCGTCACCACCAGATGCCAGTCCGTCCGCTCCGGCCAGAGTTCACCGGGCGAGAACGGCAGCCGCCGACCTCAGAGGCCCAGGATGCGATCACCCATCTCACGCTCTCCCGTCAGCCGTCGGTCCGCACGCCGACCCCCCGCCTACGGTGCCCGCGCGCTGCCCCGAATATCCGCGGGCGCCCCAGCCGCAAACCGCAGGCACCCGCTGAGATTGCGCCACCATCAGTAGCGCACTGTTGCGCGCCTACGCCGCCGGTGTGACGGTGAAGGCAGTAGATGCCCGCGGACCAAGCGGGGCATACGTCATGCAAGGCGGCAGACGAGCCATGGAGTGCCGACCAACACCACACCACGGAGGGGACGTGGACTCCCACGCCGACAAGGTCACCGGCGCGGCACAGGAACTGGACACCCCCGATCGGATCAGGCAGTTGGAGACCCAGGTTGCTCAGCTTCAGCAGGCGGTGACCTCCCGTGCAGTGATCGACCAGGCGATGGGCGTTATCGTGGCCGTGGGCCGGATGGCCCCTGACGAGGCCTGGGACGCGCTCCGCGAGACTTCGATGTGTACGAACATCAAGCTGCGCCATGTGGCGGAGCTGGTCGTCGCTTGGGGTCAGGACGGAGCCCTTGCGGCAGAGATTCGTGAGGAGCTCGCAGTGCGGCTGAAGCGCCGGATCCGCGGATGATCTGCTGGGGCTCCGCACTTTCCCCCGGCCCGGTCGTCAGGGCCGGGCGGCGCCTTCGCTTCTCAATGCCTATGCCGGCGTGGGCGGACTTGCCAGGTCGGCCGCCATTCGCAAACGTACTCTTCCAAACTGGTGCTCCGGGGACGCAGCGGCGCTTGACCGCGTCATCGATCCGGCTCACCAGCCGCCGACACCCGCCAGCAGGCAGGCGAGCTGGTAACTGCCCAGCCCGGACGCGAGCGTTGCCGCGCCCACGGTCAAGAACCCGGCGAACGCATGCCCGACCTCGGGCGCGGATGACCGGGATTCCCGACCCAGGCGGGCTCGAGCACGCCTGCTCGCTTTGAGTGAAGCACGACCCGGTCGGGCATCGGCTGTCTCGACTGCTTCGCGGACGGCTCCGATGACCGCCTTGTCGCCGGAGTCGACGGCCAGGCGCACCCCGTGCTGGGCGCGCAAGCGCAACTCGTCCGTCGAGCCGCCGAATCGGCCGATCAGCTCGTAGCGGCGGACACTGGCGAGGGCACCGAGATCTATGCTGCGGACACCGGTGATAGTGCGGGCCGACAGCAGTTGCCTCTGCTGCCGCCTGCCGACGTGCGCTTTGCCGGCCAAGGCCCCGTACCAGAGCTGCAGTGCGAGCGGGCCCGTGATGACCCCCGCGCCGGTCGAGATGCCGGTATACGTCTCCTCCAACACATGCGTCCGGACCAGCGCGACATCGGCGATGACGACGGCCGCCCCCGACCACCCGGGTCGCTCTGCGGCTGGGCCAGCTCGGACACGGCGCCCTGGCCTGCTGCACGCGACAGCGGTGATCCCCCGGGTCTCTGCCACGGAGGATCACGTGGAACGGGTGAACGGAATCAGCCCCGCCCCGCTGTTCGCGCGGTCCCTGTTCAGAAGCCGCCGTTGAGGTCGTACCAGTTCTGGTGCAGCAGCCGGAACTTGGCGGAGGCGCCCTTGCCGTTGCCCGCGTACCGCCGTAGCTGGTTCGCCGTCGATCCGGCGTCGGGGTTCTCGTATCCGTCCTGAGTGGCGGCGACAGGGTCGAGCCGCCCGTCGCCGTCGACGTCACCGCCAAGGGGACGAACAGGAACCGGTCGGCTCCCACGCCCGCGCCGATTCTGCTCCCCTCTTGAGACCTCCGGTGCGCACGTCGTGGGCTCTTGAGCATGCGACCTCATACTCACCCAGGAGGCGAAAAGGGCAGGTGGGAAACCCGGGGTCGGTTGTCGTCACCGTGACGTAGACTCCGTCCCCGCAGCCCGAGGTGCGCGGTGCCCGCTACGCGGGGGCGGAGGTCTCCGCGCCCGACTGCCCTACCGCGCCGGGCCCCACCTGCTTTCCTGCTGTCCACCATTGGGAGGGCTCACACCTGTGCGTACGCGCAGCACATCCATAGCGACCGCCACCGCGGTCCTACTCGGTTCGGTAGTGCTCGGCTTCGGCGCCGCGGCACCCGCGTCGGCGACGTCGGCCTCTGCCGTCACCGTCACCTCGGACGGCGGCATCATTGCCGACGGCCCACTGAACCGGGTCTTCGTCGGCGACCACACCGCCGGCACCGTCTACGCCGCCGCCGAGAACGGCGCGAAACTCGGTTCACTCAACGGCATCCCTGGCGTCTCCGGCCTGGCCGTCTCCACCGACGGCTCGACCCTGTACGCCGCCGCGTCCACCTCGCACGAGATCGTGGCCATCGACGCGGCCACGCTCACCGTCAAGGCCCGCTACCCGATCGACACCGGCGAGGGTCCGACGTATGTGGCCTTCGCCGGGGGCAAGCTCTGGTTCAGCTACGGCAACCAGTGGAACGCCAGCCTGGGCTCCGTCGACTCCGCCGGCACCGTAACGCTGGGTCAAACCCCGCAGAACTTGCTCTGGAACCCGGAGGCGCTGAGCGCCAACCCGGCCGAGCCGAACCTGCTGACGGCCCTCACCCAGGGCTCGTCGCCGTGCACCGTGACCGTGTTCGACGTCTCCAGCGGAACGCCCCAGACCGTGTCCTCGGTGACCCCCTACAGCGGGCCCGTGGAGATCGCCAGTGACGTCGACCTCATCCCCGGCGGCGGGCTGTTGCTCGACGGCACCTACCGCATGAGCTACACCCAGAACAGCTGGACCGAGACCGGGGCGTACCCCAACACCGGTGCGGGGAACGGCGATGTCTCTCCCAGCGGCATGGTCGCCCAGGTTGCGGGCGGCACCGTGCGGATCTACCAGCCGAACGGCACCCAGCCGATCCACTCCTATGCCACCAACGCCCAGGCGGTCGACGTCGTCTGGGCACCGGACGACTCGCGGGTCTACGCCTTGGAGGGTGCCTACAGCAGCGGCAGCGGCTCGCCGACCAGCTACACCCTCAAGGTCCTCACCGACCCCACGCTCAACGTGCCGACGCTGTCGGTGAAGGCCCCCACCAGCGCGCCACGCGCCAAGAAGCTCACCGTCACCGGCAAGATCAGCGCGTCGGTGCCGCTCCCGGCCGGCGTCAAGTTGCAGGTCACCCGCACCGACCTGGACAGCCCCAGGGGCAAGGCGCTGGCCTCGGTCACCACCGGCTCCGGCGGCACGTACAGCCTCAACGACACCCCGCCGGCCGGCGGCACGGTGAACTACACGGTCTCGTACGCGGGTGACGCCAAGCACACCGCCGTCAGCACCTCGGCCAAGGTCGCGGTCTCCCGCACCACGCCCACGCTGACCGTCACCAACAACGGCAAGCAGTACAACTACGGCACGAAGGTCACCTACACGGTGCACCTCGGCTCGGAGTACAAGAACCGTACGGTGGCGATCTACGGCGACCCGTACGGCGCCGACGAGGCCAAGCGGCTGCTGAAAAGCGGCACGGTCAACTCCTCCGGCAACCTGTCGGTGTCGGTGACCATGTACCGCAACTGGACCTTCAGCACCGTCTACGCGGGCGACGACCGCACCGCGTCGAAGACAGTCACCACCCACGCGTACACCTACGCCCGGCTCTCGACGGCGCTCTCGAAGCAGTACAAGACTGCGAAGATCGGGTCCACCACCTACGCGTACTACCACAAGAACACCGCGCCGGTGCTCACCACCAGCATGAACTACTACAAGGGCCGCAAGGCGCGGCTCGACGTGCAGGTCTACTACGACGGCGCCTGGTACGCCTCCGACTCCGAGTACTTCGCGCTCTACTCCGACGGCAGTGTGTCGGTGAACCTGGGAGCCCCGGGCAAGTCCGGCCTCCGCGCCCGCATCCGCGCCGTCTACGTCCAGGGCGGCTCCGGCGACTCCGTGAACGCCACCACGTACGGCAGCTGGAAGTACATGGACTTCACCAACTGACGTACAACTGAAACGGAACGGCCTCCGGGCGGCGCATCACCGCGCCCGGGGGCCGTTCCGCATCGCGCGTCAGCGTCAACGGACACCAAGGCCAGCGGATCGGTCCAGTTGCCCACGTTGCTGCAGTCCGGCAGGCCACGGCCGCGGGAGAGCATGAAGCCAACCAAAGGGCCCAGAGTCCGGGGCGTTCGCCGTTCGCGGGTGGCCGTGATGCTGTCACAAAACGGACCTTTGCTCGGTCAGTGCTTCAAATGGGGTGAATCGCCTTCGATCCCCATGCCGCCCGTCTCCTAGCCGGCCGAGGACAGCAACTCAATGACCATGACCAGTCCCGTCGCGGTGACCCTGAGTGAGCCGTTGAACTCCACTGACGTATCCGACACCGCGATCGCCCTGCTCGACGACCGGGGCACGGTGGTCGGCTGGACACAGGCCGCCGAACAGGTCGTCGGACACTCCGCCGGGCAGGTGGTGGGCCGGACCGCCGACCTCGTACTGCCGTATTTCGTGGACGTGCCGACGACAGCCGCCTTCGTCGAACGGTGCCGCGCCCGGAACGGCTGGCCGGGCACGACGGAGGTGCTCCACCGCGACGGCCGGGTGCTCGACGTCAGCCTGCGGATCTCGATGCTGCGAGGGCAGGACGGAGCGGTGCAATGGCTCGCGTCCCTGGCCGACCCCGCCGCACTTCCCCGGGAAACGGTGGGCGAATCCGTGCGGGGGCCGCTGCTCACCCGTGTGCCGGTCGGCATCTCCGTCCGCGACCCGCAGCTGCGGTGCATCTGGTCGAACGACACGATGGAGACCCACGACGGCATTCCCCGCAACCGACGGCTCGGACGCCGGCTGACCGACGCGCATCCCGATGCCAAGGCCGAAGTGCTCGAGGCGGTGATGCGGCAGGTGCTTCAGAGCGGCACCACCAAGGTCCACGAGTACCGGACGTGGCTGCCGACGAGCCTGGGCCGGGAGCACCCGTTCGCGGTGTCGTTCCAGTGCCTCCAGGGCGCGGACGGCCAGGCGGTGGGGGTGTGCGTCATCAGCAGCGATGTCGTGGAGAGCCAACGGACGCGCGAGTGCCTCGCCGTCCTCGGCGAGGTCGGTGCGCGGCTGGGCAGCACCCTGGACGTGATGCAGGCCAGCCAGGAACTGGCCGACCTCGCGGTGCCCCGGCTCGCGGACTATGTCGCCGTGGACCTGGAGCAGTCGATCTCGTTCGGGGAGGGGCCCCCGGCCCGCATCGGTGTGGCGGGCAAGCGCCTCCCCGGCCTGCGGCGCGCCGGTCTGGCCTCGATCCGCAACGGGGTCTCGGAATCCCCCTGGATGCGCGGTGAGGTGGTCGTCGTGCCGCCCCTCTCGCCCCTCTCCGCCGTCCTGCGTGCCGGGACGTCCCGCCTGGAGCCGGTCCTGGGCACCGGTTCGGGCGGATGGATCGAGACGGTGCCGGAACTGGCGCGCCGGGCCCGCGAGACCGGCATGCACTCGATCATGCTCGTACCCATCCGCGCACGGCGCACCCTGCTGGGCGTGGCGGGGTTCGTCCGTACGACGAACCCCGTGCCGTTCCATGAGACCGACCTGCTCCTGGCCGAGGAACTCGTCGGACGCGCCGCGCAGTCGTTGGACAACGCCCGTCGGTACACGCGCAAGCACACCGCCGCCCTCACGCTGCAACGCAATCTGCTGCCCCGCCGGCTGATGGGCGGCACGGCGGGCGAGGTGGCGTCGCGCTATCTGCCCGCGGACGCGGACCGCTGTGTCGGCGGCGACTGGTTCGACGTGATCCCGCTGTCCGGCGCCCGGGTGGCGCTCGTCGTCGGCGACGTGGTCGGGCACGGTCTGCACGCCGCCGCGACCATGGGCAGGCTCCGCACCGCCGTCCACACCCTCGCCCACCTGGAGCTGCCCCCCGACGAACCGCTCACCCAGCTCGACGACACGGTCCAGCGACTGGCCGAGGAGGACTGCGACTTCCCGGAGCAGATCCCCGCGGTGGCGGGCGCCACCTGTCTGTACGCCGTCTACGACCCAGCCACCCGCAGGTGCACCATGGCATCGGCCGGGCACCCCCCGCCCGCGATCATCGACCCGCAGGGGCGGGTCACCTACCCCGACCTCCCCGCCGCAGCCCCCCTGGGGGTCGGTCTGGGGGACCCCTGCGAGTCCGTCGAACTGGAACTGGCCGAGGGGAGCGTCCTCGCCATGTACACCGACGGCCTGATCGAGACCCGCGACCACGACATCGAGGAGGGAATGCACCGCCTCGGGGCCGCCCTCGCACAGCCGGACGGATCCCTGGAGGGCCTCTGCGACCTCGCGACGGCGACCCTTCCGGACCAGGATCCGTACGACGACGTCACGCTCCTCCTCGTCCGGACCCGGTCTCTCAGCCCGGGCCAGATGGCCTCCTGGACCCTGCCCGATGACGCGTCCGTCGTCCGCAGCGCGCGTGACCTGGCGGAACGTCAGCTCGCGGAATGGGGCCTGCAAGGTCTTCAGGACGCCACGAAACTGATCGTCAGCGAACTCGTCACCAACGCCGTGCGCCACGGCACCGGCCCGATCGGGCTGCGGCTGATCCGGCACCGCTTCCTGACCTGCGAGGTTTCCGACACCGCCGTCCAGGGCCCGCATCCGCATCGCGCAGGCCCCACGGACGAGGAAGGGCGCGGCCTCTTCCTCGTCGCCAAGACGGCCCGCAGGTGGGGCTTTCGCGCGGTGCCGGACGGCAAGGTCGTCTGGGCCGAACAGGACCTCCCTCGTCCGCCCGTCCCCCGAGCGCTGCCTGCCTGAGGCGGGCCCATCGACTGCGCGGGGCGTCGTGCGCGGCCTCGGACCCCTCGTCCGGGGCGTTGGGGCATGTCAGTTCCGGCGGATCGCCGACAGCATGGACTGCCAGGACCGGTTCCGCTGGAAGGGCTTCTCGAAGATCTCGGAGAAGATCCAGGCAGCCAGGACCGACGTGGGCAGTGCCAGCGCCAGCGTCAACCAGAAGGTGGGCAGCCCGGGTGACACGTAGTGCGGGGCGATCTTCCGGACGACGGTCATGACGATGGGCAGATGGATGAGGTAGAGGCTGTAGGAAAAGCCGCCGAGGCTGCGCACGGGGCGCGTGGCCAGGAACCGCATGAGGGGGGCCGGCTCACCTGTCGCGACCGCGGCGATCAGCATCGTCATGGCGGGGACGACAGCGAGATCGACCCAGTAGTAGTGGTTCACCGTCCACGCCGGTCCCTCGGCGAGGATGAGTGACAGAGGCGGTACGGCGGCCAGCAGGGCCCCCCGGTGCCACGGCAGGCGCCGGATCCGTTCCGGTGCGACGACGACCCCCGCGCCGGCCAGACCGGCGACGAAGACCGGGGCGAGATTCGGAGTCAGCCAGTTCACGCCCTCGGCCGGGTCGGCGTGCGCCGCGGCCAGGCCGCGGACGACGGCGAGCAGCGCCACTCCCGTGACCAGGACCACCGCTCCCAGCCGCCGCCGGACCAGAAGGAGCAGCGGGAAGAAGAGGTACAGCTCCGCCTCCACGCCGATCGACCAGAAGGCCCCGTTCGGTGTCGGCGCCGTGATCACGTCCTGGAGCACGAGCCCGTACACCAGGATCGTTCCGCTGTTCGGCGGTCCGTAGTGCGAGGCCGCCACCACGAAATGAGCGACGAGCACGCTCAGTACGAGGGCCGCCCAGTACGGCGGAAGGATCCGCCAGGCGCGGCGGCGCAGAAAACGAGCGGCGCCGCCGAGTTGCCAGCCGTTGCGGGCCGGAGAGATCGCCAGCGAGAAACCGGACAGCACCAGGAAGAAGACGACTGCGAGGCGTCCGTACATCATCCAGCCGAGCCAGGCCGGACCCGAGTTGCCGGGGAACCCCGGAAAGGTCAGCAGCCAGCAGTGGAACAGGACGACATACAGTGCGGCCAGGCCGCGGAGGCCGTCCAGGCCCAGCACCTGGCCCGGGCCGCGCACCACATTCGGCGCGTCTCCTTCTCGCGCCGGGGCGGGCAACTCCAGAGCACTCCCGGTGGGAGGGTTCGACCCTAGGATCGCTCGCCCCTTTCCTCTGCCGTGCGGTCCCGGCTTCTCCCTGGTTCCGTGGGTGCAGTGCCACCCACGGTGACTGATACGTCGCAGATGGCCAGGAGGTTCAACGGGGAGCGCGGGACGTCCCCTCCTCGGCCGGAGCGGGACGCGTCGCGGTGTTCATGTCCTGCCGGGAGCGCCTCCGCATGGGTCGGCGGGCCCCATCACCCACGTGGTTCATACGAGTCGCGCGCCTTCTGACCCCGGCACAAGATCGAAGAACGCTGACGTCGCGTCACCCCGCGGCCGGCGTCGCCCTCTGCCCCCGCGTAAGGAGAAGTGCGCAGGATGACCACTACGTCTGAACGTATTTCAGCACCGGTGACGCGCAAGGCGTCGAGACGTGTGTCCCAGTCGGTCTTCGACGGCTCCCGCCTCAGGGTCGTACTGCTGGTGGACGTCTACGACGGAGCTCAGCAGCAGTTCCTGGAGGCGTACGAGCACCTGTGCAGTCAGGTCGCGTCCGTGCCCGGGCATGTCAGCGACCAGCTCTGCCAGTCCATCGAGAACCCCTCCCAATGGCTCATCACCAGTGAGTGGGAGAGCGCCCCGCCGTTCCTCGACTGGGTGAACAGCGAGGGGCATGTGCAGATGGTCCGGCCGCTGCACAGCTGTGTCCGGGACACCCGGTCGCTGCGCTTCCACATCGTCCGTGAGACCAGTGCGGCGGCCGCGGCCGACTCGGGTCCCCGCCAGCTGCAACTGGCGCCCCGGATCGGCGACGGAAGGATCCGTCATGCGATCACCTTCACCGTCAAACGCGGCAGCGAGGAGACCGTCGCCAGGATCCTCGCCGACTACGCCCCGCCGGAGGCGCAGGTCGACGAGAACACGCGGCTGTGCCGGACCACGCTGTTCATGCACGGCAACCGGGTCGTACGGGCCATCGAGGTGGAGGGCGACCTGCTCGCCGCGCTGCGTCACGTCGCCCGGCAGCCCCAGGTACGGGCCGTCGAGGAGGCCATCAACCCGTATCTGGAGGAGGAGCGGGATCTGACCGACGCCGAGGCCGCGCGGGTCTTCTTCACCCGTGCCGCCGTCCCCGCCGTCCACCATGTGACGGCGGACGAGGAGTGCCCGGAGGCGGTGCGCTACGCGCTGTACTACCCGGCCCGTCAGGGTCGCGGGATGGAGCTGGCCCGGCTGCTCGCGGAGCAGGACGAGGCGTCGGCGAACGACCCGAACTGCCCGGTGTGCCGCAGCACCGTCTTCCAGCGCGACGAGATCGTGGTGCGGCTGGTCGACGTACGGGGCGACCTGGACGGCGACCCGGTGCACTCCCTCGGCCGCGCCGACTCCGCGCGGGCGGCCGAACTGCTGTCGCTCCTCGACGGCGAGGCCGTGGGCGCGAACGGTTCGGCGCTGAAGAGCGGCGACGCCGCGCGCTTCCTCGAGCTCGCCCGCATGCAACTCGTCACCGACCGCCGGTCGGACCAGGCCTGACCGCCACCCGCGGGCCGTAGCGGCCGCGCCCCCCTGTCGACGCAGCACATCACCGGAGGAACGACGTGATCAAACCCCGGCCCCGGATCGTGAATCTCAGCGAGACCGAGCCCAACACCAAGCGCGGAGGCGATCTGCGCGCCATGCTCACCCCGGCCACGGTCGGCTCCACCAGCGGTTTCATGGGCGTGGCCATCGTGGCGCCCGGCGACCGCATCGGGGAGCACTACCACCCGTACTCCGAGGAGTTCGTCTACGTCATCTGCGGCCGCCTGGAGGTGGACCTGGACGGCGACCCCCAGCCGCTGCGGCCCGAGCAAGGGCTGCTGATTCCCGCCTACATGCGCCACCGCTTCCGCAACGTCGGTGACACGGAGGCCCGGCTCGTCTTCCATCTGGGTCCGCTGGCCCCGCGCCCGCAGCTGGGCCATGTGGACACCGAGGGCACCGACGCGGTTGCGGTCGCGGCGCCCTCGGCGGAGGCCGCCACCGTCCGGGCGGCCGAGCGAGACCAGGTCCGTTCATGACCCGGCGGGTGGCGGTCACCGGCATAGGCGTGGTGGCGCCGGGCGGCATCGGCGTCCCGGCGTTCTGGGACCTGCTCTCCAGCGGCCGTACCGCGACGCGGGGCATCACCTTCTTCGACCCGTCCAGTCTGCGTTCGCAGATCGCCGCCGAGTGCGACTTCGACCCGGCGGCTCATGGGCTGGACGCGGAGCAGGTGGCGCGCTGCGACCGGTACATCCAGTTCGCCCTGGCGGCCGGGGAGGAGGCGGTGCGTGACGCCGGCCTCGACACGGACCAGGAGAACCCCTGGCGGGTGGGGGTCTCCCTGGGCACCGCGGTCGGCGGCACCACCCGGCTGGAGCACGACTACGTCCTGGTCAGCAGCCACGGCGAGCGCTGGGACGTGGACCACCGGCAGGCGCAGCCGCATCTGCACCGCGCGTTCTCGCCGAGCACCCTCGCCTCGACGGTGGCGGAGCGCTTCGGGGCGCGCGGGCCGGTGCAGACCGTCTCCACGGGCTGCACCTCCGGGCTCGACGCGGTCGGCTACGCCCTGCACACCGTCCAGGAGGGACGGGCCGATGTGTGCATAGCCGGTGCCTCGGACTCGCCGATCTCGCCGATCACCATGGCGTGCTTCGACGCGATCAAGGCCACCTCCCCGAACAACGACGATCCCGCGCACGCCTCTCGTCCCTTCGACAACAACCGTGACGGGTTCGTCATGGGCGAGGGCGGCGCGGTGCTCGTCCTGGAGGAGCTGGAGCACGCCCGGGCCCGCGGGGCGCACGTGTACTGCGAGATCAGCGGCTATGCCACCTTCGGCAACGCCTACCACATGACCGGTCTGACCAGCGAGGGTCTGGAGATGGCGCGGGCGATCGACGAGGCGCTGGACCACGCGCGGCTCGACGGCTCGGCGATCGACTACGTCAACGCGCACGGCTCGGGCACCCGGCAGAACGACCGGCACGAGACCGCGGCGGTGAAGAAGGCCCTGGGGCACCACGCCTACGACATCCCCATGAGCTCCATCAAGTCGATGGTGGGGCACTCCCTGGGGGCGATCGGGGCGATCGAGGTGGTGGCCTGCGTGCTGGCCCTGGACCGACAGGTCGTACCGCCCACCGCCAACTACGAGACACCGGACCCCGAGTGCGATCTGGACTACGTGCCACGCGTGGCCCGCGAGCGCAGGCTGAACAACGTGCTCTCCGTGGGCAGCGGGTTCGGCGGGTTCCAGTCCGCGGTGATCCTGACCCGGCCGAGGGAGAGGACACGATGAGCGCACCGCATGGCAGGCGTGCCGGCGTCACCGGAATCGGCGTCGTCGCGCCCAACGGAACGAGCACCGACACCTTCTGGAAGGCCATCCAGGCGGGCGTCAGCGTCCTGGACCGGGTCACCCGGGAGGGGTGCGAGCATCTGCCGCTCCGGGTGGCGGGCGAGGTCCGGGGCTTCGAGCCGGCCGCGACGATCGAGGAGCGTTTCCTCGTCCAGACCGACCGGTTCACGCACTTCGCGATGGCCGCGGCCGATCTCGCGCTGGAGGACGCCCGGTTCGACCAGGCCGATCTGAGTGATTCCCCGTTCATCGCCGGGGTGGTCACCGCGGCCGGGTCCGGTGGCGGCGAGTTCGGGCAGCGGGAGCTGCAACGGCTGTGGGGGAAAGGCAGCCGTTTCGTCGGCCCCTACCAGTCCATCGCCTGGTTCTACGCCGCCAGCACCGGCCAGATCTCCATCCGCCGCGGGTTCAAGGGCCCCTGTTCGGTCGTCGCCGCCGACGAGGCAGGCGGTCTCGACGCTCTCGCGCACGCCGCGAGGGCGGTGGGTCGGGGCACCGATGTGATCGTGGCCGGTTCCACCGAGGCGCCGCTGGCGCCCTACTCGGGGGTCTGCCAGCTCGGGTACCCGGAGCTGAGCACGGCCTCCGACCCGGCCCGCGCCTACCGTCCCTTCACCGCCGACGCCTGCGGGTTCGTGCCGGCGGAGGGCGGCGCGATGCTGGTCGTGGAGGAGCTGGGCTCGGCCCGTGAGCGGGGCGTACCCGTGCGTGCCGTCGTCGCGGGACACGCGTCCACGTTCACCGGCGCCTCCTGCTGGGAGCAGTCCCGGGAGGGGCTCGCCCAGGCGATCCGCGGCGCCCTGGACGAGGCCGGCTGCGCCCCCGAGGAGATCGACGTGGTCTTCGCGGACGCCCTCGGCATCCCGGCGGCGGACCGGGCCGAGGCGCTGGCCATCGCCGACGTCCTGGGCGCGCACGGCAGCCGGGTGCCCGTCACCGCGCCGAAGACGGGCATCGGACGCGGCTACTGCGCGGCGCCCGTGCTGGACACGGCCGCGGCGGTGCTCGCGATGGAGCACGACCTGATCCCGCCCACCCCGCATGTCTTCGACCTCTGCCATGACCTCGACCTGGTGACCGTGCGCGCCCGTCCCGCCGAGCTGCGCACGGCGCTGATCCTCAGCCGGGGACTCATGGGTTCGAACTCGGCGCTCGTGCTGCGGCACAGCGCCTCCGACGCCTCCTAGGAGGTCCGCAGCCCACCACGACAACCCGCAGCAATCCCTGCGGAGACGTCAGCAGGAAGCATCAGCGAAGGAGAGAAAGCGCATGAGCGACCGCATCACCGTGGAAGAACTGGCCGAACTGATGAAGACGGCCGCCGGGGTCACCGTGGCCCCGCAGGACCTCGAACAGAGCTACGACTCGGGGTTCGAGGCCCTCGGCATCGACTCCCTCGGCCTGCTCGGCATCGTGGGGGAGCTGGAGAACCGGCACGGCACGCCGATGCCGCCCGACGCGGAACGCTGCAAGACCCCCCGCCAGTTCCTCGACCTCGTCAACACCACCCTCATGGCTGGAGCCTGACATGGCCGGACACACCGAGAACGCCATCACCATCGCCGCCCCGGTCGACCTCGTCTGGGACATGACCAACGACCTGGAGAACTGGCCCCGGCTGTTCAGCGAGTACGCCTCCTGCGAGGTTCTCGCGCGCGAGGGGAACCGGACGACCTTCCGGCTGACCATGCACCCCGACGAGAACGGCACGGTGTGGAGCTGGGTCTCGGAGCGGGAGACCGACCGTCCCACGCTCAGCGTCAAGGCCCGCCGCGTCGAGCCGGGCCCCTTCGCGTACATGAACATCCGCTGGCAGTACGAGGAGGTCACCGAGGGCACCCGGATGGTGTGGACGCAGGACTTCGAGATGAAGCCCGAGGCGCCGGTCGACGACGCCTGGATGACCGACAACATCAACCGCAACTCCAAGGTCCAGATGGCCCTGATCCGGGACCGGATCGAGCAGGTCGCCGCCGAGAACCGGCCCGCGCCGGCCCTCACCGACTGAGCCGGACGGAGAACAGGCCGATGCACCAAGCCCTGATCGTCGCCCGGATGGCCCCCGGCTCGGCCCCGGACATCGCCAAGGTGTTCGAGGACTCCGACCGGGGCGAGTTGCCGCATCTCGTCGGGGTCACCCGGCGCAGCCTCTTCCAGTTCGGCGATGTGTACATGCACCTGGTCGAGGCCGACCGGGACCCCGGTCCCGCCATCGCCAAGGTGGCCGGGCATCCGGAGTTCCGGGGCATCAGCGAGCGGCTCGCCGCGTACGTCAGCGCCTACGACCCCGCGACCTGGCGCTCGCCCAAGGACGCGATGGCGCGGCGTTTCTACCTCTGGGAGCGGGATGCCACCTCCTGAGCCGCCCATACGACCACCGGTCGCCGGCCCCGCGTGATGGACGCGGATCCGGCGACCGGTGCTGTGAGCGGTGTGCCCGCCGTGTGGTGTGCCCGCCGCGGCGGGTCAGGCGCGGACGGTGCAGTCGAACGCGTGCAGATAGGGGTTGACCGGGCGGACCTCCTCGATGACCAGCCCCGCGGCGGTCAGCCGGTCTACCATGCTCCGGGTGGTGTGCTTGGCGCCGCCCACGTTGAGGAGCAGCAGCAGGTCCATGGCGGTGCTGAACCGCATCGAGGGCGTGTCGTCGACGAGGTTCTCGATGACCACGACCCGCGCCTTCGGTCCGCCCGCCTCGACGACGTTGCGCAGCGTTCGCGCGGTGCTGTCGTCGTCCCACTCCAGGATGTTCTTGATGATGTAGACGTCGGCCCGGACCGGGATCGCCACCCGGCAGTCGCCGGGCACGATGGTCACCCGGTCGGCGAACTCCCCCTGCCCGCGCAGCCGGGGCACGGCGTTCGCCACCACGGGCGGCAGATCCAGCAAAGTGCCGTGCATCGAGGGGTACTTCTCCAGCAGGCTCGCCACCACATGTCCCTGGCCGCCGCCGATGTCCGCGACCGACGCACACCCCGTCAGGTCGAGGAACGCCGCGACGTCCCGGGCCGACTGCTCGCTGGAGGTGGTCATGGCCCGGTTGAAGACGTCGGCCGACTCCGGGGCGTCCTCGTGCAGATAGGTGAAGAACTCCTTGCCGTACAGGTCCTGGACGACGTTCCGGCCGGTGCGCACCGCCTCGTCCAGCCGCGGCCAGGCGGCCCAGGTCCAGGGCTCGGTGCACCACAGGGAGATGGAGCGCAGGCTGCCCGGGTCGTCCTCGCGCAGCAGCCGGGACATCTCGGTGTGCTCGAAGGTGCCGTCCTTGTGCTCGGTGAAGACGCCGTAGCAGCACAGGGCGCGCAGCAGCCGTCGCAGCGGGCGCGGTTCGGTCTTCACCGCGGCGGCGAGCTCCTCCGCGCTCATGGGGCTGTCCCCCAGCGCGTCGGCGACGCCCAGGCGGGCGGCGGCGCGGATCGCGGCGGCACAGGCCGCCCCGAACACGAGCTCCCTCAGCCGCATGGACGGCGGTGGGGCGGGGGTCGCGGTCGTCATGTGCCGTCCTTCCTCTCCGGGTCCGCCGGCGGGTGTCCCGACCCGACGAGCGCGGCCGGGCACGCCAGACCGGCGATATGGCGTTTCGTCATATTCTGTACGCTATGACCCCTTATGGAGGATAGAAAGCCGGGTCGGCCATCCGGTGGCGTGTCATGGTGAACGCGCGTGCGAGAGCGGGGGCGGTGGGCCCGCGCCGGCACGGGGGGCGGCCGGCTCGCCGGGCACGTCGATCGCGGGGCCGCCCATACTGGCGTATGTGGACCCGGTGATACGGCTGAGGCGTGGACTCGGAGCAGTGGCGGCATACGTCCGCAGTGCCCCGGGCACCTACCTCTGGCTGGCGGTCCTGTTCGTCACCACGGTCGCGCTGCACCACATGTCGCCGCGGGTCGAGGAGGACTTCCTGCGGCAGCGGTCCACCAACATCCACGAGCTGTCGTCCCACCCCGCCCGCGTGCTCATCACCAGCGCGATGTGGATAGACGGCGGCCACTGGCTGCCGTACGCCGTGCTCTACACCGCCTTCCACGCGCAGGCGGAGCGTTGGCTGGGCACCGCGCGCTGGCTGGCCGTGTGCGTCGCCGCGCATGTCCTGGCCACCCTCGCCAGCGAGGGAGCCCTGCTGCAGGCGATACGCCGGGGCGTCGCCCCGCTCTCCGCCGCCGACACCCTGGACATCGGGGTCAGCTACGCACTGGCCGGGGTCGTCGCGGTGCTCGTCTACCGGATCGCGGCGCCCTGGCGTTACGCCTATCTGGCGGTCGTCCTGACCGTGTACGCCGTCCCCTTCGTCCTCTCTCCCACCTTCACCGATTTCGGACATCTCATCTCGGTCCTGATCGGTCTCGGCTCTTATCCGCTGACCCGGAGCCGCGGAAAAGCATGGAATCCGAAGGAGACACTGGCCGCCCTCAGGAGTTAACGTCCGCCCCATGAACAGCGCAGCGAGCGGTGTCGTCAACGGCGGCATCTCCTTCTGGTACGCCGACGACGGCCTCCCTGCCCCGCGGGAGCCCCTGGCCGGGGACGCGACCGCCGATATCGTGATCGTGGGCGGCGGCTACACCGGTCTGTGGACCGCCTACTACCTGAAGAAGGCGGCCCCCTTCCTGCGCATCACGGTGCTGGAGCAGAGGTTCTGCGGCTACGGCGCCTCCGGGCGCAACGGGGGCTGGCTCTACAACGGCATCGCGGGCCGCGACCGGTATGCGCGACTGCACGGCCACGAGGCCGCCGTACGCCTGCAGAAGGCGATGAACGAGACCGTCGCCGAGGTCGTCCGGGCCGCCGAGGAGGAGGGGATCGACGCCGATGTGCGCGTCGGCGGCGTCCTGGAGGTCGCGTACACCCCCGCCCAGCTGGCCCGGCTGAAAGCGTTCCACGAGCACGAGCTGTCCTTCGGCGAGAAGGACCGCGAACTGTACGGCGCACGGGGGACCGCCGAACGGATCAGGGTCGCGCACGCGGTCGGCTCGTCCTGGACCCCGCACGGAGCGCGGCTGCAGCCGGTCAAGCTGGTCAAGGGCCTCGCGGCGGCCGTCGAGGCGCTCGGTGTGACGATCCACGAGGGCACGCCGGTCACCGAGATCCGCCCCAAGCACGCGGTGACGCCCTACGGCACGGTCCGCGCGCCCTATGTCCTGCGCTGCACCGAGGGGTTCACGGCGTCGCTGAAGGGACAGCGGCGCACCTGGCTCCCGATGAACTCCTCCATGATCGCGACCGAGCCGCTGACCGACGCCCAGTGGGCCGAGATCGGCTGGGAGGGGTGCGAGGCGCTCGGCGACATGGCGCACGCGTACATGTACGCGCAGCGCACCGCCGACGGCCGGATCGCGCTCGGCGGCCGCGGTGTGCCCTACCGCTTCGGCTCCCGCACCGACAACGACGGCCGTACGCAGCCCGCCACCGTCGAGGCGCTGCACGACATCCTTGTCCGCTTCTTCCCGTCGCTGGCCGGGGTGCGGGTGGCGCACGCCTGGTCGGGCGTGCTCGGGGTGCCGCGCGACTGGTGCGCCACGGTCACCCTGGACCGTGCGACGGGGCTCGGCTGGGCGGGCGGCTACGTCGGCTCGGGCGTCGCCACCGCCAACCTCGCCGCGCGGACCCTCCGCGACCTCGTCCAGCAGGACTCGGGCCAGGCCGGCGGGACCGATCTGACCGAGCTGCCGTGGGTGAACCACCGGGTCCGCAAATGGGAGCCGGAGCCGCTGCGCTGGCTCGGCGTGCACGGCATGTACACCACCTACCGAGCGGCAGACCGGCGTGAACTCACCGCTCCGGCCGCCGAGTCGTCGAAGCTGGCACAGTTCGCGGACCGGGTGGCCGGGCGGCACTGAACGACCTGCGAAATCCGCACCGACCGGCGCGGAAGGCGGGGACGGTGGGAGACGGCGCTTGCCGGATCCCGTCCCCGCCGTGTGACACTGCGCCCATGATCCGCACCGCCACCCCGGACGACATCCCCGTCCTGCACTTTCTGATCCGTGAACTGGCCGAGTACGAGAAGGCGCCCGACGAGGCCCGGGCGACCCAGGAGCAGCTGCGCGAGGCCCTGTTCGGCGACCGCCCGGCGGCGTACGCGCATGTCGCCGAGGAGGGCGGCGAGGTCGTCGGCTTCGCGCTGTGGTTCCTGAACTTCTCCACCTGGCGGGGCGTGCACGGGATCTATCTGGAGGACCTGTACGTACGTCCCGAGGCGCGGGGCGGCGGCCACGGCAAGGCGCTCCTGACGGAACTGGCCCGGATCTGCGTCGCCCGCGGCTATGAGCGCCTGGAGTGGTCGGTCCTGAACTGGAACCGCCCCGCCATCGACTTCTACGAGGCCCTGGGCGCCCGCCCGCAGGACGAGTGGACCGTGTACCGCCTGACGGACGGGGCCCTGGCCGACCTGGGGAAGCAGGTCTAGTCACCGGGCCCCGTGGGCTCAGGCGCCCTCGGCCACCCGGAGGCCCAACGCCGCCGCCAGCACGGGCGCCAGGTCCAGCAGCTGGGCATGGCTGATCACCGCGCCCGAGAGCCGGTCGGCCCCGCGGGTGATGTCCAGCTCCGCCGCACGGCGCAGATCCACGTCCACCAGGGTCGCCGCCGTGAGGTCGGCCCCCTTCAGCACGCAGTCCACGAACTCCACCCGCTCCAGCCGGGCGCCCCCGAAGTCCGGCTCGACCAGGACACAGCCCTCGAAGACGACGTCCTTGAGTCTCGCCCTGCGCAGATTCAGATAGTCGATCTTCCCGCCGCGCACCACCACCCGCTCCAGCACCGCGCCGTGCAGCTGCGTCCCGCCGAGCCGGGCGTCCACCAGCTCCACGTCGCGCAGGCTCGCCTCGGCGAGGTCCGTGCCCACGCCCCGTATCCCCGACAGGACGGAGTCCACCACGCGGGCGTGGTGCAACTGCGTCTCGTCCAGCGCGCAGCCCGTCAGCGCGCAGTCCAGGAACCGGGCACCCCCGCCGTCCTGTCCGGCGAGGTCCGTGTCCCGGAACTCCAGCCCGTCGTAGTCCCCGTCCGGCGTCAACTCGCCGTCCGTGAACGCCACCAGCTCCGGCAGCCGCACCTCCGGCCGCCGCGCCGGCTTCACCACCCGATCGTTCCGCACCATGCCCCCATGCTGCACCCCGCCACAGACAATCCCTCCCACCTGCGACGACACCCCCAAGGGCCAGCCCGGAGCGGCTTCGAGGGCGCGCGCAGGCCGAAGATGCGAGGCCTGCCGATCCATGGTCTTCTGACGGGGTGAGCGTCATCCCGAGGGGCGAGCCGGCGGGCCTCGACGACACGGATGACCCCCGCCGCTGGTGGGCCCTGGTGATCATCGCGCTCGCCCAGTTGATGGTGGTCCTGGACGCCACGATCGTGAACATCGCGATGCCGTCCGCCCAACGCGCGCTCGGCATCTCCGACGGCAACCGACAGTGGATGATCACCGCGTACACCGTGGCCTTCGGCGGGCTCCTCCTGCTCGGCGGCCGGATCGCGGACCTGGCGGGCCGCAGACGCACCTTCGTGGCCGGACTGGCCGGCTTCGCCGCGGCGTCCGCGCTGGGTGGCGCGGCCACCACGTCCGGCATGCTCTTCGGCGCCCGCGCGCTCCAGGGCGCCTTCGCCGCCGTACTGGCCCCGTCGGCGCTCAGCCTGCTCACGACCACGTTCACCCGTCCCGGGGAGCGCGGCAGGGCCTTCGGCGTCTACGGCGCGCTCGCGGGCAGCGGCTCGGCGATCGGGCTCCTGGCGGGCGGGCTGCTGACCGAGTATCTGAACTGGCGCTGGTGTCTGTACGTCAACGTGCCCATCGCGGTCTGCGCCGTCGTCGGCGGCCTGGTGCTGCTGCCCGCGGGGCCGCGCCACCCGGGCGCCCGGCTGGACGTCCCCGGCGCGCTGCTGGGCTGCGGGGGACTCGTCACGCTGGTCTACGGGTTCAGCGAGGCCGAGCCGCGGGGCTGGACCGACCCGCTGGTCCTCGCCCTGTTCGCGGCCGGCGCGGCGCTCCTCGGCGCGTTCGTGTGGTGGCAGGCCAGAGCGCCGCAGCCGCTGCTGCCCCTGCACATCGTCAGGGACCGCGACCGGGCGGGCTGCTTCGTGACGATGACCCTGGCCGTCATCGGCATGTTCGGGCTGTTCCTGTTCCTGACCTACTACTTGCAGGTCGTCCTCGGCTACTCGCCGCTGCGCACGGGCCTCGGCTATCTGCCGCTGACGGCGACGATCGTCGTGTGCTCGACGCAGATCTCGGCCCGTCTGCTGCCCCGGGTGGCACCGCGCCTGCTGATCGTGCCGGGCCTGCTGCTGGCGGCGGGCGGCATGGCGATCCTCACCCGGATCACCGTGGACTCGGACTACACGACCGCGATCCTGCCCGGACTGGTGCTGCTCGGACTCGGGATGGGCCTGACCTTCATGCCGGTCTTCGCGACCGCCACCGCCGATGTCGCGCCGCGCGACTCGGGGGTGACGTCGGCGACCGTCAACACCTCCCAGCAGGTGGGCGGTTCCATCGGTACCGCGCTGCTGAACACGATCGCCACGAGCAGTGCCACGGCGTACCTCGCCGCGCATCTGCCCGACCCCGCCCGGAGGCCGCTGGTCGTCCGCGAGGGCGTGGTCCACGGCTACACCGTCGCCATCTGGTGGGCGGCGGGCGTCATGCTGCTGGCGGGGCTGGTCGCGTGGGTGACCGTCAGGGCCGCGGCCCCGGCGCACGGGACCCGGGGGACGCCGCTGTCCAGGGACGTCCGGCGTCCGTAGCGCCCGGCGGCTCAGCCGAGGCGGGGGAAGCGGGACTGGAGGGTCCAGATCGCCGGGTTGTCCGCGAGGTCCTCGTGCAGGTCGGTGAGATCGGCGACGAGGTCGTGCAGGAAGTCCCGGGCCTCGCGCCGCAGTTCGGTGTGGGAGAAGGTCAGCGGGGGCTCGGACGCCGGGAGCCACTCCGCCTCGATGTCCACCCAGCCGAAGCGCCGCTCGAAGAGCAGCCGGTCGGTGGACTCGGTGAAGTCCAGCTCCGCCTGCTGCGGCCGGGCCGCGCGGCTGCCGAGCGGGTCCCGGTCGAGCAGTTCGACGATGTCGCACAGCGCCCACGCGAAGTCGAGCACCGGCACCCATCCCCAGGCTGTGGACAACTCCCGGTCCGCCTTGGTGTCGGCGAGATAGACGTCACCGCAGAACAGGTCGTGGCGCAGGGCGTGGACGTCCGCGCGGCGGTAGTCGGTCTGCGGGGGGTCGGGAAAGCGGTTGGAGAGGGCGTAGCCGATGTCGAGCACGGGGGCGATGGTGTCACGCCGTGGGCCGTCCCGCGCCCGGGGGCCGCCCCGTAAGATCGCGCGCGTGTCCCGGTTCATACGTCTTGTCCCCGCCGTGCTGCTGACCGTCACGCTCACGGCCTGCGGCGGCGGGGTGCACGGCACACCCGGCGGTCTCGGGCTGCACGACCCGTACTTCCCGCGTGCGGGCAACGGCGGGTACGACGTCACGCACTACGACCTGACCCTCGCCTACGACCCGGAGCACCGCCGGCTCACCGGCACGGCGGTGATCACGGCCCGCGCCACCGAGGACCTCTCCGCCTTCGACCTGGATCTCCAGGGGATGCACGTCGGCAGCGTCACCGTCGAGGGCCACGGCGCCCGCTGGAACCGCGCCGGACAGGAGCTGACCGTGCGCCCCCGTGACGACCTCGACCGGGGCGAGACGTTCCGCACGACGGTCCACTACTCCGGCACACCCGAGACCGTCACCGACCCGGACGGCTCCAAGGAGGGCTGGCTCAGGACCGACGACGGCGCCCTGGCGCTCGGCGAGCCGACGGGCTCGATGGCGTGGTTCCCCGGCGACGACCACCCGTCCGACAAGGCGACGTACGACATCGCGATCACCGTCCCCGAGGGGCTCCAGGCCGTTTCCAACGGCGAACCGGCGCGCGAGACCACCCGGGACGGCCGCACCACCTACGCCTGGCACACCTCCGAGCCGATGGCGACCTACGTCGCCACGGTGGCGATCGGGCACTTCACCGTCACCCGCTCCACCCTGAAGAACGGTCTGCCCGTGTATGTCGCCGTCGACCGGACGCAGACGGAGGCGAGCCGCGAGGTGTCGGCGCGGATACCGCAGATCATGGAGTGGGAGGAGGAGAACTTCGGTCCCTACCCCTTCTCCTCCGCCGGCGCGGTCGTCGCCCGTGAGGGCGCCGCGGGCTATGCCCTGGAGACCCAGAACCGCCCGGTCTTCCCCGGCGCGCCCGACACCGAGGCCCTCGTCCACGAGCTCGCCCACCAGTGGTACGGCGACTCCGTCACCCCGGAGAGCTGGCGGGACATGTGGCTCAACGAGGGGTTCGCGACCTACGCGGAGTGGCTGTGGCGCGAGGACCACGGCGGTGACACGGCCCAGCAGACCTTCGACTCGCTCTACCGGGGCGACTACTACGACGACGCGGACCAGGACAAGGCGATCTGGGCGTTCCCGCCCGCGAAGCCGTCGGGTGCCGCGCATGTCTCGGACAGCCCCGTCTACGAGCGGGGCGCGATGGTCCTGCAGAAGATCCGGCAGACCGTCGGCGACGACACCTTCTACGACATCATCCAGGGCTGGGCGGCGGCCCACCGTCACGGCAACGCGTCCACGGCCGACTTCACGGCGTACGTGGAGAAGAAGGCCCCGCACAAGGATTTCGCCCCCATCTGGCGGGACTGGCTGTACGGGGACGGGAAACCGCAGCATCCGTAGCGGCCGAACCCGGGCGGCCCGGTTCAGGCGGGCCGCAGCGCCTTGCGGAGCACGGTGCAGGGGCGGCCCTTCTGGAGGTCCGGGCGGTGCGCGACGGTCTCGTAGCCGAGCGACCTCCAGAAGGCGAGGCCACGGGTGTTGCCGTCCAGGACAGCGAGGCGTACGGCGGTCCGGCCCTCGGCGCGCAGGCGCTCCTCGACCAGCACGGCCAGGCGTCGGCCGTACCCCTGTCGCTGGAGGGCCGCGTCCACCATCAGCAGACCGATCCACGGGTCCGGGTCGGCCGGGTCGGGGTGGCGGGCCAGGGTGATCGCGATCCCCACCAGGCGCCCCTGGGCGCGGGCGAGCAGGACCTCCACGTCCGGGTTCGCCAACTCGTCGGCCAGTGCCGTCGCCACCTGTTCCGGGCGGATGTCGTCCGGGTCCGGGAAGTCGCCGCTGAGGGCGTGGTAGGCGCGGTGGGAGGCGTACAGCGCGGCGAGTTCGGTGAGCAGCGGGGCCGGGATGTCGTGGTCGGCGGAGAGGCGCAGGGGCTGGAGGATCACGGACGTCAACGTATCCCGCGCGGGTGTCCGGGGCCCGGGAGGCGACCGGAGCCCCCCGGCCGCGCAGCACCGCGGACGAGGGGCTCCGGGACGAGCGTTCCCGGCGTCAGACGTTGACGCCGAAGTCCTGGGCGATGCCGACCAGGCCCGAGGCGTAGCCCTGGCCGACCGCGCGGAACTTCCACTCCGCGCCGTTGCGGTAGAGCTCGCCGAAGACCATGGCCGTCTCCGTGGCCGCGTCCTCCGAGAGGTCGTAGCGCGCGATCTCCTGGCCGCCGGCCTGGTTGACGATGCGGATGTACGCGTTGCGCACCTGGCCGAAGTTCTGGGAGCGGGACTCCGCGTCGTAGATGGAGACCGGGAAGACGATCTTGTCGATGTCGGCCGGCAGCGCCGCCAGGTTGACGTTGATCGCCTCGTCGTCGCCCGCGCCCTCACCCGTGCGGTTGTCACCGGTGTGGACGATCGAGTTGTCCGGGGTCTGCTTGTTGTTGAAGAACACGAAGTGCTGGTCCGAGTAGACCCGGCCCTGCGTGTTGACCGCGATCGCGGACGCGTCCAGGTCGAAGTCCGTGCCGGTGGTGGTGCGGACGTCCCAGCCGAGGCCCACGGTCACGGCGGTCAGGCCCGGAGCCTCCTTGGTGAGCGAGACGTTGCCACCCTTGGACAGGCTTACAGCCATTGTTGGGAGTCCCTTCCCTCGGTACGTGTGCGGATGAAGCTACCGCCACCCATAGGAACGCCAAGAGGGGTACATATGGTTCCGGGTCTCTTTACCTTTTTTACCTTCCGTGGGAAATCCGGGTGACGCGGACCCGGTGGAGCCGGGAACATGGACGTCATGTCCGGTCCTCACGTCATCCGCGGCTCCGTCTCGCTTCCCGAGGCCGAGCTGATGTGGCGTTTCTCGCGCTCCTCCGGGCCCGGCGGACAGCATGTCAACACCAGCGACACACAGGTGGAGTTGCGTTTCGACCTCGCGCGCACCGAGGCGCTGCCGCAGGTGTGGAAGGAGCGGGCCCTGCGCCGGCTGGCGGGGCGGCTCGTCGACGGCGTCGTCACCGTCCGCGCCTCGGAGCACCGCTCGCAGTGGCGCAACCGCGAGGCCGCGGCCGTACGCCTGGCCTCCCTGCTCGCGGAGGCGACGGCTCCGCCGCCGAAGCCGCGCACGCCTACCCGGATCCCCCGGGGCATCAACGAACGCCGGCTGCGGGAGAAGAAGCGGCGCGGCGAGACCAAGCGCGGCCGCACCGGCCGGGACTGGGGCTGAACGCTAGCCCAGGTGGCGGTACCGCCCCCGGAAGTACAGGAGCGGCCCGCCCTCCGCGCTCGGCACCTGCGCCGTGAGGACCCGGCCGATCACCAGGGTGTGGTCGCCCGCCCGCACGCGCTGTTCCGTGCGGCACTCCAGGGTCGCGAGCGCGCCGCCGACCAGCGGTGCGCCGGAGGCCTCCCCGCGGGTGTGGGCGAGGTCCTCGAACAGGAGCCGGTCGCTGATGCGGCCTTTCATCGCGAAGCGGCCCGCGATGTGCCGCTGGCTCTCCGTGAGTACCGAGACGGCCCACAGGGGCTGTTCGGCGAGCAGGTCGTCCATCCGGGAGTCCTCGCGCAGGCTGACCAGCACCAGGGGCGGGTCCAGGGACACCGACATGAACGCGTTGGCCGTCATCCCGACGTCCTCGCCGCTGGGCCCCTCCGGGTCCAGCGCGGGCTCGTGCGCGGTCACCAGGACCACGCCCGTGGCCAGCCGGGACATGGCCGCGCGGAACTCGTCGTTGCTCACCCCCTCAGGATGCCCGGAGGTGGGCGGGACGGCGGTCAGCGGCGGGGCGAGCGGAGTGTTCAGCACACAGGAACGCTAGTAGGCACCCGCCGGGCGCCACATCGGGCCCGGGGCCGAGGCGGGACCTAGGTCCGGCGGCCGAGACGGCGGAAGGTCCGGCCGTTCCTCATGATCCCAACGTGACTCCGGGCACGCTCAGTTGGCACGTATGATCACAGTGTCTGCATGCAGTGACGAATTGTGTTCGTGGAATGCGTCGAAAAAGCGCGGAATCCCTACTCAATTGTTCATCTTTTTCTGTGACTTGAGTCACAGGGGCCTTATTTTGTTGACCCTGTGTACCTAGTGAGCAGCGCGCTGTGATTCAGTGGCGGGGACGCTGCATGACGCTACACCCGGAGTACTCCGAGTAGCGCACCGAGGACGACCGAGAGAACCGTAGGACGCCGAAGCATCCCTGGAGTTGCTGCGAGACCTCGAGGGGAGGGGGCGAATGGAGGCCGAGTCGGAGCCGTATGTCCGCCTGGCCACCCTGCGGCAGCTGCACCAGGTGATGGCGGACATGAACACCGCCCGCAGCCTTGCGGACACGCTGCAGACCGTCGCCGACGGCATCGTCACCGGCCTCGGCTTCGAGCTGGCGGCCGTCAACCTCGTACGCCAGGACGGCGACCTCGTCGTCGCCGCGCTCGCCGGGAACTCCGCGGCCGAGGCGCTCATCACCGGCCGCGTCGGCTCCCGCGCCTCCTGGGAGCGCAGGCTGTCCATGGGCGAGGCCTGGGGCGATCTGCGGTTCATATCGCACACCGAGGGCTGGGTCCTCGACGAGGACGACGTCCCGCAGTGGTACACCGACGGCCCGGAGCCCCGCTTCGAGGACGAGTGGCACCCCTCCGACCGCCTCTTCGCGCCGATGTACACGCCCGGCGTCCAGGGCGGCCCCGGCGAGCTGATCGGCGTCATCTCCGTGGACCGCCCGCGCAACGGGCGGCGGCCCGGCGCCTGGGGTCGCGAGGCGCTCCAGATGTACGCCTTCCAGGCCGCCATCGCCATCAGCAACGCCCGGCTGAGGGCCAACATGCAGCGGGCCCTGGTCCGCCTGGAGCGGGAGCAGCAGGCCCTGAGGGCCAGCGAGGAGTCCTTCCGGCAGGCCTTCGAGTACGCCCCCTCCGGCATGGCCATCGCCGAGATGGGCGGCGACCAGCACGGGCGGATCCTGCGCACCAACGACGCCCTGTGCCGGCTGCTCGGCAGGCCCGCCTCCGCCATGCGCCGCTACTCGTTCTCCGACCTCGTCCACCCCGAGGACATCGGCACCCTGCTGCGCACCTCCGCCGAGGGCGGCCGGGCCGAGCTGAGGCTCGGGCGGCGGGACGGCACCTATGTATGGGTGTCCCTGCGCAACTCCGTCGTCGCGGACGCCGCCGACGGGCCCCGCTTCCTGCTCACCCACGTCGAGGACATCGAGGAGCGCAAGCGCCGTGAGCTGCAGCTCGCGCACCGCGCCTCCCACGACTCGCTCACCGGTCTGCCCAACTCGGCCGAGCTGCGCTCCCGGCTGTCGGCCCGGATCTGCCAGCGGCCGCAGTCCCTGCCGCCGGGCGCGGCCGAGTCGCTGGACGCCGCTTACGCCGCGTACGAGACCGATCACCCGGCGGCGTACGACGGGAGCGGGCACGCCTTCGACTTCCACACCGGCCCGGGGCCCCTCGACGCCTTCGACCACCATGTGCACTCCGTCGCCCCCGACCGGGACACCGACGACGGCACCAAGGGGCTCGCGGTGCTCTTCTGCGACCTCGACGGATTCAAGTCGATCAACGACCGCTTCGGGCACAACGCGGGTGACGCCGTCCTCATCGAGGTCGCCCGGCGGCTCAGCCGCGGCGTGCGCGACGGGGACACGGTGGCCCGGCTCGGCGGCGACGAGTTCGTCGTCCTCGCGGACGGACTCGGCAAGGCCGACGCCCAGGACCTCGCCGTACGGCTGCGCAACGAGATCATCCAGCCGATCCGGGTGGACGGCCGCGCCATGCGCGTCGGCGCCAGTTTCGGCATCGGCTGGGCCCACTGCGGAATGACGGCGGACGAAGTGTTGAAATCCGCTGACGAACGGATGTACGTGGAGAAACGATCTCGTCCCAAACAGCATCGACGCGCGGGATAGACCCAGCTCAGTGCAGGGGTGATGGGAAGAACAGCCGTGCGGTGCCCGTGAAGCGGGTAGGCTCGCCATTCAGCCACATACGCATCTTGACCCGCACCTGTTGAGGAGACCTAGGGATGACGCCCGGCAACAACGGCGCGAGCACGCCCGAGGACGAGGACCCGTTCGGCTACCTCTACGCCGACGGGCAGGCCAACGGCGCCCAGCCGCCGACCGGCAGCTACGGCTACCCGGGATCCGTCAACAGAGTCCGCGCGGTCGGCGAGCGCCAGTACGGCCAGCCGCAGGCCCAGGCCCCCACGGCCGCCTACGGGCAGGTGCCCCAGCAGCAGGGCTACGGCCAGCCGAACGCGCACTACGCCGCGCCCGAGACCCAGCCGGGCGGCGCCCCCACGACCCGGCAGGCGCCGGCGGGACCGGGCGGCGGGGGCCGGGGCCGGGGCCCCAACACCAAGGGCCTGCTGATCGGCGCGATCGCGGTCGTCGCCGCGGTCGTGATCGGCATCGGGGTCGCCATGATGGGCGGCAACGGCAACAAGAAGGACACGGCGGGCGGCGCGTCGAGCGGCCCCACCACCTCGCAGAGCGGCTCCCCGAGCGCGTCGTCGTCGGCCTCCGCGGCCGCCGGTGAACTCCCCAAGATCGACGCCAAGGCCCTGCGACTGGAGGGCGGCACGACCACGGCCTCCGACGTGAAGGGCGCCAAGGCGGACGGCGGGATCTATGTGGCCGGCTTCAACGCCGTCGGCGCGGCCGTGACCTGGAGCGTGGACGTCCCCGCGAACGGCAAGTACACGCTGCACACCGGCTACGGCGTGCCCGGCGTCGACGCCACCGCCACCCTCACGATCAACGGCACACCGCTGGACAGCCCCCTGAAGCTGGCGAACTGGGCCCAAGCGCCCCAGGGCGACTGGGAGAAGGGCTGGACCAAGACCTACAACTACATCCAGCTCAACAAGGGCACCAACACGATCCGGATCTCCTGCGAGCAGGGGAACCAGTGCAACGCCAACCTCGACCAGCTCTGGCTGACGAACGGCTGGTCCAAGAACTAGCCGACGTCACGCGACGGCTGGTCCAAGAACCAGGGCGTCACGCGGCCGTCGCCTCACCGGTGACGGCCACCCGGTCCAGCAGCTCCTCGTAGGCGTGGCGGTCGAACTCGCCCGCCACCGGGGCCAGGACGGTCGCCGCGGACAGGGCCACCGCCCGGGCCAGACGGGCCGGCCAGGGCAGGTGTTCCACCAGGCCCGACAGCAGGCCCGCGACCGCCGAGTCGCCGGCGCCCGTCGGGTTGCCCGGGATCCGGCGCGGCGGCACGGCCCGCCAGCGGCCCTCCGCGTTCACGGCGAGCAGGCCCTCCGCGCCCAGTGAGGCGACCACCGTGTGCGCCCCGCGCCTACGGGCGTCCCGGGTGGCCTGCAACGGCTCGTGAGAGCCGGTGAGTTCGGCCAGCTCGTCGGCGTTCGGCTTGACGATGTCCGGGCGGGCCGCCACCCCGCGGCGCAGCGGCTCCCCACTGGTGTCGAGCAGAACGGGGACCCCCATCGCCCGTGCGGTGCGCACCAGTTGGGCGTACGCGCCCACCGGCACCCCCGGCGGCAGGCTGCCGCACAGAGCCACCGCCGTCGCCGAGCGCACCAGGTCCGCGTAGACGTCCAGGAAGGCCGACCACTCGGCCGGCGCTATCACTGGGCCCGGCTCGTTGAGCTGGGTGGTGTCGCCGGTCCTCTCGTCGACCACCGCGACGGTGCGCCGGGTCGAGCCCGCCACCGGGACGAGCGCGTCGACGACCCCGGGCGTGTGGGTGAGCTGGTCCTTCAGGGAGCGGCCTGTCGCGCCGCCCGCGAAGCCCGTGGCCGTCACCTTGTGGCCGAGCGCGGCGAGCACCCGGGCCGTGTTCAGGCCCTTGCCGCCGGGCCGTTCGGTCACCTCGGTCACCCGGTGCGCGGTGTGCGGCCTGAGCGCCCGTACGCGATAGGTGATGTCGAGAGCGGTGTTCAGCGTGACCGTCAGGATCACCTGGGGACCTCCCTCGAATGTCGTGACGGCGTGTCCGGTGGTTGCGCACGGCGGTTCCCCGCGTGCGGAATCCCAGGATGCGCCCGCCGTCGGCGGTGTGCGGAGGCTCGATCATGCCAAATGAGTCGGCGGTCGGCCCAGTCCCCGGATCGACCGCCGTGCACCAACAAACGGATGAATCATCCCAGTTGGGGATCGACCACCCATGCGCCGCGGCGCATCACCCCCTTGAGGGCGAACTCCTCGTCCAGCAGCACCAGGTCGGCGTCCTTGCCGGGCTCCAGGGAACCCACCCGGTCGTAGACGCCCAGCAGCCTGGCCGGATTGGCCGAGACGGCGGCGACGACGTCCTGCACCGGCAGCCGGTCGACGGTGACCGCCCGCCGGAATGCGCGGTCCAGGGTGAGCGTGGAGCCCGCGATCGATCCGCCCTGCACCAGACGTGCTACCCCGTCGGTCACCTCCACCTCCAGCGGGCCGAGCATGTACCGCCCGTCGCCGCTGCCCGCCGCGTCCATCGCGTCCGTGATGAACGCGACCCGTGCGGCGCCCGCGTGATGGAACGCCAGCTGGAGGGAGGCCGGGTGCAGATGGGTGCCGTCGTCGATCAGCTCGACCGTGATCCGCGCGTCCTCCAGGAGCGCCGCGATGGGCCCCGGGGTGCGGTGGCCGAGCGGCGGCATGGCGTTGAACAGGTGCGTCGCGACGGTGGCGCCCGCGTCGACGGCCTCCACCGTCTGTTCGTAGGTCGCGTCCGTGTGCCCGATCGCCGCGATCACGCCGTGCTCCGCGAGCAGGCGCACGGAGTCGATGCCGCCGGGCAGTTCGGTGGCCAGCGTGACCATCTTCGCCCGGCCGCGGGCCGCGTCGATCAGCTTGCGGACCTCCGCCGGCTCCGGGTCGCGCAGCAGCTTCTCGGAGTGCGCGCCCTTGCGGCAGGGCGAGATGAACGGCCCCTCGAAGTGGATCCCGGCGATGTCGCCCTGCTCTGCCAGCTCGGACAGCAGTCCGGCCTGCCGGGCGAGGACGTCCATGTCGTCGGTGACGGTCGAGGCGACGAGGGTGGTGGTGCCGTGCAGCCGGTGGGTGCGGACTGCCGTGAGGACCTCCTCGGCCGTGCCGGAGAAGGACGCCCCGCCACCGCCGTGGTTGTGCAGGTCGACGAAGCCCGGGACCAGCCAGTGGCCCCGTACGTCGACGGTCTCCGCGTCCGGGATGGGGGTCCCCCCTGGACGGAGCCTGTCGGAGTCCTTGGGGGAGGTGTCGGTGATCCGCGTGCCCTCCACGACGACGCGGCCGTCGTCCACGATCCCGGTGGGCAGTACCACCCGGGCACCTGCGAGAACCTTGCTGGGGGCCATCAGGCGGTTACCTCCGAGCGGTCAGTGGTGTCGAGGAGATCCCAGGCGAGGAGTCCCGCGCCCAGGCATCCGGCGGTGTCCCCCAGCGCCGCGGGGACGACCGAGGGCGGCTTCTGGAAGGTGAGCCGCTGCCGGACGGCGTCCCGCAGCGGCGTGAACAGGGTGTCGCCCGCCTCGGCGAGTCCCCCGCCGACGATGATCGTGCGCGGGTCCAGCAGGGTCAGGGCGGTGACCAGGCCGTCGGCGAGCGCGTCCACGGCCTCCTGCCAGATCCGGACGGCGTTCGGCTCCCCGGACGTGACGGCCCGTGCGCAGTCGGCCGCGTCGGCCTCCGGGTCCCCGGACGCCTCGGCCCAGGCCTCGCTGACGGCCGCCGCGGAGGCGTAGCGCTCCAGGCAGCCGGCCTGGCCGCAGGGGCAGGGGGCCCCGCCGGGCCGTACGACGACATGGCCGATCTCGCCCGCGAAGCCGTGCGCCCCGGCCTCCACCCGGCCCTCGATCCCGATGGCGCCCGCGATGCCGGTGCCGAGCGGGACGAACAGAAAGCGGTCGGCGCCCTTGCCCGCGCCGAGGCGCCCTTCGGCGAGGCCGCCGGTGCGCACGTCGTGCCCGAGGGCGACGGGCGCGCCGGACAGCCGGCGGCTGAGTAGATCGCGCAGCGGCACGTCACGCCAGCCGAGGTTGGCCGAGTAGGCGGCGACGCCGCGGTCGGCGTCCACGATGCCGGGCACCGCGACGCCCGCCGCGGCCGCGGGTTCGCCGAGGTGGTGCTCGCCGTGCGCGCGCAGTTCGGCGGCGAAGGCGAGGATCGACTCCACCACGGCGTCGGGTCCGCGTTCGCGGCCGGTGGCCCGGCGCGCCCGGTGCAGCAGCTCACCCCCCGCGCCGACCAGGGCGGCCTTCATCCCGGTGCCGCCCACGTCGAGGGCGATGACATGTCTCACGGAGACAGTGTGGGCCCTGGACCCGGAAGAGGTCTAGTCCACTCACGTGGTGTAGACCTTATGCAGTTGATATTCCGAATGGCGAGACAGCAGGGTTGGGCAAGAGCAGTGCAGGGGCGCGGGACGCGTAGGACGACGTGGCACAAGGGTCTGATCGCGGGGGTGTCCGCACTGGGCATGACAGCGGTACTGGCGGGCTGCGGGGGCTCGTCCGGCTCGGGGGACGTGACGCTGCGGCTGGTGGCCGCGGACTACGGTGACTCCTCGGCCAACAGCTCCAAGAAGTACTGGGACGACCTGGTCCGGGGCTTCGAGGCGGAGCACTCCGGGACCAAGGTCGAGGTCAGCGTCTACTCCTGGAACGACGTGGACCGCAAGGTCAAGGAGATGGTGGCCGCGGGCCACGCGCCCGACATGGCGCAGATCGGGGCGTACGCGGACTACGCGGCGGCGGGGAAGCTCTACCGGGCGGACGAGGTGCTCTCCATCCCCGTCCAGGCGGACTTCGCCTCGGAGCTGAGCGACGCGGGCAAGGTGAACCGCACGCAGTACGGCATGCCGTTCGCGGCGTCCACGCGGCTGCTCTTCTACAACAAGACGCTGTTCGCGCAGGCGGGGATTCAGCCGCCCACGAACTGGCACGAGCTGGCGGCGGACGCCGGGGCGCTCAAGGCCAAGGGGGTGAAGTTCCCCTACGCGCTGCCGCTCGGCCCGGAGGAGGCGCAGGCCGAGACGATGCAGTGGCTGCTCAGCGGCGGGGCCGGCTATCTGGACGGGTTCGGCTCCTACGACATCGACTCCGCGCAGAACGTGGGCACCTTCACCTGGCTGAAGGACGACCTGGTCGGCAAGGGGCTGACGGGTCCGGTGCCGCCGGGCCGGCTCAACCGCGCCGACGCCTTCGCCGCCTTCACCCGCGGCGAGGTCGGCATGCTCAACGGCCACCCCTCCCTGATGAAGATGGCCCGGGCCAAGGGCGTGGACTTCGGCATGGTGCCGATGCCGGGGGTCGACGGACGGGCGAAGTCCACGATGGGTGTGACCGACTGGATGACCGCCTTCAAGCAGAACGGCCACCAGGACCAGGTCCGCGAGTTCCTCGACTATGCGTACGACGAGAAGAACGTGCTGGACTTCTCGCGCGAGTACGACCTGCTGCCGGTCACCAGCTCGGCGCAGGAGGCGATGGCGGCGTCCCCGCGGGACGCCGACCTGGAGCCCTTCCTTCAGCAGCTGCCCAGCGCGGAGCTGTACCCGGTCGGCAAGACGTCCTGGGCGGGCGTCAGCGCCCAGATCAAGAAGGAGATCGGTGGGGCCGTCAGCCCGGACGGCAGCCCGTCGGCCGTCCTCGACCGGATCCAGCGGGCGGCGGTGACGGCGGACAGCGCCACCGGCTGAGCCGTCCGCTCTGTCGGCCCCTGCGGCTACCGTTCCCCCATGGAAGAGCTGAACCCCCGAGAAAAGGCCGTCCTCGCCCTGGAGGGGCGCAGCTTCTCCGGGCCGGGAGCCAAGGAGCGGGCCATCCGGGAGCAGCTGGGCCTCGCCCCCGTGCGGTACTACCAGCTGCTCAACGCCCTCCTCGACGACCCGAGGGCGCTCGCCCACGCCCCGGTCACCGTCAACCGCCTGCGCCGCGTCCGCGACTCCCGCCGCACCGAGCGCTGACCGCGCCGAGTGCTGACCGCGCCGAGCGCGCACTGCCGGGAGCGGGGCGCGCCGGGGTGCGCGGCGCGTGTGCCGGTGCGTCTGCCGGAGTCGGGAGTGGGTCCGGTCCTGCGCGGATAGGGTCGACGCATGGGCAGCCATACGGACTCCTTGCCGACGCCCGTCACCCCGGCCGGGCGCGACGGTCTCGACGCCATCCTCGCCCGTCCCGAGCGGGCCGTACTCGCCTTCGACTTCGACGGGACGCTCGCCCCGATCGTCCCCGACCCCGACCAGGCCCGCGCCCACCCGGACGCGGTCCCCGCCCTCGCGGCGCTCGCCCCCAAGGTCGCCTCCGTCGCGGTGGTCACCGGTCGCCCGGCCGGCGTCGCCGTCCGCCACGGCGGCTTCGCGGGCGTACCCGGACTCGACCACCTCGTCGTCCTCGGCCACTACGGCGCCGAACGCTGGGACGCCCGCACCGGCACCGTCAACGCCCCCGCCCCGCACCCGGGGGTCGCCGCCGTCCGCGCCGAACTCCCCGGCTTCCTGGACGAGATCGGTGCCTGGCGCGGCACCTGGATCGAGGAGAAGGGGCGCGCCGTCGCCGTGCACACCCGCCGGTCCGACGATCCGCAGGCCGCCTTCGAGGCCCTGCGCGAACCCCTCACCGACCTCGCCACCCGCCACGGACTGATCGTCGAACCCGGCCGCCTGGTCCTGGAACTGCGCCCGCCGGGCATGGACAAGGGAGTGGCCCTGTCGGAGTACGTCCGGGAGACGGGCGCCGGAGCGGTCATGTACGTGGGGGACGACCTCGGCGACCTCCCTGCCTTCGCCGCCGTCGAGAAACTCCGCTCCGACGGCGTACCCGGCCTGCTCGTCTGCAGCGGCAGCGAGGAGGTCACCGAACTGGCCGACCGGGCGGACCTCGTGGTCGACGGCCCGGAAGGCGTCGTAGGACTGGTGACCGCTCTTGGCGACCGCATGACGGACCGCCCCTGAGGCCTCGAGGGACTGAGGGCCGCGGTCCCGCCGGGCGCGGTCCTCAGCCCTCCAGCGCGGCCAGCTGATCCAGGAACCAGCGGGCCGGGGGCAGCGCGGTGGCCTGCGCGGCCAGCCGCTTGGTGCGTTCCGCGCGCTCCGCGGGACTCATCGACAGCGCCTCGTGCAGCGCCTGGGCCGTGCGCACGATGTCGTACGGGTTCACGGTCACCGCGTCCTCGCCCAGCTCCTCGTACGCCCCGGCCTCCCGGGAGAGCACCAGCACACAGCCCTCGTCCGAGACCACCGGCACCTCCTTGGCGACCAGGTTCATGCCGTCCCGGATGGGGTTCACCAGGGCCACGTCCGCCAGCCGGTACGCGGCGAGCGAGCGGGCGAAGTCGTCCTTGACGTGCAGTTCCACCGGGGTCCAGCCGAGGGTGCCGTAACGGGAGTTGATCTCCGCCGCCACCCGCTGGACCTCCGCCGTGTAGTCGCGGTAGACCGCCAGGTCCTGCCGGGACGGGTAGGCGAACGCCACATGGACGACACGTTCGCGCCACTCCGGACGCGACCGGAGCATTTCCTCGTACGCCAGCAGCCCGCGCACGATGTTCTTCGACAGCTCCGTGCGGTCCACCCGCACGATCGACTTGCGGGGCATGCCGTCGGGGGCCGAGCCGATCTGCTCCCGCAGGGCCCACATCCGCTCGTCCACATCCGGCCGGTGCGCCCGCTCGCGCAGGAACTCGGCGTCGGCGCCCAGCCCGTGGACGCCGATGCGCGTGCCCGAGGGGATGCCGGGGCCGAGGACCGCGTGGCAGCAGTCCGTGAACGCGTCGGCCCACCGCTGGGTGAGGAACGCCGCCCGGTCCGCGCCCAGGATCCCGCCGAGCACCTGCGCGGCGATGTCGTCGGGCAGCAGACGGAAGTACTCCGGCGGTGCCCACGGCGTGTGCGAGAAGTGGCCGATCCGCAGGTCGGGGCGCAGCTCGCGGAGCATCCGGGGGGTCAGGGTGAGGTGGTAGTCCTGGACCAGGACCGCCGCGCCCTCGGCGGCCTCCTCGGCCAGTGCCTCGGCGAACGCCCGGTTGTAGGTCTCGTAGGCCGCCCACTGCCGCCGGAACTCCGCGTCGAAGACCGGCTCCAGCGGTGTCTGGTACAGCATGTGGTGCACGAACCACAGGACCGAGTTCGCGATGCCGTTGTACGCGTCCGCGTGCACCTGCGCGTCGATGTCGAGCATCCGTACGCGCTGGCCGCCGGTGTCGGCCGGATCGAGCCTGCCCGCGGTGCGCCGTACGGCCTCCCGGTCGCTGTCGGTCAGCGCGGAGCAGACCCACACCGCGTCCGTGTCGGGGCCGATCGCCGACAGGCCGGAGACCAGTCCGCCCCCGCCGCGCCTGGCCGTGAGCTGTCCGGTCTCGTCCAGCACGTACGAGACCGGGCCGCGGTTGGACGCCACCAGAACGGAAGCCGCATTCGAAGCCATGCCACGAAACCTAGCCCGCACCGAAAACGCTCAAACGTTCCCTTCGGCCGTCTGCGGAACCGTATACAAAGGGGGGCCGTGGGCCGGGTTCCCCCGGGGTGCGCCCGGACCCGGACGGCTCAGGCCGCCCGCCGGTGCGCGTACTCCGGGATCTCCGCCATCGGTGGCCGCTCCTCCGTGTCCACCGGGTACGTCCGCGGCTCGAAGCGGCCCTCGACCCGCTCGAACTGGGTGAGGGCGGGGCGCACCAGATGGCCGCGAGCCAGCCGCAGCTGCGCGGTGCGGTAGATCTCCGCGGCCATCCGGCCCAGCGCCTGGCCGTCCTGGTGGCGGTGCAGGCGCACCCCGACGTCGACCTGGGCCAGGGCGTCCAGGCCCACCAGATGCAGCGCGTCGACCAGCATGCCCAGCTCCACCCCGTACCCGACCGGGAACGGGAGCCGTTCCAGCAGTGAGCGGCGGGCGGCGTACTCGCCGCCGAGCGGCTGGACGAAGCCGGCCAACTGCGGCCAGTGCATGTTGAGCAGCGGGCGCGCCATCAGCTCGGTGACCCGGCCGCCCTGGCCGGCCGCCGCGCCGGAGGCGGGCTCGCCGGGCAGGGCCAGCGGCCGGTCGTACATCGCCTTCACGAGGTCCACGCCCGGGTCGGTGAGCAGCGGGCCCACGATCCCGGAGACGAAGTCCGAGGAGAACTCCCTCAGGTCCGCGTCGACGAAGCAGACGATGTCCCCGCGGGTGACCAGGAGCGAGCGCCACAGCACCTCGCCCTTGCCGGGCACGGCCGGAATGCGCGGCAGGATGGTGTCGCGGTGCACCACTGTCGCGCCGGCCGCCGCGGCGACCTCGGAAGTGCGGTCCGTGGAACCGGAGTCGACGACGACGATCTCGTCGACGAGCGGAACCTGCTGCATCAGGTCATGACGGATCACGGCGACGATCTCGCCGACCGTCTCCTCCTCGTTCAGCGCGGGCAGCACCACGCTGACCGACGAGCCCGAGGCGCGTTTGGCGGCCAGCATCTGGTGGATCGGGCGATCGGTCACGGACCAGGAGCGGGTGCTCAGCCAGCGCTCGACTTCTTCCAGCACGGTCTGCGGCTCCTCACATGCGGTGATCCATCTCGCGGGTCGGACGACTATCTCAACTGTCCTGGCCTTCGGTTACAGTCTTGAACAACGCCGGTGACCATCGCATGTCGGGGGTCGCCGCTGCTCATAGCAGTGAAAAAACCGCATACAGCTCATCCAGAGGGGCAGAGGGACACGGCCCGATGAAGCCCCGGCAACCCTCCAGCCGGTTCTCGTAGATCCATGTGATCGTTTCCGCGAGGCTCCCGGCTAGGGAAGGTGCCAAATCCGTCTCACGGCGAGATGCGTCGTGAGGAAGATGAGGAGAAAGGGCCTCGCCTGCCATGGCTGTGCAGTCAGTTGTAAGCAGCACCGACTCCGTGAATCTCGGACCCGCCGCCGCCCTGTCCTGCCGCGAGTGCGGCCATCGGGTGTCCCTCGGCCCGGTCTTCGCCTGCGAGGAGTGTTTCGGCCCGCTGGAGATCGCCTACGACTTCTCGGGCTACGACACCGAGGAGCTGCGCAAGCGCATCGAGGCGGGACCCGCGAACATCTGGCGCTATGCGCCGCTGCTGCCGGTTCCGGCGGACGTCGCCGACAAGCCGAACCTCAACCCCGGCTGGACCAAGCTGGTCAAGGCCGACAACCTGGCGCGCGAGCTGGGCGTGACCGGCGGTCTGTATGTGAAGGACGACTCCGGCAACCCGACGCACTCCTTCAAGGACCGCGTGGTCGCCCAGGCGCTGGAGGCGGCGCGCGTCTTCGGCTTCACCACCCTCTCCTGCTCCTCCACCGGCAACCTGGCGGGCGCGGTGGGTGCCGCGGCGGCCCGGGCAGGCTTCCGTTCCTGCGTCTTCATCCCGCACGACCTGGAGCAGGGCAAGATCGTCATGGCCGCGGTCTACGGCGGCGAGCTGATCGGCATCGAGGGCAACTACGACGATGTGAACCGCTTCTGCTCGGAGCTGATCGGCGACCCGGTCGGCGAGGGCTGGGGCTTCGTCAACGTCAACCTGCGGCCGTACTACGCGGAGGGGTCCAAGACCCTGGCGTACGAGATCGCCGAGCAGCTCGGCTGGCGGCTGCCGGACCAGATCGTGGTCCCGATCGCCTCCGGCTCCCAGCTCACGAAGATCGACAAGGGACTCCAGGAGCTGATCAGGCTCGGGCTGGTCGAGGACCGCCCGTACAAGATCTTCGGCGCCCAGGCCGAGGGCTGCTCCCCGGTGTCGACCGCGTTCAAGGCGGGCCACGACGTCGTACGGCCGCAGAAGCCGGACACGATCGCCAAGTCGCTGGCGATCGGCAACCCGGCGGACGGTCCCTATGTCCTCGACATCGCGCGCCGCACCGGCGGGGCCGTGGAGGACGTGACGGACGCGCAGATTGTGGACGCCATCAAGCTGCTCGCCCGCACCGAGGGCATCTTCGCGGAGACGGCGGGCGGTGTGACGGTGGGCGTGACCCGCAAGCTGATCGAGAGCGGTGTGCTCGATCCGACGAAGACGACCGTCGTGCTCAACACCGGCGACGGTCTCAAGACCCTGGACGCGGTGGCGGGCACGGGCCTCACCGCGACGATCCGTCCGAACCTGGACTCCTTCCGAGAGGCTGGCCTCGCATGAGCGTGACCGTTCGCATCCCCACCATCCTGCGCACCTACACCGGAGGCCTCGCCGAGGTCGCAGCCGAGGGCGCGACCCTCGCCGAGGTCATCGCCGACCTGGAGAAGAAGCACACCGGTATCGCCGCCCGCGTCCTCGACGACCAGGGCAAGCTGCGCCGCTTCGTCAACGTGTACGTCAACGACGACGACGTCCGCTTCGAGCAGGGCCTGGAGACGGCCACCCCGGACGGCGTCGGCGTCTCCATCATCCCGGCTGTCGCGGGCGGCTGACGGCCGTTCATCCCCGCGCGACCATTACCCTCGGTAAGGTCGAGCACCGAGAGTTCACTGGATTGCCCTCTCCGTGAGACAAGCGGAGGGGGCAATTCTGCATGGTTGAGCACGGTACAGTTGGGGAACTCGCTCCCCGTTTTCCGGTCGGGCAACCGGTGTCCCTGCCGCCCGTCCGACAAGAAGCAGCCAAAGTGGGCAGGGGTTTTGCGCCATCCATTCCTTTTGTCGGGCCCGACTTGCCCTGAATTCGGGTGAATTCTCGGTACATTCCCGACCGGTCGTGCCCGGAATTCTCGTCCGATTGACCTGTTGCACACGGCAGTTGGACAGATACATTCAGCCGCGGTCGACGCGTTCCGGCGCACGCCCCCAACCGTTGGGGGGTGAGGTCTGACCCGGATCCGCGAAGTGTGGATCTGTGCAAGGGCCAGTAATAGGGGAGTTAGGCATGGCTCAGGGCACCGTCAAGTGGTTCAACGCGGAGAAGGGGTACGGCTTCATCGCGGTCGACGGTGGTGCGGATGTATTCGTCCACTACAGCGCGATCCAGATGGACGGTTACCGCACCCTGGAAGAGGGTCAGCGGGTCGAGTTCGAGATCTCGCAGGGTCAGAAGGGGCCGCAGGCGGACATGGTCCGTCTGGCCGGCTGAGTTGCGCGCCGACGACTGAATTGTTCGACGTGTCGAGGGGCTCGTATCCCGTACGGGGTGCGAGCCCCTCGGTCTGTCCGGAATCCGGTGGGTCCCGGCGCGCGGCGGGGGCGCACGGCAGTCGCGGCGAGGCCCTCTGCGCGCCCTCCGACGAGCCCACCTCGCGGGCGCGTCTTGCACTCGGAGGGGGCGAGTGCTAATCATTGGCGTTAGCACTCTGAAGGTGAGAGTGACAAAGAAGGACCGGGTCGGTGAGGCCGCGGACCGGGTGGGGCAAGGAACCACCGGCCGGGGCCGTCCGTCGCGGGCGCGGGCGCGGTCCGAAGTAATCACCCCCAGTCCTGGAGGGACCACTTCACATGGCCAAGATCATCGCGTTCGACGAGGAGGCGCGGCGCGGCCTCGAGCGCGGCATGAACCAGCTCGCGGACGCCGTGAAGGTGACGCTCGGCCCCAAGGGTCGCAACGTCGTCCTCGAGAAGAAGTGGGGCGCCCCCACGATCACCAACGACGGTGTCTCCATCGCCAAGGAGATCGAGCTCGAGGACCCGTACGAGAAGATCGGCGCCGAGCTGGTCAAGGAAGTCGCCAAGAAGACGGACGACGTCGCCGGTGACGGTACGACCACCGCGACCGTGCTCGCCCAGGCGCTGGTCCGCGAGGGCCTGCGCAACGTGGCGGCCGGTGCCAACCCCATGGCTCTGAAGCGCGGTATCGAGAAGGCCGTCGAGGCCGTCTCCGCCGCCCTGCTGGAGCAGGCCAAGGACGTCGAGACCAAGGAGCAGATCGCCTCCACGGCCTCCATCTCCGCCGCCGACACCCAGATCGGCGAGCTCATCGCCGAGGCCATGGACAAGGTCGGCAAGGAAGGCGTCATCACCGTCGAGGAGTCGCAGACCTTCGGTCTGGAGCTCGAGCTCACCGAGGGCATGCGCTTCGACAAGGGCTACATCTCGGCGTACTTCGCCACCGACATGGAGCGTATGGAGGCGTCCCTCGACGACCCGTACATCCTGATCGCCAACTCCAAGATCGGCTCCGTCAAGGACCTGCTCCCGCTCCTGGAGAAGGTCATGCAGTCGGGCAAGCCGCTGCTGATCATCGCCGAGGACGTCGAGGGCGAGGCCCTGTCGACCCTGGTCGTCAACAAGATCCGCGGCACCTTCAAGTCCGTCGCCGTCAAGGCCCCGGGCTTCGGCGACCGCCGCAAGGCCATGCTCGGCGACATCGCCATCCTCACGGGCGGCGAGGTCATCTCCGAGGAGGTCGGCCTCAAGCTGGAGAACGCGACCCTGGACCTCCTGGGCCGCGCCCGCAAGGTCGTCATCACCAAGGACGAGACCACGATCGTCGACGGCGCCGGCTCCCCGGAGCAGGTGCAGGGCCGCGTGAACCAGATCCGCGCCGAGATCGAGAACAGCGACTCCGACTACGACCGCGAGAAGCTGCAGGAGCGCCTGGCGAAGCTGGCCGGCGGCGTGGCCGTCATCAAGGCCGGTGCCGCCACCGAGGTCGAGCTCAAGGAGCGCAAGCACCGCATCGAGGACGCCGTTCGCAACGCGAAGGCGGCCGTCGAGGAGGGCATCGTCGCCGGTGGTGGCGTGGCCCTGCTCCAGGCCTCCCAGGTCTTCGAGAAGCTGGAGCTCGAGGGCGACGAGGCCACCGGTGCCGCCGCCGTCAAGCTGGCGCTCGAGGCCCCGCTGAAGCAGATCGCCGTCAACGCCGGCCTCGAGGGCGGCGTCGTGGTGGAGAAGGTGCGCAACCTGACCCCGGGTCACGGCCTGAACGCCGCGACCGGCGAGTACGTCGACCTGGTCAAGGAAGGCATCATCGACCCGGCGAAGGTGACCCGTTCCGCGCTGCAGAACGCCGCCTCCATCGCCGCGCTGTTCCTCACCACCGAGGCCGTCATCGCCGACAAGCCGGAGAAGGCCGCCGCGCCCGCCGGTGGCGGCATGCCGGGCGGTGACATGGACTTCTGATCGACCTGGTCGATCACCGTCCTGACCGAGGGCGGCACCCCCTGTTCGACAGGGGGTGCCGCCCTCGGGCGTGTCCGGGGTCACGCCGTGGTGGGCCGGGGACGCGGAATGCGAGGTACCGCTCGGCGGTTGTTTTATGGGATGCAACAATGCGTGTGCACATACCAACCGGTTAGCAGCGTCACCCACGAGGAGCCCACGTGACCGTCGCCCCCTCTCCCGCCTCCCGCGCGGCCCAGATCCTGTCCCGGCCGATCACCCTCAACGGCCTCACGGTCCCGAACCGGATCGCGATGGCCCCGATGACCCGCATGTTCTCCACGGACGGCGTCCCCGGGGAGGACGTCTCGGCGTACTACGCCCGCCGTGCGGCCGCCGGTGTCGGTCTGATCGTCACCGAGGGCACCTACGTGGGCCACGCGTCGGCGGGTCAGAGCAGCCGGGTGCCGCGCTTCCACGGCGAGGAGCAGCTGGCGGGCTGGGCGAAGGTCGCCGAGGCGGTGCATGCGGCGGGCGGCACGATCGTCCCGCAGCTGTGGCACGTCGGCATGGTCCGCGAGGAGGGCCGGCCGCCGTTCGCCGACGCCCCCGCCGTCGGCCCCTCGGGTCTGCGCATCGGCGCCACCGAGGCCACCGGCAAGGCCATGGACCGGGCCGACCTGGACGCCGTGATCGGCGCGTTCGCGCAGGCCGCGGCCGACGCCGAGCGCATCGGCTTCGACGGTGTGGAGATCCACGGCGCCCACGGCTACCTTGTCGACCAGTTCCTGTGGGAGGGCACCAACCGCCGTGCCGACGCCTACGGCGGCGACCCCGTGGCCCGTACGAAGTTCGGTGCGGAGGTCGTGGCCGCCGTACGGGAGGCGGTCTCGCCGGAGTTCCCGGTCATCTTCCGCTACTCGCAGTGGAAGCAGGACGCCTACGACGCCCGGCTCGCGGAGACCCCCGAGGAGCTGGAGGCGATCCTGACCCCGCTGGCCGCGGCCGGTGTCGACGTCTTCCACGCCTCCACCCGCCGCTACTGGCTGCCGGAGTTCGACGGTTCGGACCTCAACCTGGCGGGCTGGACCAAGAAGCTCACGGGCAAGCAGGTCATCACCGTCGGCTCGGTGGGTCTGGACGGCGACTTCATCAACGCCTTCCAGGGCGACGGCGCCCCGGTCAAGGCCATCGACAACCTCCTGGACCGCCTGGAGGCGGAGGAGTTCGACATGGTCGCGGTGGGCCGAGCCCTGCTCCAGGACCCCGAGTGGGCGGCGAAGGTCCTGGCGGGCCGGTTCGACGAACTGGAGTCGTACGACGCGGCGGCGGTGCAGACCCTGTACTGATCCGCGCCCGGCCGGTACCGCTCCCGTCGGGCGCGGTACCGGCCGCAGCGGCCCGCCACCGGAGGAGGGGCTCTCGCAGAGGATTTCCTTTGCTTAAGTCAATCAATCGACTTAAGATTGACTGAGTCAATCACGCTTGCGCTCCGACGAAGGCACCCTTCATGTCCGACGCACCCGCCCGGCCCGCCGAGGCCGGGCCGTCCGCGGCGCCGAGATCGAACGTCCTGGTCGCGGTGCCCGCCTTCGGCGGCATCGTGGTCTCGCTGATGCAGATCCTGGTGATCCCGATCGTCCCCGAGCTGCCGAAGCTCCTGGGCGCCTCCTCCTCGGACAGCCACCCCGGTGATGGGCCGCCTCGGAGACATGTACGGCAAGCGCCGCATGCTGCTGACCGGGCTCGCGATGCTGGTCGCCGGCTCGGTCACCGTCGCCCTCAGCGACGCCCTCACCCCGGTGATCGTGGGACGCGCCCTCCAGGGCCTCGCCTCCGGTGTCATCCCGCTCGGCATCAGCATCATGCGCGACGAACTGCCCGCCGAACGGCTGGGTTCGGCGACCGCGATGATGAGCGCCTCGCTCGGTGTCGGCGGCGCCCTCGGCCTGCCCGCCGCCGCGGTCATCGCCGAGAACTTCCCCGGCGTCCGCCGGGTGCGCGGCGGAGTGGTCCCGTGGTGACGGGATCACCCGCCGCGCGCCGTTCGTTACGGGAACGGGCACACCGTGCGCCGTTTCTCGCGATCGAGCAGTGGAGGTCATCGATGACGTCATCCGGGTCCCTCGCTCCGGGCGCCGACACGTCCGCTCCCGTGGTGCGCACCGCCGCCGGTGCCGTCCGCGGACGCCGGGAGGACGGACTCGCGGTCTTCCGCGGTATCCCGTTCGCCGAGCCACCGGTGGGCGAGGGGCGCTTCGCGGCGCCGCGGCCGGTGCGCGCCTGGGACGGCACCCGCGAGGCGTACAGGTTCGGCCCGCCGCCCCCGCAGGAGGCCGGGATCCAGGGCCGTGCCCGCCCGGTCGACGCCGCGCTCGGCGACGACTGGCTGACCGTCAACGTCTGGACACCGGACCTCGATCCGGCCGCCCGCCGACCGGTCATGGTGTGGATCTACGGCGGCGCCTACAAGGTCGGCCACGCCGGCAGCCCCGGCTACGACGCCCGGCACCTCGCCCGGGACGGCGACCTCGTCGTCGTCACCTTCAACTACCGCGTCGGCGTGGAGGGGTTCGCCCGTATCCACGACGCTCCCGCCAACCGGGGCCTGCTGGACCAGGTCGCGGCCCTGGAGTGGGTGCGGGACAACATCGCGGCGTTCGGCGGCGACCCCGACCAGGTCACCGTCTTCGGCGAGTCGGCCGGCGCCGGCTCGGTCGCCGCGCTGCTGGCCATGCCCCGCGCGGCCGGACTGTTCCGGCGGGCGATCGCCCAGAGCGTGCCGGGCACGTACTTCTCGGACGAGTTGGCGCGGGACATCGCGACCGCTCTCGCCGCGGAGGCGGGGCTGTCCCCGACGGCCGCCGCTCTGGCGGCCGTGGACCCCCGCCGGCTGACCGACGTGGGAGAGGCGCTGGGCGCCAAGATGGCCCAGTACCAGGACCGGTGGGGACAGGCCGCCCCCACCGCGACCCCCTTCTCCCCGGTCGTCGACGGCGAGGTGCTGCCCACCACGCCCTGGCGGGCGCTGGCGTCGGGCGCGGGCCGGGACATCGATCTGGTCACCGGGCACAACCGGGAGGAGTTCCAGCTGTTCCTGGTCCTCGGCGGAATGCTCGGGAAGATCACTGATGAGCAGGTGACGGGGGCCCTGCGGCTGCTCGCGCCGGGCCCGGACGGCGAGCGGGCCTACCGGGACGCGTTCCCGGACACCACGGCCGACGAGATGTACGAGCGGATCCAGTCCGACTGGCTCTTCCGCATGCCCACGCTGCATCTGGCCGAGGCGCAGACGGCGGGCGGCGGGCGGGCGTTCGCGTACGAACTGACCTGGCCGGCCCCGGGCAGCGGGGGAGTGCTGTGCGCCTGCCACGGGCTCGACATCCCGCTGGTGTTCGGCACGTTCACCGCCGACCTCGGCGCCCTGCTGTTCGCGGGCGCGGACCCGACACCGGAGGCCGAGGCGCTCTCGGCCCGCTTCCGTGCGTCCTGGACGGCGTTCGCCCGGACCGGGGACCCGGGCTGGCCGGCCTACGACACCGGGCGACGGCAGGTGCAGATCCTCGACGCACAGCCGACGGTCACGGCGTACCCGGAGGAGCGGTCGCGGCGCATCTGGGAGGGCTACGAGTTCTCCGAACTGCCGCTGCTCGGGTGAGACGGCGCCTTCCCCTCGCGTGACGGACCATGGAAGCCGGTGCCGAACGCCGAAGCCCGACCGCCCGGAGACCGCCGATGACCCAGCCCCCGCTTCCCGGAGTCCTCGCCGACGTCGCGCCGGTCCTGGACCACTGGGGCTATCCGGCCGTCGCCGGGCTGGTGTTCCTGGAGGACTTCGGCGTGCCCGTCCCCGGCGAGACGATCCTGATCGTCGCCGCCGTGTACGCGGGCGCGGGCCGGCTGAACCTGATCCTGGTGGCCGTCATCGCCTTCGTCGCCGCGGTGGCCGGCGACAACGTCGGCTATGCGATCGGCCGCTTCGGCGGCCATCGGATGGTGGAGCGCTACGGCCGCTACGTCCTGCTCACCCCGGCCCGCGTCGCCAAGGCGGAGGCCTTCTTCGCCCGGCACGGCAGCAAGATCGTCGCCGTGGCGCGGTTCGTCGAGGGGCTGCGCCAGGCGAACGGCATCATCGCCGGGCTGGCCGAGATGCCCTGGCGGCGTTTTCTGCTCTTCAACGCGCTCGGCGCCGCCCTGTGGGTCGGGGTGTGGGTCACGTTCGGCGCCCTCGCCGGATCCCATCTGGAGACGCTGTACCCGGCGATCGCTCGCTACGAGTTGTACTTCCTCGTCGCGCTGGCCGTCCTCGTGGTGCTCCTCGTCGCCCGCCATCTGCACCGCCGCCGCAAGGAGCGGGCCGAGGGGTAGTACGAGGGCAGGGGCGGCCGCGCCCCGGTCAGTCCGCCGCCTTCTCCAGTGCCGTACGCAGACGGCCGTCGCTCTCGGCGAGGAGCCGGGCCGCCGTCGGGCCGTCCACCGCGCCGAGGATGGTCAGGATCGCGTTCTTGACCTCGCCGTCCGTGGCCGCGAGAGCCTGTTCGATCTCCTTGTCGTCGGCGCCCGTCGCGAGCGCCACGATGCGCCGGGAGCGGGCGCGCAGCTTGTCGTTGGAGGCGCGCACATCGACCATCAGGTTCCCGTACGTCTTGCCCAGCCGGATCATCGTGATCGTCGAGATCATGTTGAGGACCAGCTTCTGCGCCGTGCCCGCCTTCAGCCGGGTCGAACCGGTCAGCAGTTCGGGGCCGACCACGATCTCGATGCCGTGGTCGGCGGCCGCCGCGAGGGGGCTGTCCGCGTTGCAGGACAGGCCGACCGTGAGCGCGCCGGCCGCCCGGGCGTGCTCCACCGCGCCGAGTGCGTACGGCGTGCGCCCCGAGGCCGAGACGCCGACCACCGTGTCACGGGCCGTCAGCCCCAGTGCGTCGAGGTCCTGGGCCGCCAGCTCCCGGGAGTCCTCCGCACCCTCCACCGAGGTCACCATCGCGCCGGGGCCGCCCGCGATCAGTCCCACCACCTGCGAGGGGTCCGTGTTGAAGGTCGGCGGGCACTCGGAGGCGTCGAGGACGCCGAGCCGCCCGGCCGTGCCCGCACCCGCGTACACCAGCCGCCCGCCCCGGGCCGTCCGCTCGGCGACGGCGTCGATCGCGGCGGCGATCTGCGGCAGCCGCGCGGCGACCGCGGCCGGCACGGTCGCGTCCTCGCCGTTCATGATCCGCGCGATCTCGAAGGTCGGCAGCCGGTCGATCTCGGCCAGCTCGGGACGGAACGCCTCGGTGGTCAGGGACTCCAGCTCTGCTCGCAGATCACGCGGGTGGGACGAGGAGGTCATCGGGCGCGGCTCTTTCCGGTGCGGCACTGCTCTGAGGGGAGGACGGGCTATCTCTTCGTCGCGCCGCGGGGGTGGTGACGGTGTGCCAGGGCCTCGTAGGACGCGGCCAGTGCCGGTGCGGCGGCCTCGTACGTGCGCTGTGCCACGCCGACGAACAGGCAGTCCACCACGAGGAGCTGGCTGGTGCGGGACGACATCGCGGCCGGCCTCAGTTCGCTCTCGCGCGCGGTGGAGGTGGTCAGGACGTGGTCCGCGTACTGCGTGACGGGCGCGTCCGGACGGCCGGTGACCGCGACGGTGGTCGCCCCGCGCTCGAAGGCCACCCGCAGCGGTTCGATGACGTCGCCGGTGGAACCGGAGTGCGTGATCGCGATCGCCACGTCCTTGGCGCGCAGTTGCACGGCGTTGGTGACCGCGAGATGCGGATCGCTGTGCGCATGGGCTATGAGCCCTATCCGCAGCAGCTTCTGGACGAGGTCCTGGGCGACGAGCCCGGACGCCCCTATGCCGTACACATCGATACGGCGGGCGCCGGCGAGCGCGGTGACGGCGGCGCCGAGCTGCACGGTGTCGAGACCGGCCGCGGTGTCGGCGAGGGTCTGCTGCTCGTCGTAGGCGAGTTTCGCGACGACGTCCGCGATCGGGTCGTCGACCGCGATGTCGGCGGTGACGGACGGGGCGCGGCCCGACTGCTGCTGGGCGGCGAGGCCGGCGAGGGCCAGCCGCAGGTCCCGGTAGCCCGGATAGCCCAGGAGGCGGGCCGTACGCACCACGGTGGCCTCGCTGGTGCCGGTGCGCTCGGCGAGACCGGTGACCGTGAGCGCCGCGCACCCGGCCGGGTCCCCGGCGACCGCCTCGGCGACGCGCTGCATGGACCGGGTCATGGAGGGCGCCAGGGTACGCACCTTGGCGGCGAGGGCGGCGGGAGCGGGCGGCGCGTCCTGGCCCGATGAACCGCGGAAAGTTTCCTTCACACGCTGGGTCACAATGTGAAAGATATTTTCCGTTCGGACGTCCGGTCAAGAGTTGCGCACAATGGGGGCATGGATCCCATCAGCCCCCTGGAGCAGGCCCTGCACGCGGCCCGGGCCCTGGTGCTCGCCGACCTGATCGCGGGCGAGGTCGCCGAGGCGGATGTCGTCTCGCTCGTCGAGGACTCCGTCGCCCAGCGGCGATGGTGGGTCGAACAGTGGCCCGACGGCATGGACTACGTCGCCGGGCTCGTCGCCCAGGACGTCCAGGACGCCCTGCTGGAGCGGTACGGACGCTGGCCGCTGTGCCCCGTCTGCGGCTCCGGCGACCCGCACGCCCTCGACGTCGAGCCCGAACTCGGAGCCGATCCGCACTGGGTGTGCCCGAAGGCGGGCGTGAAGGTCGCGGCGGTGGGATTCCTGGGGCGGGCCACGGGCGGGATGCCGTCCTCGTGACGGTCTATATCGACCCGCCCACCTGGCCGGGCCACGGCCGGCTGTGGTCCCACCTGGTCAGCGATGTCTCGTACGACGAACTGCACCGGTTCGCCGAACGGCTGGGAGTGCCGCGCCGGGCCTTCGAGCGCGACCACTACGACCTGCCCTCCCACCGCTACCCGGACGCCGTCCGGGCGGGCGCGGTGGAGGTGGACAGCCGCGAGGTGGTGCGCCTGCTGCACGCCTCCGGCCTACGGCGGCGCAAGGGCACGGCCGCCGCGCGCCGGTCAGCCTTCTAGGGGGCGCCTGACAGTTCCCGCCGGGCGCACGACGCCTGGCACGGCACCTCGCCGCGTTGTCGGATCACCCGAGTACGTCCAGTACGCGGGCGATCCTCCGCCTTGCGATGCTCCCCCACTGCCTGAAAGGCGTGGGGGCACCCCCAGCACCGGACGCCGCGCGCTGCTCCGACGCGAATTGTCAGACACCCCCTAGCTCGTACGCCACCTGCGTGCCGTTCTCGCCGGTCGTGCCCACCCGCCGGAACCCGGCGCGCGAGACCACCGCGTGCGAGGCGTGGTTGTCCTCGTTCACGACCGCGTGCAGGGCGCGGACGTCGTCCCGGACCAGGGCCCGTGCCGTCAGGGCGCGCAGGGCCTCGGTCGCGTAGCCCTGACCGCGGGCGGCCTCCGCCAGGTCGTAGCCGACCTCCGCGCGGCCGTCCTCGTCGGGGGCGCCGTGGAAGCCCATGCCGCCGATCGCGCGGCCGTCCTCCTTGCGTACGAGGATGTACAGGCCCCACTCCGGCCGGTACATCCCGTTCTCGTACGCGGCCACCACCATCCCGGAGGCTTCCCGCGTGCCGTGGAAGGGCCCGCCCTCGATCCACTCGAACCCCCCGTCTCCGCCCAGGAACAGATCACGGGCCGCCGCGGGCGTGACGCCCTCCAGGGTCAGGCGTTCCGCCGGGACCACTGGGGTGTTGTGCCAGCGCCACTCGGTGACCGGGGCGCGGCCGGGCAGATCGCCGCGTCCGGTGGCCCACAACAGGGTGGGCCAGGGCGCCGGTCCGGGCTGGACCTGCGGGAAGATCCGGGTCAGGACGTCCTCGCACAGCTCGGCGGGCGCCTCGTACGCGAGCCCCAGACCCTCGGCGATGTCATGGGTGTGCAGCAGGACTTCAACGATGCCCATCGCGGCAAAGCCCTCGCGGTTCACGCTGCGGAAGGGATACGGGTGGAAGGCGCGCACCCCCGGCGGGGTGGTCCGGACGGCCGCGGAGAGCAGGGCGCCGGTCGCCTCGATGACATCCAGCGCGCCCGCCGCGTCGGTGCCCTCGTCGAGGGTGATGTCGAAGGGCACGTACGCGTCCTGTGCCCGGCCCGCCAACTGCCCGGCGTAGGCGACGAGATCGCCCGCGATGTGCTCCGCGGTCCGCAGGCAGCTCCACTCCAGCCGCCCGGCCTTCACCCCGTCCCAGTCCCGGTCCGTCGCCGTGCGCAGCAGCCTCGTACAGCTCGCCACGGCCTCTTCCACCCGTTCCCCACCCATGCTCCGCATGCGGGCAGGCTAGGAGACCGCCCGTGCTCAGGTCGACAGCATTTCCAGTTCCGAGGCGATGTTGTAGCGGGCCGTCGCCTCCCAGTGGTCCTGCCCGTACGGGGTGTGGAACAGCCTTGGCAGGCCGAGGAGTTCGCGCAGGATCGCGGAGCGGCCCGTGCGGAAGGCGTCGCCCGGGACGAAGCCGTACTCCTCGCGGACGGCGGCGGTGTAGGCGGCGTACGCGGACGGGGGCGCCGCGAGGATCGCGAGGTCGGCGTCGCACAGCACCTGGCCGTCGCGGTCGTCGTCGGCCGGGGCGTGGGTGACGGTGAGCCGGACCAGCCGGGCGACCTCGGCCGTCCGCTCCTCGGTGACCCCGGCCTCGGGCAGGGCGCGTTCGGCGAGTCGGGCGGAGCGCTCCTCGTTCTCGGAACGGTCGGGCAGATAGACGGCGTCGTGGAACCAGGCGGCCAGCCGCACCACGTCGGGATCGTCCGCGTGCTCCCGCAGCACGTCGATGTGGTCGAGGACCGCGGTGAGATGCGCGAGCGTGTGGTACCGGCGCTGCGGCTCCTGCCAGCGGGCGAGCAGGTTCTCGGCGTACGGGGCGGGATCGGGACCGCCGGCCGGTCCCCGGGCCCCTTCGAGGGCCCGGGTCCAGCGTGCGCGCAGGGCTTCGAGATCGGCCATGCCGCCATTGTCCTCGTGGTGGCGCGGTGGTTCGACCGGGGAGTGCTGTGCGTGGTGCCGCACGGGCCCTTCAGGGACTACGCGCTGTCCTCGCGTTTCCAGAGGCTGCCGGTGAAGGCACGTGGCCGGATCGAGGCGAAGGGTTCGTCGAGGGAGTCGAGTTGGGTCAGGTACGCGGCCTTCGCTCGGCCGATCTCCTCGAGGCGCCGCTCGAAGGCCCGCTGTTCCGTGAGCGGCGGCAGGCTGATGGCGGTGGTGGTCGCCCCGGTGACCCGCGGGAGGACGTGGGCGGCGCGCCACCCGCTTCAGCCCCTCGGCGCTGACGGCGCCGTAGAACGCGTCACTCATGTGCACCATGGCCACGCCGTCCTCGACGTACGCCTCGACCAGGAAGCCGGCGGTGCCGCAGGCGGGGTCGCAGATCTCGTCGCGGAGGCTGGGCTCGGTCATCTCGGCCATCAGCCGGACGATGTGCCGGGGGGTGCGGAACCGTCCGTTCTGCCCGGCGGTGGCGATCTTGCCGAGCATGTACTCGTACAGGTCGCCGTTGGTGTCCTTGTCCTGCAAGGGGATGCCCTCCAGGAGGAGGACGACCCTGGAGAGCAGGCCGGGGGTCGGGACGGTGAAGCGGGCGTCCTGTGGTGCGCGTACGTGGAGTCCTCGCCGTCCAGGGTGCGCAGTTGGGGGAAGACCTTGTCGGCGACCGTGCGGTACATCCGCGCCGGTTCGTCGTCCTTGAAGTTCCCCCAGCGCAGGTCCTGTTGATCAGGGCCGAAGAAGGGGGCGGAGTCCGGGACGCCGCGCCGGCACGTCCGGTCCCTGGCCGTCTGGAACTCGTCGAGGCGGCGGACGAAGAGCAGATGGGTGATCTGTTCCAGCACCTCCAGCGGGTTGGAGATGCCACCGGTCCAGAAGGCGTCCCAGACGCGGTCCACCGTGCTCCTCAGCGCGCCCGTCATCGCGCGGGGATCCTACGGCGATGCGGCAGGACCGGACGGCGCGGAAGGGCCGGCTCGGCCGGTGCCGTCTCCCTGTGGGCGTCCCGTCGTCGTACGCTTGGATTGGACTAGACCTGTAGTCGCTCCAGGGAACACCAACGAAAGGGGTCCTATGAGCTCGCGTGCAGTCCTGGAGGTGATCGCCCTCGGTCCCGAGGACGCGGTCGCCGCCCAGGCCGGAGGTGCGGACCGCCTCGAACTGGTCACCGACATCGCCGCCGACGGGCTGACCCCGCCGGTCGCGGCCTTCGCCGGGATCCGCGACGCCGTCGACATCCCGCTGCGCGTGATGCTCCGGAAGCGGGACGGGTTCGCGGCCGGTGACGCCGGGGCGCTCGCCCGTGCCGCGTGCGAGCTGCGCGCGGCCGGTGCCGACGAGTTCGTGCTCGGGTTCCTCGACGAGGACGGCGGGCCCGACCTGGAGAACGTGGAGCGGCTGCTCGCGGAGCTGGACGGCTGCCGCTGGACCTTCCATCGCGCGATCGATCACGCCGCCGACCGGGACGCCCTGCGCAAGCAGCTCGCCGAGCTGCCGGGCCTGGACACCTATCTCACCGCGGGCTCGTCCGACGGTGTGGACGACGGTCTGCCCACCCTGGTCGCCGAGGCCGCCCGGCACGGTGAGCCCGGCTACACCCAGCGGCTCATGGTCGGCGGCGGCCTCCGCCTCGAGCACGTCCCGCGGCTGCGCGCCGCCGGCGTGGACGCCTTCCACATCGGCGGCGCGGCCCGCCCGGCCGGCTGGACCGGGCCGGTCTCCGCGCAGGCCGTACGGGAGTGGCGTACGGCCCTCGACGGCTGATCTCAGCCGAGCTCGGGCGGCAGCGGGGCCGCGTGGGTCACGATCAGGCCCGAGACGGCACGGGTCAGGGCCACATACAGACGGCGCAGGCCCGTCCGCTCGTCCGGCTCGCCGTCGACGACCGCCTGCGGCTCGTCGAGGACCACGTAGTCGTACTCCAGACCCTTCGCGAGGGACGCCGGGACGAGGGTCAGCCGGGTCTCCTCGGTCGTCTCCTCGCCGGGGCCGAGGTAGCCGATGCCCGCGGCGGTGAGCGCCTCGGCGAGCACGGGGACCCGGGCGTCGGCCGCGATCAGGCCGATCGAGCCCTCGTGGCGCAGGGACTGCATGCAGGCGGCGACCACGTCGGCGGTGTCCGTGACCGGGCGCACCTCGAAGGAGCCCGGGCTCTCCCGGACCGACGCCACGGGCGTGAGCCCGGGCGCGATGTGCGGCAGCAGCCGGGAGGCGTAGGTGATCACGTCGGTCGGCACACGGAAACCGGCCGTCAGCTCCTCGATCATCGCGTCCTGCTTGCCCAGGTGGGCGAGCGCCTCCTCCCAGCTGCGGGTCGCCCAGGGGGTGGTGCCCTGGGCGAGATCGCCGAGCACGGTCGCCGAACCGGTGGTGCAGCGCCGGCCGACCGCCCGGTACTGCATCGGGGAGAGGTCCTGCGCCTCGTCGAGCACGACATGCCCGAGCGAGTGCGTGCGCTGGACCAGGTCGGTGGCCTCGTCGATCAGCACGGCGTCCGCGGGCGACCAGCGGGCGGACTTCACCGAGCGCACCGGCTTCGTCCAGAGGATCTCCTTCTGCTCGTCGTCGTCGAGCAGCCCCGCGGCGTGCCCGGCGAGGAACTCGGCGTCCGTGAGCAGCCGCAGGACCAGCTTGGCCGGGTCGACCGGCGGCCAGATCGCCTTGACCGCCGCCTTCACGGCGGTGTTGCGGGCCACGGCGTCCTGCACCCGGTCGTCCGGCGCCTCCCCGGCCCGCTCCATCTGGACCAGCACGGCGTGCGCGATCCGCTGCGGCAGGGCCTCGCGGGCGGCGCCGTAGCGGATGTCCCGGTCGAGCAACTCCCGGACGATCTGCTCGAGTTCGTACGCGGACACGCGCCAGCGCCGGGAGCCGCGCACCACCACGACGGGCTCCGTGGGAAGCGTCACATGCGCGCGGACGGCCCGCCGGAGCACCTCCGCCATGCGCGCGTCGCCCTTGACGACGGCGGCGGCCGCCGCGTCCGTCCCGCGGACCTCGACATGCGCCACGAGGTCGTCCACCGTCGCCTGCCGCACCTCCAGCTCGCCGAGCGCGGGCAGCACCTGCTCGATGTAGTGCAGGAAGGACGCGTTCGGTCCGATGACGAGGGTGCCGGTGCGGGCGAGCCGCTCGCGGTGGGCGTAGAGGAGATAGGCGACCCGGTGCAGGCCGACGGCCGTCTTTCCGGTGCCGGGGCCGCCCTGCACACAGACCGTGCCCGAGAGCCCGGACCGCACGATCTCGTCCTGCTCGGGCTGGATCGTGGCCACGATGTCGCGCATCGGGCCGACGCGCGGGCGCTCGATCTCCTGCTGGAGCAGCTTGCTGGCGGCGCCGGTCTCGGCGGGGTCGGACAGATGCTCGTCCTCGTACGCCGTGAGGTCGCCGCCGGTGTAGCCGAAGCGGCGGCGCAGCCCGATGTCCATCGGGTCCTTCTTCGAGGCCCGGTAGAACGGCTGGGAGACGGGCGCGCGCCAGTCGATCACCATCGGGTCGCCGTCGGCGTCGTGCACATGCCGGCGCCCGATGTAGAAGCGCTCGCCCTCGGCGCCCTCCGCCTGGTCGGCCCCGGGAGCGTGCAGATAGTCGAGGCGGCCGAAGAACAGCGGCGTGTGGCTGAGGTCGGCGAGGGCCTTGATGCGCTCGTCGATCTGGCGGGCGAGCACCGCGGCGTTGACCCAGTTCGCGGTGACATCGCGGATGTCGAGGTTCTCCACGTCCTCGCGCATCGCGCGCAGCGCGGCCCGGGAGGCGGCGAGGTGGGAGCGTTCGCGGGAGAGGGGGTCGGCGTCGGAGAGGCCGGGGCGGGGGTCGGGGGCTGACGGGGTGGACACGGAAAGCTGCCCTCCGGGGCGGTGGCTGCGTCGCGAGGACGGGTGGCGGTGGTGCCGTCCGGTTTCCGGCCGGACGACGGCTCTCCGTGAAGGGAGGCGGGCAAGAGAGGAGATTTTAGGTGACGGCGTCCGTGGCGGCCAGTGGATTTCCCGGCGCCCGGGGCCGCCCGCGACCGGCGCCCCGGTGACGGGCGGGCCGTGTCCCCCTAAGGGCCCCTAGGGGGAGGGGTCCCTCCGGAGTACGACACCGGGGGACCGGAAGGGGTACGGGAGAGCCGCGCAGGTTACGTCCTTGGGCCGACGCCATTCGGGGCCGGTGGTTCCACCATGGATACATGAGCGCAGTGACCTTCACACCCGCCCGGCACGGCCCGCCGACCGGTGCCACCGCCCTGGAGGGCAAGCACCGGCGTCATCGCCTCGGGGACGCCCTGCGCGCCGCCAAGGTGTTCCTGGGCGCCGCGATCGACGTGGTCCTCCTCGGCGAGTACGGGGAGGAGTCGGGAGTCCGCAGCCGCCGGTGACGGCGGTTCGCCGGGCACTTCCCGCCCCAGCCGGGCTCCGCCGCCCGGACGCAAGGGGGCCGGCCCGCATCCTGACGGACCGTGACCCCTCGTGCGCCTGCTGTGACTTCGGGGTTCTCGACCCTCAGTTCTCGGCCAGCAGTTCGTCCGCGTCCATGATCCGGTACGCATAGCCCTGTTCCGCCAGGAAGCGCTGACGGTGGGCGGCGAAGTCCTGGTCGATGGTGTCGCGGGCGACCACCGAGTAGAAGTGCGCCTGGTGGCCGTCGGCCTTCGGGCGCAGCACCCGGCCCAGCCGCTGGGCCTCCTCCTGGCGCGACCCGAACGTCCCCGACACCTGGATGGCGACGGTCGCCTCCGGCAGGTCGATGGAGAAGTTCGCGACCTTGGAGACGACGAGCACGTTGATCTCGCCCTCGCGGAAGGCGTCGAAGAGCTTCTCGCGCTGCACGTTGGAGGTCTCGCCCTTGATGACGGGCGCGCCCAGGTGCTCGCCCAGCTCGTCCAGCTGGTCGATGTACTGGCCGATGACCAGGATCTGCTGCCCCGCGAAGCGCCGCACCAGCGCCTCGGTCACCTTCCGCTTGGTGTCGGTGGTGGCGCAGAAGCGGTACTTCTCCTCGGTCTCGGCGGTGGCGTACGCGAGCCGCTCGGAGTCGGTGAGGTTCACCCGCACCTCCACGCAGTCGGCGGGGGCGATATAGCCCTGGGCCTCGATCTCCTTCCAGGGCGCGTCGAACCGCTTGGGCCCGATGAGGGAGAACACGTCCGACTCGCGGCCGTCCTCGCGCACCAGCGTCGCGGTCAGCCCGAGCCGGCGGCGCGCCTGGAGGTCCGCCGTGAACTTGAAGACGGGCGCGGGCAGCAGATGCACCTCGTCGTAGACGATGAGTCCCCAGTCGCGGGAGTCGAACAGCTCCAGGTGCGGGTAGACACCCTTCCGCTTGGTGGTGAGCACCTGGTACGTGGCGATGGTGACCGGCCGGATCTCCTTGCGCGTACCGGAGTACTCGCCGATCTCGTCCTCGGTGAGCGAGGTCCGCTTCACCAGCTCGTGCTTCCACTGCCGGGCGGAGACGGTGTTGGTGACCAGGATCAGGGTGGTGGCCTTGGCCTGGGCCATGGACCCGGCGCCGACCAGGGTCTTGCCCGCGCCGCAGGGCAGCACGACGACTCCGCTGCCGCCGTGCCAGAAGTTCTCCACGGCCTGCTTCTGGTAGGGCCTGAGCGCCCAGCCGTCCTCGGCCAGCTCGATCGGGTGCGCCTCGCCGTCGACGTATCCCGCGAGGTCCTCGGCGGGCCAGCCCAGCTTGAGCAGTACCTGCTTGATCTGCCCGCGCTCGGAGGGATGCACGGCGACCGTGTCCTGGTCGATCCGGGTCCCGACCAGCGGGGCGATGCGCTTGGACCGCAGCACCTCCTCGAGCACGGGCCGGTCGGTGGTCGTCAGGACCAGACCGTGGGCCGGGTGCTTGCTGAGGGTCAGTCGTCCGTACCGGTCCATGGTCTCGGCGATGTCGACGAGCAGGGCGTGCGGCACCGGATAGCGGCTGTACTGCACGAGGGCGTCGACGACCTGCTCGGCGTCGTGCCCGGCGGCCCGGGCGTTCCACAGCCCGAGCGGGGTCACCCGGTAGGTGTGGATGTGCTCGGGCGCCCGCTCCAGTTCGGCGAACGGCGCGATGGCGCGACGGCAGTCGTCGGCCTGCTCGTGATCGACTTCGAGAAGCAGGGTCTTGTCGGACTGAACGATGAGCGGACCATTCACGCGCGGCACCCTTTCCGTGTGGCCAACAGCTCGGCCAAACGTCCAGTGTGCCTCATCCGGGGGTGATCACAGTTGGTCGTCCGCCAGCTCGGCCACTCCCGTGACCCGGTGCAGCGGATAGGTGCGGACCTCGTCCGCCGTGTGGTCGTACGCCGTGACGAAACCGCCCTCCACCCGCAGCGGGGCGATGACCCGCTGGGAGGCGGTGCCCTCGGCGTTGACGTAGCCGATCCACAGGGCGGTGCCGGTGAGGACGGCGGCCTGCATGGTGGCCAGGGTCTCGGCGGAGGTGGTGCGCGGCAGGTCGCCGTCGGCGGCGGGCTCCGGGCCGGGCTTGCGGGCCGCCGTCGAGGCCAGGTCGCCGGCCCGGATGGCGCGCAGCGCCGCGGTCAGGAGTGTCGCGTCGGGCGTCGGCGGCCCGTCCGGGACCGGCTCCGGCGCGGTGCGGGGCGGGGTGCGGTGGGCATGGGCCCGGGTGATCAGGACGTCGCCCTCCGCGGACTCCGCGGCCGGGGCGAAGCCCATGGCGCGCAGCCCCTCCAGGAGTGTCGCCGGGTCGGCCCCCGCGGCGAGGACCGTCGGGGCCAGCCGGCGCAGGCGCAGCGAGGCGGAGCGCTTGTCGGCGAGGATCTCGTTCAGCACGCTGTCGTCGTCGCAGCGCACATACGCCGAGGCCGCCCCGACGCGCAGATGCCCGTGCCTGCGCGCCACGTCGTCGATCAGATAGGCGAGCGGCTGCGGCACCGGAGTGCGGGAGTGCGCGGTGAGGAACGCGTGCAGATCGCTCGCGCTGCGTCCCGCGTCCAGGGCGCGGCGCACGGAGGCGGGCGTGAAGCGGTAGACCGTCGCGCCGCCCTTCGACTCGACGTCCGCGAGCACCCCGAGCATGTCGGCCAGCGGCCGCTGGAGCGGACCGGGGGCCACCGCCGTCAGGTCCGCCTGGAGCAGCACATGGTCCAGCGGCTCGGGCAGCAGCGGGGCGAGCAGCGTCGCGGCGCGGTCGGCCGCCGCCGCCCGGTCGGCCGCCGTGAGGGGCTCGCGGAGCGCGGGAGGGTGGTGCCGGTGGTGCACCGGGAGCTTGTCGCCGGGGCCGGCCGGCTCGGCGGCCGGGGCGTGCTCCGCGGCGTCACCGAGCAGCGCACGGCCGTGCGCGGACAGCGCCCCGCGGCCCGTGACACCCAGCAGCTCCGCCTCGGACAGCGCCCACTCGGCGAGGCGGCCGCGCAGGTCCTCCGCCGTGGGCTGGGCGCCGCGCAGCGGGCGTTCCCAGCGGAGCCGGGCGAGGACCGAGTCGTGGCCGGCCGCCGCGCCCTCGGGCAGGCCGGCGAGCAGGGCCAGCACCCGGTGGCGGACCTCGGGGGCGGCGGAGCGGTCAAGCCCGGGGCCGAGCGCGGACAGTGCGCGGTCCTTCGCGTCCCGGCCGCCGACCAGGCCCGGCGCGCGGGTCGCCGCCAGCCAGGCCGTGGCCAGCCGGGTCCACCGCACGGCGGGGGGCAGTTCGAGCCACTCGTCGTACGCCGGGGTCGCCGCGTACCGCTCGTCCGCCTCGCCGTCGGAGGCCAGCAGACCCGCCGCGTAGGCGAGTTCGACCCAGAAGGCGGCCATGGGCTCGGGCACGTCGAGCGCCACCGCGGTCCGCTTCAGGTCGCGCACGCTCAGGCCGCCCGCGCGCAGCACCGAAGGACCGCCCTCGTCCCAGTCCTTCAGCAGCTCCTCGACGGTCGCGAGCGCGGTGTACGCCTGCCCGGCCGCCGTCGCGTCCACCATCTGCGGACGGTGGGTGGCGGCGGTCGTGAGGGCGGGCGGCAGCGGCTCGGTGTGCCGGTGGGCGCGGCCGGACCGCAGATGCAGGGCCACCTCCCGGGGCAGGACGACGGTCCCCGGGGCGGTCGGCAGCAGCAGCCCGCGGTCGAGCAGCCAGCGCAGCCGCGGCGCGGGATCCGGGGTGACCTGGCCGTACGGCGGTCCCCACACCAGGCGGGTCAGCACCTCGAGGGACTCGGCGGGGGCGGTCGCGAGAAGCGCGGCCATCCGGGTGCGGTCGGCGAACAGGGCGGTCAGGGAGGCCGTCGCGGACACGGCGTCATGGGTGCTGGGCAGCCCGGTGACCGTAAGGATCTCCTGGACCCGGCCCGGGGACATGCCGGAGGCGGCCTCGGCGACGGTCGGGCCGAGACCGGTGGGCGAGGGGTGCTGCGGGGACGGGGAGAGCAGCTCCCGGGCCGTGCGCACGAGGCGGAGGCGGTCGTCGGGGCCCCAGGCCAGGGCCTGTTCGCGCAGGACGGCGAGGGCGCGGGGGAAGGCCTCGGCGACGGCCGGGTCGGCCTCAGCGCCGCCGTCCCCGGCCATCAGATCCAGCAGTTCGTCGTACGACGCCGGGTCCGGGGCCACGGCCAGGGCCTCCGCCGTCTGGAGGGCGAACCGGTCGAGGCGCTCCAGCGCGCGGACGACGCTCGCCCGGGTGGCGGCGCGGGTCGCGAGCTGGGTGAGGTCGGTGGGGACGGGGGTGATGAGGTCCGGGCGGGCGCGCAGGAGGGCGGACAGGGAGGCGTCGTCCCGCGCACGCAGGGACTCGGCCAGTGAGCGGGGCGCGGCGGCGCCGGTGCCCGCGGCTTCCTTGCGTGAGCGCTGCTCGGGGGTCATCCGGTCAACCGTAGCGGGTGACCCCCCTTCCTAGCCCGTCCGGCACCTGAGGAGCGGGCCGGCCGGGCCGTGGCGGCCGGCGGGGCCGACGGGAGATCCGGGCGCAGCTCACGGGAAGCGTCCGCCGGGATACGGTACGTACCGACAGCGGCCCACCTCGGAGGGGCTTCGTGGGGATCGAGAGCGACCAGATCGTCTTCGACTATCTGAGCCGGGTCGGAGACGTGGCCCAGCAGCGTCAGCTGCCGTCGGCCGCGCGGATGCGGCTCGTGTCCGGGCTGCGCGAGGAGATCGACCGGCGGCGGGCGAAGTCCCCGGTGGACAGCCCGGCAGCCGTCCGGCGCATCCTCGACCGGCTGGGCACCCCGGACGAGGTCGTGGCCGCCGCCTCCGAGGACACCTCGGGCGGTGCCGTGCCGAGCCGTCCCGCGGCCGTCCCCGAGCAGCGGTCGAAGGGCTTCGAGGACTCCGGCCGCCCCAGGGGCCTGCGCCGTGTCGTGCCCCGCCCCCGCCCCGCCGAGCCCGGCCCCGCGGGCCCGCCCCGGAACGCCGCCTCACCGCCGCATCTGGCCGGTGCCGACGAGCTGGGCGACAGCGCCGTCCGGCCCGACTGGTGGCGGGTGGACGGCGCCCCCGGCGGCGGGTTCGCGCTCGGCGACCCCGTACCGGGGTTCACGGGCGGGGTGGAGATCCCCGAACTGCTGAAGCCGCCGCCCGCGCCGGGCGGTGGGCCGAAGCCGGACGGCGGCGGGGAACCGGCCGGCAAGGAGCCGAAGGGGAAGGAGCCGGCCGCGGCGGAACCCGTCGTCGAGGCCGCCCCCGCCGCCAAGGAGCGCGCCGCCCGCCGTCGGCTGCCCCTGCTCACCGCCCGGAGCAACCCGCTGCTGCTGCTGGCCGCCGGGCTCCTCGTCGCCGGGGCCGTGCTCGGCAACTGGTTCACCCTCGGTCTCGGCTGGCTGATCGCCTGGGGCTCGCGCCGGCTGACCCCCGCCGAGTCCAAGTGGGCGGTCATGGTGCTGCCCGGTCTGGCCGTCGCCTCGGGGATCGTCTGGCTCTGGGGCCGCACCAGTGGCCGCTGGGGCGATCCGATCGCCCAGGGGCACATGAACGACGCCGTCGCCCAGACCTGGCCCTGGGTGGTGCGGGGAGCGGCCGTCGCCTCGGCCCTGTATCTGGTGTGGCGGTCGCAGCGGCAGAAGTGAGGCACGGTCCGGCGGGCGGAGCCGCCTCCGGTGCCCACCCGGGGCGCTGGGACAATGGCTCCCATGACGTCTCGCGCCCTCACCGTCGGCTTCGACCTCGACATGACCCTGATCGACTCCCGGCCCGGGATCCACGCCTGCTACCGGGAGCTGTCGGCGCGGACGGGAACGTACATCGACGCCGACCTCGCGATCACCCGGCTCGGGCCCCCGCTGGTGGACGAACTGGTCAACTGGTTCCCGGCGGAGCGGATCGACGAGACGGCCGATCTCTACCGCGCGATGTACCCCGCTATCGCGATCGCCGCGACGCCCGCCCTGACCGGCGCCCGTGAGGCGATCGAGGCCGTGCGGGCGGCCGGCGGGCGCGCGATCGTCGTCACCGCCAAGTACGAGCCCAACGCGAAGCTGCACCTGGAGCACCTCGGGATCGAGCCGGACGAGGTGATCGGCGACCTGTGGGCGGAGCAGAAGGCGGAGGCGCTCCTGGAGCACGCGGCCGGCGTCTACGTCGGCGACCACGTCGGGGACGTGCGCGGCGCCCGCAAGGCCCGCGCGTACTCGGTCGCCGTGGCCACCGGCCCCTGCCCCGCCGAGGAACTGCGGGCGGCGGGCGCGGACGTCGTCCTCGCCGACCTGACCGAGTTCCCCGCCTGGCTGACGGAGTACGCGGCCCGGTAGAGCGACGGACCCCGGCGGTCCGTCAGGAGAGCCTCGGTCCGCCGGGACGACGCCCGTCCGTCAGGAGCGTGCCTCGCGGGCCCGTTTGCGGCCCTGCGCGATCGAGCGCAGCAAGCCCGCGCCGGCCAGCAGGAAGCCGACGGCCATGAGCATGCTCAGGCCGTACAGGAACGTCGGGAAGGGCTTCGTCCCGAGCAGGAGCGGGGCCACGGTGACCAAAGTGGCCACCGCTCCGATGAAGAAGACGATCGCACCGGCACGGATCAGCCGGTCGCCGGCCGCGGCGGAATTCGCTTGGGTTTCGTCACGCACCGGACCAGGGTAGTTCCCGTCGCGAGGAACGACTCGGCGACGTCTTGCCACCGGCCCCCGGACCATTAGCCTTGGTACCGGCGGGTCCGGGGACCCGCTGCAGTGCTCTTCAGAGCGGTTTCCCGAAATACTTTGCAGACGCAGTTTCCGACGAGTACGAGGACGAGGACAGACGTGCCTACCGGCAAGGTCAAGTGGTTCAACAGCGAGAAGGGCTTCGGCTTTCTCTCCCGCGACGACGGCGGCGACGTCTTCGTCCACTCCTCGGTTCTCCCCGCCGGAGTCGATTCCCTGAAGCCGGGACAGCGCGTGGAGTTCGGAGTGGTCGCCGGTCAGCGCGGTGACCAGGCGCTGTCCGTCACCCTTTTGGATCCGACGCCCTCGGTCGCGGCCGCCCAGCGCAAGAAGCCGGACGAACTGGCCTCCATCGTCCAGGACCTGACGACGCTCCTGGAGAACATCACCCCGATGCTGGAGAAGGGCCGCTACCCCGAGAAGGCCTCCGGCAAGAAGATCGCGGGCCTGCTGCGCGCGGTCGCCGACCAGTTGGACGTCTGAGCGCGCGCGAGCCGGTCCGGAGCCCCCGTCAGGGGAACGCCAGCGCCTTCGGGCCGAGGGACGGCACCAGCCCCTCGGCCGCCGCGCGTGTGAGCAGGCCCCGGACAGCGGCGTAGCCGTCCTCGCCCAGGTCCGCGGTGAACTCGTTGACGTACAGCCCGATATGCGCGTCCGCCACCGCCGGATCCATCTCCTGGGCGTGCTCCATGACATATGCACGGGAGGCCTCGGGGTCGTCCCAGGCCGCCCGCACGGAGGCCCGGGCGGACTCGGCGAGCAGCTTCAGCGTGTCCTCGCCCAGCGAGCGCCTGGCGATGATCGCGCCCAGCGGGATGGGCAGCCCTGTCGTGGCCTCCCAGTGCTCGCCCATGTCGGCGAGCTTGTGCAGCCCGTAGTTCTGGTAGGTGAACCGGGCCTCGTGGATCACGAGCCCGGCGTCGACCTTCCCGTCCCGCACGGCCGGCATGATCTCGTGGAACGGCATGACGACGATCTCGCCGACGCCTCCCGGCACGGTGTCCGCGGCCCACAGCCGGAAGAGCAGATACGCCGTCGACGTCTCGCTCGGCACGGCGACCGTCCGCCCGGTGAGCGGGGCGTCCGGCTCCCGGGTGAGCACCAGCGGCCCGCAGCCCCGCCCCAGCGCGCCCCCGCACGGCAGCAGCGCGTACTCGTCCAGGACGTACGGCAGCACCGCGTACGACACCTTCAGCACATCGAACTCACCGCGCTCGGCCATGCCGTTGGTGATGTCGATGTCGGCGAAGGTGACGTCGAGCGCCGGTGCGCCGGGAACGCGGCCGTGGGCCCAGGCCTCGAAGACGAACGTGTCGTTCGGGCAGGGGGAGTAGGCGATCTGCAGGGGCCGGGACTCAGTGGGTGCGGTCATGCTGTGTCCAACTCTCGAGTACGTGCGCGAACTTCCCGAAGCCCTCGGTGAGGGCCGCGAAGGCGTCGCCGATGCGCCAGGCGGCGCGGTCGCGGGGGCCGACGGGGTTGGAGACGGCCCGGATCTCCACGACGGGCGTGCCGTGCGCGGCGGCCGCCTCCGCGACGCCGAAGCCCTCCATCGCCTCGGCGAGCGCGGACGGATGCAGGGCGCGCAGCTCCGCGGCGCGCCGGGCGCTGCCGGTGACGGTCGAGATGGTGAGGACGGTGCCGGTGAGCGCACCGGAGGCGGCCGCGAGTTCTCGTACGAGTGATGCGGGCGGCCGGTGGCTGACGGTCCCGAACCCGAGGTCGGTGACCGGGAGGAAGCCGTCCGGGGTCTCGGCACCGAGGTCGGCGGCCACGATGTCGTCGGCGACGACGAGCGCGCCGAGGGGGGCGTCCGGGGCGAAGCCGCCCGCGATGCCGGCGCTGACCACGAGGTCGTAGGGGGCACCCGCGAGCGCGGCGGCGGTGAGCGCGGAGGCGGTGGAGGCGGCGGCGAGGGCGGGCCCGACCCCGACGGCGAGGAGGTCCACGGCACCGGTCCGGTGCAGGACGGCCGCGGGCAGCGGCACCTCGGTCACCGGCCCTGGAAACGCCCTGGCCACCGCGTCCCGTTCGGCCGGGACGGCGGTGGCCACCAGGATGCCGCCCCCGCGAGCGGGGGGCGCCTCGACGGACGGCGTGGTCAGGATTCCTTCTTGAGCTTGAAGGTCCACAGACCCGTCACCTTGTTCTCGCCCTCCTTGATGGAGACGAGGGTGGTGTTGCCGCTCGCGCCGTACTGCGCGTTGAAGAACACGCTGCCCGGGATCGTGCGGTACGTCTTCTTGCTGGAGTCGGTCAGCGGCTGACCGTTCATGAGGATCGTCCAGCCGTTGTCCGCGATGGCCGGGTCCACGCCGAACCGGACCGTCGCATCGGGGTCGGCGCTGATCGTCTTGATGTCCTTGGACTTCAGGCACTTCGCCAGATCCGCGGCCGCGACTTCGTTGCCGTCGTTGTAGCAGTCGGTCTGGGAGCTCACCGAGTCCGTGCCGACCGTGACGGTCGCGAGCGGCGTCGGCTTGTTACAGGCGGACAGCAGGAGAAGTCCGGCGGAAACGGCGCCGAGGGCGGCTACGGCGCGGCGGGAACGCAGTGCGGTCATGGCCGAAGGCTATCGGGCGCGTCCGGTCCCCTCGCCACGTGGGGTGCGCGACGTGCCGCGTACTCGTGCGATCAGGTGCCCGCGCGGGTGCCGCGGCGGGCCGAGGCGAGCAGACCCCGTACGGTCGCCAGCCAGCCCGCGGCGACGAGCGCGGCGCCCACCACGAGCCCCAGCACCCCGTTCAGCGGCAGCACGATGCCGATCGCGCCGCCCAGCACCCAGGCCACCTGGAGCAGCGTCTCCGAGCGTGCGAACGCCGAGGTCCGCACCAGCTCCGGCACGTCCCGCTGGATCAGCGCGTCCAGCGACAGCTTGGCGAGCGCCTGGGCGAACCCGGCGACCGCCGCCAGACACGCCACCAGGAACGCGCCGAAGAAGAGCGCCGCGGTGATCGCCGTGCCCAGCACGATGGCCACGACCGTCACGATGATCACTTCCGGGGCGCGGGACCTCAGCCAGGAGCCGACCGCCGTGCCGAGCGCGTTGCCCGCGCCCGCCGCGACGCCGACTATGCCGAGCGACACCGCGGCGCTCTCCCCGGTGAGCGGGTGCTCGCGCAGCAGGAAGGCGAGGAAGAAGATCAGGAAGCCGGACAGACAGCGCAGGGCGGCGTTGGCGGCCAGGGCGTGGGTGACGGCGGGGCCGACCGTGCGCAGCCCCGGGCGGCGCCCGTTCGTCCGGCGGCGCGGCCCGTGCAGGTGTTCGGCGTCCGCGGCGAGCAGCGCGACGTCCTCGCCCTTGGCGGAGTCGACCTTCGGGGGCAGCGAGAACGACAGAAACGTCCCCGCGACGAAGATCAGGAAGGCCCCGTAGAGAGGCCACGCCGGTCCCATGGTGTGCAGGCCCGCGCCGATCGGGGCGGCCACGCCGGTGGCGAGGAGACCGCCGAGAGTCACCCGGGAGTTGGCCTTCACCAGGGAGAAGCCGGGCGGCAGCAGCCGGGGCACCACGGCGCTGCGGACCACCCCGTACGCCTTGGAGGCCACGAGGACGCCGAGCGCCGCCGGGTACAGCTCCAGGCTTCCGCTCGCGACCGATCCCGAGATGATCAGCGCGAGCAGGGCCCGGGCGAGCATCGCGCCGGCCATCGCGGCCCGGCGGCCGTGCGGCAGCCGGTCCAGGAGCGGGCCGATCACGGGGGCGAGGACCGTGAACGGTGCCATCGTGATGGCCAGATAAAGGGCCACGCGGCCGCGGGCCTCGTCGGTCGGCACGGAGAAGAAGACGGTGGAGGCGAGGGCGACGGTGACCATGACGTCGCCGGCACCGTTCACGGCGTGCAGCTCGATCAGCTTGCCGAGTCCGGACTCGCCGGCGCCGTGCGCGTGCGTCACCTTGCGGATGCCCCGGGCGGCGCCGGTGACCGGGAGATGCAGGGCACGGCCGACCGCGCGGACGGAACCGCCGAACCGGCCCGAACCGCCACCCCGGCTGCGTCCTTCGGCCCCGCCCACCCCGGCGGCTTCGTGGGACGACCTCGCGGCTGCCACCCCGTCATAGTGCCCCGAGAAGGCCGGGGGTAGTGCGGTTACCGCGCGGATCGGGGCGCGTGGTGTCTCGCACAGGACGGGCGCGGGCGCGCGACGGGCCGGGCGCGCCGGACGGTCCGGAGACCGCGCCGACGCCGTACCGGCCCGGCTCGGAGGGCCCGTCTCCGGGAAAGCGCGGCCACTCGGTGTGGGCCCCGGGGCGCGGAGAGGGTAGCGTGCGTAGCGCGTCGTGGCGATTGTTCTCGGCCGCGCGCCTCTCATCCATCCCGCAGAATGGATGGGGTAGGTGCGCCCGAGTGCGATCGGGCGCGGACGTCGACGCGGTCCTCCGGTCCGCTCCGTTCGCACCCGCAGCCGGGAATGGCGCACCCGTGAGACGGCGTAGGAGAGAAGCGATACCTGTGAGCGCAGCGACAACGCGAAGCCGCACCCCCGACCGCCTGTGCGCCGAGGCCGTCGACCTCGCCCGCGCTGCCGCCGAGGAGGTCGCCGCGCCCGGCGTCGTCGGCGAGCACACCGGGATGGTGGCCGAGGGCGACCGCGTTGTCACCCACTTCTTCGAGTGCAAGGAGATGGGGTACCGCGGCTGGCGCTGGGCGGTGACGGTCACACGGGCGTCCCGTGCGAAGATCGTCACGCTCGACGAGACGGTGCTGCTGCCCGGCCCCGACGCGCTGCTCGCGCCCGAGTGGGTGCCGTGGAGCGAGCGGCTGCGCCCGGGCGACATGGGCCCCGGCGACCTGCTGCCGACGGACGCCGAGGATCTGCGCCTGGAGCCCGGCTTCTCGGGCGAGGAGGAGCCCCCGCCGAACTCCCCGGTCTCCGGCGAGATGGCGGAGCTGGTCGAGGCGGAGGACGTGGAGGTGACCGCGGGCGTGCCCGCGAACCTGCCGATGGCCCCCTCGCGCGGCTCGATCGCCGCGGTCGCGGAGGAACTGGGCATGCGCCGCGCCCGGGTCCTGTCCCGCTACGGACTGCATGTCGCCGCCGACCGCTGGGAGGAGGCGTTCGGCTCGAAGACGCCGATGGCGCAGGCGGCGCCCGCCTCCTGTGTCAGCTGCGGCTTCCTGGTGGCGCTCGGGGGCTCGCTCGGCCAGGCCTTCGGCGTGTGCGCGAACGAGTTCTCCCCGGCCGACGGCCATGTGGTCTCCCTCGCCTACGGCTGCGGCGGCCACTCCGAGGCGGCCGTCATGCCCAAGGCTCCGCAGCCGCCCCCGCCGGTGGTCGACGAGACGAAGGTGGAGCCGTTCCCGCTGCGTCCCTCTCCGGACTCGGGTTCGGTACCGGTCGTGGCGGACGAGGCGGCGGCCGAGCTGGGGCACTCCTAGGAGCGTCCCCCTCGGGGCCCGCCCGTAGGAGCGACCCCGCCGAGGCCCCGCCCCGCGCGCCCTCGTCAGCGGCTCTTTCGCCGCTCTCGCCCGGCCCTCCGACGTGCCGTGACGGCCCTGTCCGCGACCCCCGGTCCGGCCCCGGCCGACCCGTCCGGCCACCGCGCGACACGGCCGTGCGGGCCGCGGCGAGGGGCCCGGGGGAGCCACCCCCGGGAACGGCCGGTCCGGCAGACGGTACTTTCGTCCCGCGGCAGGCACGGGCACGCCGCGAGAGGGAGAGTGAAAGCGTGAGCGTATTCGTGCGGCCGGCAGCCGAAGGCGCGGACCCGTTCGGAACGGCCCGGCTGCGGCGCGGGGTGCTGGACGCCTGGGCCACCAGCCCGGCCCGGTTCCGCGAGGACGCCAACGCCGAGGAGGAGCTGGTACTCGGCGGGTACCGCGACCGTCTGGTCGTCGAGCTCGCGCAGAACGCCGCCGACGCCGCGGCCAGGGCAGGGGCCCCCGGCCGGCTGCGGCTCACCCTGCGCGACGGCGTGCTCGTCGCCGCCAACACCGGTGCCCCTCTCGACGCGGTCGGCGTCGAGTCGCTGTCCACCCTCCGCGCCTCCGCCAAGCGCGACACTCATGAGGAGGCCGTCGGGCGCTTCGGCGTCGGCTTCGCGGCCGTCCTCGCGGTCAGCGACGAGCCCGCCGTCGTCGGCCGGCACGGCGGGGTCCGCTGGTCCCTGGCCGAGGCCAGGGAACTGGCCGGCGAGACCGCCCTGCACAGTCCCGGCCTCGGGGACGAGATCCGCCGTCGTGACGGCCATGTGCCGCTGCTGCGGCTGCCGTTCGCCGCCGAGGGCAGCGCCCCCGACCCGTACGACACCGTCGTCATCCTCCCGCTGCGCGACACGGCCGCCGCCGACCTGGCCGAGCGGCTGCTGCACACCGTCGACGACGCGCTCCTGCTCGCCCTGCCCGGCCTGGCGGAGGTCGTCGTCGAGATCGGCGACGAGGTGCGGACCCTGCGCCGCCGCGCCGACGGCACCGACACCGTGGTCGAGGACTCCCGCGAGGGCATCTCCCGCTGGCGCACCGAGTCCCGGCACGGCCCCCTCACCCCGGACCTGCTCGCCGGCCGCCCGGTCGAGGAGCGGTTGCGTCCGCACTGGTCCGTCACCTGGGCCGTCCCCGTCGCCGACGACGGCACCCCGGCCCGGCCCCGTACCGCACCCGTCGTGCACGCCCCCACGCCCAGCGACGAGGCGCTCGGTGTGCCCGCGCTGCTCATCGCCTCGTTCCCGCTGGACCCCACCCGCCGCCACGCCGCGCCCGGCCCGCTGACCGACTTCCTGGTGGAGCGCGCGGCCGACGCGTACGCCGAACTCCTCGCCGACTGGCGCCCGGTGACCGCCGGCGCCATCGATCTGGTGCCCGGCCCGCTGGGCAAGGGCGAGCTGGACGGCGCCCTGCGCCGGGCCGTCCTGGACCGGCTGCCGCGCACCGCGTTCCTGCCGCCCGCCCACGACCTGGTCGAGGACTCCGGGCTGCCCGAGGCGCTGCGGCCGCGGGACGCCGAGATCGTCGAGGGGGCCGGCGCCGAGACCGTGCGGGTCCTCGCCGAGGTGCTGCCGAGCCTGCTGCCCGCGGGCCTGGAGCGCCGTGCCGAGCTGCGCACCCTGGGCGTTGCCCGGGTCCCGCTGACCGAGGCGGTGGACCGGCTGGCGGGCCTGGAGAAGGAGCCCGAGTGGTGGTGGCGGCTGTACGACAGCCTGGCCGGGGTCGACCCGGACCGGCTGACCGGGCTGCCCGTGCCGCTCGCCGACGGCCGTACGACCATCGGGCCCCGTCAGGTGCTGCTGCCGACCCTGGACGGGCCGCCGGTGACGCCCGAGGCCCTGGCCCGGCTGGGCCTGAAGGTCGCCCATCCGGAGGCCGCCCATCCGCTCCTGGAGAAGCTGGGCGCCCTGCCCGCCACTCCGCGCGCCGTGCTCACCACCCCGCAGGTGCGGGCCGCCGTCGCCGCCTCCCTCGACGACGAGGGGCCCGGCTGGGACCAGGAAGGTCTGGACGCCGAGGAGCTCGCCGACACCGTCCTCGCCCTGGTCCGGGAGGCCGCGCTCGGCCCCGGCGACGAGCCCTGGCTCGGCGCCCTCGCCCTGCCCGACGAGGACGGCGAACTCGCGCCCGCCGGGGAACTCGTGCTCCCCGGCAGCCCCTTCGCGAGCGTCATGCGCGAGGAGGAACTCGCGCTGGTCGACGTCGAGTTGGCCGAACGCTGGGGCGAGCAGCCGCTGACCGCCTGCGGGGTGCTGGCGAACTTCGCCCTGGTCCGCGCCGCCGACGTGGTCCTGGACCCCGACGAACTGGATCCCCGCGACGGGGACTTCGCCGAGCCGGACGACGTCGGGCTGCTCGACGCCGTCGACGTGTGGTGCGAGGACGTCCTGGACCGGCTGCCCGACACCCCCGTGCCGCCGGTGGCGACCGAGATCGTCGCCGTGCGCGACCTGGACCTCGTCGACGACGACCGCTGGCCGCAGGCCCTCGCCCTGCTGTCCGAGCCCCCGCTGCGGGACGCGCTCACCCAGCCGGTGCGGATCCTGCTGCCCGACGGCACCCATGAGGTCGTACGGCCGTACACCGCCTGGTGGCTGCGCGGGAACCCGGTCCTCGGCGGCCGCCGCCCCGCGGGTCTGCGCGCCGCGGGCGGCGACCCGCTGCTGCACGGGCTGTACGACGAGGCCGACGCCACCGGCTTCGAGGACGAGCAGGTACTGCGGGCGCTCGGCGTACGGACCTCCGTGGCCGCCCTGCTCGACGAGCCGGGCGGCGCCGCCGAACTGCTCGACCGGCTCGCCGACCCCGGGCGGCCCGTCTCCGCGGCCCAGCTGCACGCCCTCTACACGGCCCTGGCCGACCTCGACCCGGAACAGGTGACCCTGCCGGACGAGCTGCGCGCGGTGGTCGACGGCCGGGTGAGCGTCGTGGACGCCGCCGACGCGGTGGTCGTCGACTCGCCCGACCTGCTGCCCTCCACCGAGGGCGTCCCGCTGCTGCCGGTGCGCCCGACGCGGGCCGCCGACCTCGCCGAGCTGTTCCAGGTGCGGCGGCTGAGCGAGTCGGTGACGGGCGAGGTGACCTCCGAGGGCGCCGAGCACGACGTCCCGGAGTCCGTGCGGGTCCTGCTCGGGCCGTCCACCCCGGCGTCGTACGTGGAGCACGAGGAGCTCGTCGTCGACGGCGTGGAGATCGACTGGCGGCTGACCACGGACGGCGTGCTGCACGCCGCCACCCTGGAGGGCGTCGCCGCGGGTCTCGCCTGGGCGACGGGCCAGTGGCCGCGCCGCTTCGAGGTCGCCGCGCTTCTGGAGGACCCCTCACGCACGGACGAGCTGGCACGGGACCGCTGGTTCGACTGAGTCCGGCCCGCGTTCGCAGGGGGCCTGAACATGGGGTGACGTCTGCCGGGACGTCGCCCCATGTGAAGGGGCGCGGAGCAGCCGCGTCAGGCGTGTGAAAAAAAGATCCGGCCACGTACAACCATGTGTTCAGGCCATGGATCTGATCATGCGAGTCAACCGACTCCCCAGACACTTCGGGGCTCCGTGGGTCAGTCCGCGGTCCCCATTCTCCACTTGGAGAACGTCATGCGTATCCGTGCCACTGCGGCCGCCGTCACCGGCGCCCTGGCCCTCTCCGCCTTCGCCGTGTCGGCCGCGCAGGCCGCCCCCGCCGCCCCGGCTCACCGCGCGGCCGTCGCGAAGGTCCTGCAGTCCGCCCATGCCACCTCCGGCATGCGGGCGTTCACCGCCGACACCGGCACCTCGGGCGAGCCGTACGCCCTGAACGTCACCTTCTCCGGCTTCAAGATCGGCAAGGCCTACAAGGTGGGCACCGGCGGCCACGTCTCCATCCCGGTCTCGTACACCATGACCCACGGCACCGACGTCGACATCACCGCGCCGGACTTCGAGACGGACCCGTACCTCTACAAGGGTTCCTACGCCGACGCGGACAACATCCTCATCGGCGACGCCCCGGCCAAGTGCACCGCCAGCTCGTCGACCGTCGCCGCCTGCAAGGGCACGATCGACATCTACCCGGCCGAGGGTGACCTGGAGAACGCGAACGCGGGCTCCTGGGGCGCCGCCGCCGGCGCCATCGACTGGAACGGCCAGCTGGACTCGACCACCCCGGACCTGTCCAAGGTCGGCGTCGCCGAGAAGGGCGGCCTCGGGACGACCCTGATCCAGCGCAACTCCGCGCTGACGGCCGACGCCTCGCCGGAGCCGGTGAGGAAGGGCGCGACCCTCACGGTCAAGGGCAAGCTGTCCCGTGCCGACTGGGAGACCAACAAGTACGTCGGGTTCTCGGGCCAGTGGGTGAAGCTGCAGTTCCGCAAGAAGGGCAGCAACACCTACACCACGCTCAAGACCATCAAGACGGACAGCGCGGGCAACCTGAAGACCACGGTCAAGGCGTCCGTCGACGGCTACTACCGCTACTCCTTCGCGGGCACCTCGACCACCCCGGCGGTCAACGCCGCGGGTGACTTCGTCGACGTGCGGTAACCCTTTCGCCACACCGAGGCCGCCCCCGCCGGAATTCCGGCGGGGGCGGCCGTTTTTTCGCGGGCTGACATCGAAATCGGAATAGGGCGGAGCGGCACCGGGATCAGTGCAATCGAATCCGATTCACGGCCGATGCGGCCGAGGGGCGACCCCTCCGGAGCAATGTCCCGTTGCTCCCTCTATAGCGGTGTATCGGCCGCGTTCCCGTGGCGTGATCGCGTGGGGTGGATGGCGAGTTGCCGAGCAAGGCGTAGAGGTCTTGTATTGACGAACAGTGAGGCTTTGACTAACGTATGCCCCGCCTTTGTCTCCGCCTGACCAGCGGAGGCTTTCGGCCAGGGGAATTCAACCATTCGCGCCCTTCCGTCTGTCGAGTCGCCGGCGCCTTGGTTTTTCGACGCAATCACGGGGGTTGCTTTGAGGCGTCTTCAGCGGTGCGGACCGGCCTGTCACAGCCCGGCACTCAACTGACCTCTTCTGCTTCTTCGCAGGATTTTTCGTTCCTTACTTCTCGGCGGGTCCCTCTCTTCGGCGACCCGTTTCCGAAAGGACTCTCGCGTGCCTTTCCACGCCCGGAAAACAGTCGTGTCCGCAGTCGTGGCCGGGATCGCCACGGTGGGCGGTGTGTCCATCGCCGCCGCCGCCGACGACCCGCCCGTGCCCCCGTCCTCCGACACGCCGCCCGTCGCGGTCGAGGGCTACAACTACCCCTCGGCGGACCGGATCCTCACCGAGCAGGGCATCAAGCTCAAGAAGGGTGACGGTCACATCCTGCTGGCCGACTGCGACCAGGCCGCCCAGCAGATCCGGGTGCTCACCGTCAAGGACGACTCCGTCGGCCGCCGGGGTTCCTACTGCTTCAAGGCGCTCGGACCGACGGGCCGGCTGACCCTGGAACTTCCCCGGGTCTTCGCGGTCGAGACCACGGACCACCCGGTGAGCGCGGACCTCACCGCCAACGGCTCCACCACGACCGTCAACGTGCCCAAGGACGGCTACCAGTCCGTCGGCGAGGGCACCAGCGACGGCGCCAGGTCGGTGCTCGTCGAGCTCCGGGTGACCGGCTGACCCGCCGGCCGGCCGCACCGGCGCCCGTCGAGGCGCCCCCTCCCTTCTTCCGTCCGCGCAGAACTTCTTGGTGATTCGAGGAACAGTGAAAAACGTTCGTCCGCGCACACAGCGCATGGTATGGGTGACCGGTCTGGTGACGGCCGGCCTCACGACCGGTCTGCTGGCCGCTCCGCCCGCCCAGTCGGTGGTGGGTGATCAGGTGGCCGACGGCGCCGACCAGTTCACGGTGAAGCTCCACATCGACCTCGGCAACGACAACGAGCGCAGTTGCTCCGGCACCCTGGTCGACGGCCAGTGGGTGCTCACCACCGCCAGCTGCTTCGCCGCCGACCCCCAGCACCCGTCGAAGATCCCCGCCGGCAAGCCCGCGTACACCACCGTGGTCACCGCCGACGGCAACCGCCCCAGCGCGGAAGCGATCGTGAAGCAGAAGGTCCTGGAGCTCGTCCCGCACCCCGACCGCGATCTGGTCATGGCGCGCATCACCAACCCGGCCACCATCGACAACCCGCTGGACGGCCCGTTCCCCAACATCGACGAGGCCGAGCTCGGCACCACCGCACCGGCCCAGGGCGACCAGCTCAAGGCCGACGGGTTCGGCCGCACCAAGGACGAGTGGGTCCCCGCCAAGGCGCACACCGGCTCCTTCACCGTGGACACCGTGGGCGCCTCGACCCTGGCGATCTCCCCGAGCAACGGCGGCGGTGCCCTGTGCCAGGGTGACGCCGGCGGCCCCGTCCTCAACGCGAACGGCAATCTGGTCGGCGTGGTCGACGCCTCCTGGGGCGGCGGGTGCCTCGGCTCCCAGGAGACCCGCACCGGTGCCGTCGCCACCCGGGTCGACGACATCGCGGACTGGGTGCAGCGGGTCCGGCTGACGACCCTGAAGGACTTCGTCACCGACGCCGTCACGGCGGCGGACTTCAACGGTGACGGGCGTACGGACATCGCGGCCGTCCTGACCCGCGGCCCCGCCCATGTCTTCTACGGCCGTCCCGACGGCACGCTCCAGTACGGGGCGTACCTGGGCCCGACCTTCAGCCGCACCACGCCGACGCAGCTCGTCGCGGGCGACTTCGGGGACGGGGCGGGCCCGGAGGTCGCCATGGTCGAGGACGATGGTGACATGTTCCTGGCACAGCACACCTGGGTGCCGACGATGTGGAAGCGGACCAAGCTCTGGACCGACGCCACCTGGAAGAACGGCCTGCCCGCCGCCGCGCTCAAGACCGGCACCGCGGGACGCGACACCCTGCTGTTCCAGTGGCCCGACGGATCCCTCTACACGTACAAGAGGGACGCGAGCGGCAACCTGGTCAACCAGAAGAAGGCCATGTGGCCCGACAAGACCTGGAAGATGAAGCACATCGCCACCGGTGACTTCAACGGCGACGGTCGGGACGACATCGCCGCCGTCACCTCCGACGGCGCCCTGAACCTCTACCCGGGCAAGGCCGACGGGACCTTCGACAAGGCCCGTTCGATGTACCCCGACAAGAGCTGGGGCAGCATGCGTGCCGTGCTCGGCGGTGACTTCAACGGCGACGGCAAGGCGGACCTGGCCGCGCTGTGGTCCAACGGCGATCTGCGCTGGTACGCGGGCGACGGCAAGGGCAAGCTGGCGGCCGGCAAGACCATGTGGCCCACCGTGTAGCACCCTTCACACGGGCACGCGGCGGTCGACCCACTTCCAGACGAACTCCAGGGCGGCCGCCGCCACCGCCGCGATCCCCACCGCGATCCAGGGGATCGAGACGCCCACCAGCTTCAGCGCGAAGAAGTGCTGGAGCGCGGGCACGGCCAGGACGAACAGGAACGCCACGCCCATCGCGGCCACCAGGGCGACGCGCCACCAGGTGTAGGGCCGGGCGACGATCGCCAGCACCCACATCGAGATCAGGAAGAGCGTGAGGGTCGCCGCGCTGGTCTGCGCCTCCAGCGATCCGGGGCCCGTGTAGTGGTGCCGGGCGATCAGATACGTCACGAAGGTCGCCACCGCCGCCATGACCCCGCCCGGGACCGAGTACCACATGACCCGCCGTACGAAGTGGGGTCGGGCCCGCTCCCTGTTGGGGGCGAGCGCCAGGAAGAAGGCCGGAACCCCGATGGTCAGGGTCGACAGCATGGTCAGATGCCGGGGCAGAAACGGGTACTCCACCTGCCAGCACACCACCAGCACCGCCAGCAGCACCGAGTAGACCGTCTTCACCAGGAACAGCGTGGCGACCCGGGTGATGTTCCCGATCACCCGCCGGCCCTCGCCGACCACCGACGGCAGCGTCGCGAAGCTGTTGTCGAGCAGCACGATCTGCGCCACGGCCCGGGTCGCCTCCGAGCCGGAGCCCATCGAGACGCCGATGTCCGCGTCCTTGAGCGCGAGCACGTCGTTCACGCCGTCGCCCGTCATCGCCACCGTGTGCCCGCGCGACTGCAGCGCGCCCACCATGTCCCGCTTCTGCTGCGGGGTGACCCGCCCGAACACGGTGCCCTTGTCCAGCGACTTGGCCATCTCCGCCTGGTTCTCCGGAAGGCGGCGGGCGTCCATGACCTCGCCGGCGATGCCGAGCTTCCCGGCGACCGCGCCCACGGACACCGCGTTGTCACCGGAGATCACCTTGGCGCGGACGTTCTGGTCGGCGAAGTAGCGCAGGGTGTCGGCGGCGTCCGGGCGCAGCCGCTGCTCCAGCACGACCAGCGCGGTGGGCCGGGTGCCGTCCTTGACCCGGGGGTCGTCCAGCTCCCGGCTGGTGCGGGCCAGCAGCAGCACCCGCAGCCCCTGCTCGTTGAGGCGCTCGGTCTCGGTCAGGGCCGGGTCGTCGGGGCCGAGCAGGACGTCCGGGGCGCCGAGCAGCCAGGTGCTGGCCTCGCCGTCGCCCTCGCTGAAGGACGCGCCGCTGTACTTCCGGGCGGAGGAGAAAGGCAGGGCCTCGGTGCAGCGCCATTCCTCGCTGTCCGGGTAGGCGTCGATGATTGCCTGGAGGGAGGCGTTCGGACGCGGGTCGGACTCGCCGAGCGCGCCGAGGACCTTGCGTATGTAGGTCTCGTCGGCGCCCTGGAGCGGCCGGAGTTCGGTGACGTCCATGCCGCCCTCGGTGAGGGTGCCGGTCTTGTCCAGGCAGACGGTGTCGACGCGGGCGAGGCCCTCGATGGCGGGCAGTTCCTGGACCAGGACCTGTTTGCGCCCCAGCCGGATGACGCCGATGGCGAAGGCCACGGAGGTGAGCAGGACGAGCCCCTCGGGGACCATGGGCACGATCCCGCCGACCGTGCGGGCCAGGGAGTTCTTGAATCCGGACTGCTTGACCACCAGTTGGCTGATGACGAGGCCGATCGCGGTCGGGACCATCATCCACGTCACGTACTTGAGGATCGTGGAGATACCGCTGCGCAGCTCGGAGTGGACGAGGGTGAAGCGGCTCGCCTCCTCGGCGAGCTGGGCTGCGTAGGCCTCCCGGCCCACCTTGGTCGCGCGGAAGGCGCCGCTGCCGGCGACGACGAAGCTGCCGGACATGACGGGGGCCCCGGCCCGTTTGACGACGGGGTCGGCCTCGCCGGTCAGCAGTGACTCGTCGATCTCCAGCCCGTCGGCCTCGACGCAGACGCCGTCGACGACGATCTTGTCACCGGGGCCGGTCTCGATGATGTCGTCGAGCACGATCTCCGAGGTGGCGATCGCGGCGGTCACCCCGTCCCGGCGGACCGTGGGCCGCGCCTCGCCGATCACCGCGAGCGAGTCCAGGGTCTTCTTGGCGCGCCACTCCTGGATGATGCCGATGCCGGTGTTGGCGATGATCACATAGCCGAAGAGGCTGTCCTGGAACGGCGCCACGAACAGCATGATCAGCCAGAGCACACCGATGATCGCGTTGAAGCGGGTGAAGACGTTGGCGCGGACGATCTCGCCGAGGGTGCGGCTGCTGCGGACGGGGATGTCGTTGACGTCACCGCGGGCGACCCGCTCGGCCACTTCGGCGGCGGACAGTCCCCGCGCCCGCCCGGGTAGGGGGGCGGGGTGCACGGGATCGAGTTCGGCGCCCGCGTCGATGTGACTCATGCATTCGACGGTACGTGCGGAACTGCGCCTTCACCCCTTGAGCGAGCCGAAGATCCGACCCGGGGAGGACGTCTCTCGTGCGGTGGCCGTACGTGGAGTCCGGGACTAACCCTCGGCCGCGGCTTCCTTCCGTGCCGCGTCCCGCTTGATGGCGGCGTCCCGCCTGCGCACGTACCAGATGCCGATGCAGCCGAGCCCCGCGCCGGCCAGGCAGGTCCACAGCCACCAGGTGTGCCCGTGGTCGGCGAACCAGCCGTAGAACGGCAGCTGGACCAGGAAGAGGACGAACCACAGGATCGTGCCGCCGGTGATGGTGGCGACCACGGGGCCCTCAAGGGGCTCCGGCGCCTCGTGCTTGGGGGTCCATTTCGCCATGCGCACAGCTTACGAGGGACGGGCGGCGGCGTCGGGGTGGACCCCGGGCCCTTGTGTGCCAAGGGTCTACGCGCGGAGATAGCGATCTACGCCTCATATGTTCATACTGAAACAGTTCGAGTCTGGCCGCTTATATTCGTATGAATCACCAACAACGCCATGGGGGAGACCCGTTGGTGATCAGGTGACGGCGAGACTCGATCACGTTTGTCCATGTCTGTGACTTTCCGAAGTCCCCCGCACTCCTGAGGTCTCGCATGTCCACCTCGGCCCCTGCCAAGGCCGCCCCGCAGCAGCCGGGCACCCGACCCCCGTCCGGTGCCCTCGACCGTTACTTCAAGATCTCGGAACGGGGCAGCACGCTGTCCCGTGAGATCCGGGGCGGTTTCGCCACCTTCTTCGCGATGGCGTACATCATCGTGCTGAACCCGATCATTCTCGGCAGCGCGAAGGACATGTACGGGCACCACCTGGACCACGGCCAGCTGGTCACCGCGACCGCCGTCACCGCCGCCTTCACCACACTGCTCATGGGCGTGATCGGCAATGTCCCGATCGCCCTCGCCGCCGGTCTCGGCGTGAACACGGTCGTCGCCCTCCAGCTCGCGCCGCGCATGTCGTGGCCGGACGCGATGGGCATGGTCGTCCTCGCCGGCCTCGTGGTGATGCTGCTGGTCGCCACCGGTCTGCGCGAGCGGGTGATGAACGCCGTGCCGCTCGGTCTGCGCAAGGGCATCGCCATCGGTATCGGCCTGTTCATCATGCTGATCGGGCTCGTCGACTCCGGCTTCGTCACCCGTATCCCGGACATCGCGCAGACCACGGTCCCGTTGCAGCTCGGCACCGGCGGCCATCTGACCGGCTGGCCGGTCCTGGTCTTCATCCTGGGCACCCTGCTCACCTTCGCGCTGATCGTCCGCAAGGTGCCGGGCGCCATCCTGATCTCGATCGTCGCGATGACGGTGCTCGCGGTGATCCTCAACGCGACCGCCAAGATCGCCTCCTGGGGTCTGACCGTCCCGAAGTGGCCGGGCAACCCGGTCGCCACCCCGGACTTCGGCCTGATCGGCAAGGTCAGCCTGTTCGGCGGCTTCGGCAAGGTCGGCGTCCTGACCGGCATCCTCTTCGTCTTCACGGTCCTGCTGTCGTGCTTCTTCGACGCGATGGGCACGATCATGGGCATCAGCGACGAGGCCAAGCTGACCGACGCCGAGGGCTATATGCCGGGCATGAACAAGGTGCTCTTCGTCGACGGCATCGCGGTCGCCGCGGGCGGTGTCAGCTCCTCCTCGGCCACCACCTGCTTCGTGGAGTCCACGGCGGGCGTCGGAGAGGGCGCGCGCACGGGCTTCGCGAACGTCGTCACGGGCCTTCTCTTCGCCGTGGCCCTCTTCCTCACCCCGGTCGCCACGATGGTCCCGTCCCAGGCGGCCACCCCGGCGCTGGTCGCGGTCGGCTTCCTGATCCTGTCCAACTCGATCAAGGAGATCGACTGGGCGGACTACACGATCGCCGTCCCGGCCTTCGTGACGATGCTGATGATGCCCTTCACGTACTCGATCACGAACGGCATCGGCATGGGCTTCATCACCTTCGTGGTGCTGCGCCTGGCCGCGGGCCGTGGCCGGGAGGTCCCCGCCGCGATGTACGTGGTGGCGGCGGTGTTCGGCTTCTACTACCTGATGCCGGCCCTGGGCCTGACCTGACCGGCTCCCACGGGGTCAGGTGACCCCGTAGAACCTCTCCGTCTCGTCGACGGCGGCCTGGAACCGCTCGTCGAAGTCATCCCGAATGAGCGTCCGGACGACATAGTCCTGGACGCTCATTCCTCTTCTGGCGGCGTGCAGGCGGAGCCGTTCGAGCAGCTCCAGCTCCAGCCGCACACTGAGCACACTGGTCCCCATGTGTACGAGGGTCGCCGGATTCGGACGGCCGGTGTGTCACGTTCCCCCGCTCTATCACCCATTTGGGTGATAGATGTGACTCGAAAGTTTGCCCGTGCGGCCGCGGAAGCGCGGGCCTGCGTGGCGGGAGTCACCCGTGAGGCGGCGTTGCGCAGTGGTCTTTAGGGAAAGTAATGACTTATCCTAAAGAGCATGGCTGACCTGACCCATGGCGACGACGCTGCCGCCGTGAACGCTCTCCGCTCCGCTGTGATGCGCCTCTCGCGCCGACTCAAGCACCAGCGGGTCGACGAGTCGCTGAGCCCGACCGAGATGTCGGTGCTCGGCACCCTGTCCCGCTGCGGCTCCGCCACCCCCGGCGAGCTCGCCCGCAAGGAGCATGTCCAGCCGCCGTCGATGACCCGCATCGTGGCGCTGCTGGAGAGCAAGGGGCTGGTCAGGCTGGAGCCGCATCCCGAGGACCGGCGCCAGAAGGTGGTCACCCAGACCGAGCGGGCCGAGGCGATGCTCGAGGAGAGCCGCCGCAAGCGGAACGCCTTCCTGGCCGGCCTGGTCGAGGGCCTGGACGAGGACGAGTGGGCGAAGCTCCGCGCGGCCGCCCCGGTCCTGGAGAAACTCGCGCATCTGTGACGGCAGGCGTCCACGCCGGACGCCCACCGTGACGGACGTGGCCCCACCCGCGTACGTATGAATCCGTCATCGCTAGGAGGCGAACCCCTTTGAGTACGGGATCCGGAGCAGCTTCCGCCCCCGCACCAGCCACCCACGACTCCCCGCCCGCCCCACCCGGGACCCCCGAGCCCCCCACGGCTCCCGGGACCCCGAAGTCCCCCACGGCCTCCGCGACCCCCGAGCCCCCCGCGGCTCCCCCGACTCCGGACGCGGACGCCGCCGACCGGACCGGGTCCCGCGCGTCCTCGATGTTCAGCTCCCTGCGTGTGCGGAACTACCGGCTCTTCTTCCTGGGACAGGTCGTCTCCAACACCGGCACCTGGATGCAGCGCATCGCACAGGACTGGCTGGTGCTGAGCCTGACCGGCTCCTCCACCGCCGTCGGTGTCACCACGGCCCTGCAGTTCCTGCCGATGCTCCTCTTCGGGCTCTACGGCGGTGTCCTGGTCGACCGGCTCCCCAAGCGCCCGACGCTGCTGGTCACGCAGTCCGCGATGGGTGCCACGGGCCTTGTCCTCGCCTTCCTGACGCTCTCCGGCCATGTCCAGGTCTGGCACGTCTATCTCGCCGCCTTCGCCGCCGGACTCGCCACGGTCGTGGACAACCCCGCCCGGCAGTCCTTCGTCTCGGAGATGGTCGGCCCCGAGCAACTGCAGAACGCGGTGAGCCTGAACTCGGCGAACTTCCAGTCCGCCCGTCTGGTCGGCCCCGCCGTCGCGGGCGTGCTGATCACGGGCGTCGGCACGGGCTGGGCGTTCCTCTTCAACGGCCTGTCCTTCCTCGCCCCCATCGCCGGACTGCTGCTGATGCGCGCCCGGGAGCTGCATGCCGTGCAGCGCGCCCCGCGCGGCAAGGGGCAGCTCCGCGAGGGGCTCCACTATGTCGCCGGGCATCCGGAGCTGATCTGGCCGATCGTCCTGGTCGGCTTCATCGGCACCTTCGGCTTCAACTTCCCGGTGTGGCTCTCGGCGTACGCGGGACACGTCTTCCACGCGGGAGCGGGCGCCTACAGCCTCTTCAACACGCTGATGGCGCTCGGCTCGCTGACCGGGGCGCTGCTCGCCGCCCGTCGCGGCACGGCCCGGCTGCGGGTGCTGATCGCCGCCGCGGCGGTGTTCGGCGGACTGGAGGCCGTGACGGCCGCGGCACCGTCCCTGTGGCTGTTCGCGCTGCTGATGGTCCCGATAGGGATCGCCGGACTGACGGTGAACGTCACCGCCAACACGGCGGTCCAGATGGGCACCGATCCGGCGATGCGGGGCCGCGTCATGGCCCTGTTCATGATGGTCTTCATGGGCGGTACGCCCCTGGGAGCGCCGGTGGTCGGCTGGATCACGGACACCTACGGCGCGCGGATCGGCTTCGCCCTGGGCGGTCTGGTCTCTTTCGCGGCGGCCGTGACCATCGGCCTGCTGCTGGCCCGGGCGGGCGGTCTGCGCCTGTCGGTCGACTGGAACCGCGGCCACCCGCAGGTCCGCTTCGTCCCCCGCGAGCGGCAGGAGGAGCTGGCGACGGCGGCGTAGTCCCGGCCCCGGACCCCGGATCCACCGACCCCGGCCTCTGAGGGGCCGGGGTCAGCCCCTTGGAAACTCGTCCGTCTTGAGAACCAGGCCCACCACGGTCCCGGTCAGGTCGATCTCCTCGAGTCGCATGCAGCCGCGCGGTACAACGATACGCACGGTAATGGACGCACGCCGGAGCGTTCCCCGGGGACACTGGTGCCATGAGACTCTTCGCCGCGGTGCTGCCGCCGGAGCGCGTCATTCAGGAACTGGCCTCGGTCGTGCGTGAGTTGGAGGGGATGCCGGGCGCGGACGGGCTGCGCTGGACGGAACGGCCGGGCTGGCACTTCACGCTCGCCTTCTACGGCGAGGTCGACGAGGACGTCGTACCGGATCTCTCGGAGCGGCTGGCGCGGGCGGCCCGGCGCGCCGAGCCGTTTCCCCTGGCCCTCGCCGGGGGCGGCCGGTTCGGGGACCGGGCGCTGTGGGTGGGCGCCTCCGGGGAGACGACGGCCCTGCGGCTGCTCGCCGACCGCACGGAGGCCGCGGGCCACAAGGCGGGGGTGGACATGGGGGAGCACCGCCGCTACAAAGCGCATCTGACGCTGGCCCGCAGCCGGGGCAGGGGCGCGGACCTGCGGCCGTACGCCGTCGCGCTGGACGCCTTCGAGGGGACCACCTGGACGGTCGGGGAGCTGTGCCTCGTGCGCAGCCGGCTGCCGCGGTCGGGTGTGCCGGGGGAGCAGCCCCGGTACGAGGCCGTGGGGCGGTGGGGGCTCGGCGCGGGCTCCTGACGCGGTCCGGTTACGCTCGATGCGTGGACCCGAAGACTCGTAACCGGATCATGGCCGGTGTGCTTGTGCTGATGTTCGCGGTGGTGGCGCTGACGGCGGCGGTCGGCAGGTAGGCCACCGCCGCCGTGCGTGGCCCGGCCCCCGAGGGGTGCCGGGCCCCGTCGGCTACCAGGCGAACGCCTCCGGCGACGGTCCGGGGCCGGGGAAGATCTCCTCGAGGCCGGCCAGGACCTCCTCCGGGAGCTCCAGCTCGACCGCCCGCAGCGCCGACTCCAGCTGCTCGCCGGTGCGCGGGCCGACGATCGGGCCGGTGACGCCGGGCCGGGTCAGCAGCCACGCCAGGGCGGCCTCGCCGGGCTCGATCCCGTGCTTGTCGAGCAGGTCCTCGTAGGCCTGGATCTGCGCGCGTGCGGCGGGGTTGGCGAGGGTGTCGGCGGCCCGTCCGGACGCCCGGCGCCCGCCCTCGACCTCCTTCTTGATCACGCCGCCCAGCAGGCCGCCGTGCAGCGGCGACCAGGGGATGACCCCGAGGCCGTACTCCTGTGCGGCCGGGATGACCTCCATCTCGGCGTGGCGCTCGGCCAGGTTGTAGAGGCACTGCTCGCTGACCAGCCCGATCGTGCCGCCGCGCCGCGCCGCGATCTCGTTGGCCTGGGCGATCTTGTACCCGGGGAAGTTGCTGGACCCGACGTAGAGGATCTTGCCCTGCTGCACCAGGACGTCGATGGCCTGCCAGATCTCCTCGAACGGAGTGTTCCGGTCGACGTGGTGGAACTGGTAGAGGTCGATGTAGTCGGTGCCCAGCCGCTTGAGGCTGGCGTCGACCGCCCGGCGGATGTTGAGGGCGGAGAGCTTGTCGTGGTTGGGCCAGGCGTCGCCGTCCGCGGCCATGTTGCCGTACACCTTGGTGGCGAGGACGACCTTGTCGCGCCGGTCGCCGCCCTTCGCGAACCAGCTGCCGATGATCTTCTCGGTACGGCCCTTGTTCTCGCCCCAGCCGTACACGTTGGCGGTGTCGAAGATGTTGATGCCCGCGTCCAGCGCCGCGTCCATGATCGCGTGGCTGTCGGCCTCGTCGGTCTGCGGGCCGAAGTTCATGGTCCCGAGGACGAGTCGGCTGACCTTGAGTCCTGTGCGTCCGAGCTGCGTGTACTTCATGACTGCCTAGCCAACGGCGTGGAGTGCGCTCTAGGCAAGGACGTTGCGGGGCGGTCGGGTTCAGTCGCGGGGGAAGTCGTCGGTCGTGAGGGTGAGGCCGACAGCGGTGTCGGTGAGGTCCAGATCGTCTCCGAAGGGGACCGTGGTCTCGGTGCTGTAGTCGCCCCCCTTGGGGTGCCTGAAGATGTGGCACCTGCCTCGGTAGGGGTCGGCGATGACGTAGAGAGGTACCTCAGCGACGGCGTACGCCCTCTTCTTTGGGCCGTAGTCGTTGGCGGCGGTGCCCTCGGAGATGACCTCGGCGACGAACTCGACGTCCTCGTGACGCCAGCGGCCCTCGTCGTCCTTCTTCGCGGAGTCGCTGAGCTTGGCCACGTCGGGGCAGAAGCCGTTTTCGTGGCCGGGGAAGTCGATCCGGACGTCCGAGAACACCCTGACGTCCCTTCCGAACCTGTCTTCGAGAGCCCGCACGATCCGGCGGATGATCAACCAGTGGGTGTCACGCTGCGGCGTCATGTGGACGTTGCCCCCGACGATTTCGACCCTGAATCCTTCGGGGACGGGCATGCGCTCAAGCCGCTCGAACCATTCGTCCAAACGCTTGGTGTTGGCGTCGGCCATCTCGATCCTGTCGTCAAGGACGGTCATGGCGCTCCTCCCCGGCCACCCTCCCATTGAGTGCGACCGCGCAGTACAACGATACGCACAGTGACCGAGAGGCGCCGGAATTCGGTCAGTCCGTCCCGGCCGCGTAGGGCCCCGCGACCCCCCACCCCTGGTACATCGCCTCCGCGAACGCCCCCGCGATCTTGTGTTCGCCGTTCGCGTTCGGGTGCGTGCCGTCGTAGGTGTCCCGGTGGATGTCGTACGACGGCGGGGGAGACGCCAGCAGGATCGGCGAGCCGGGCTCGTCCAGGTCCGCCGCCGTCTTCGCCAGGAGGTCGTTGAAGAGGGTCACCTGGGCCCCGAACGCGGCCTCCGTCTCGGCCCGGATGTTCGGGATCACCGGCAGCAGCACCATACGGATGCGCGGCCTGGCCCGGCGGGCCTCGGCCACGAACTTCCGTACGTTCTCGTCCGTCTGCTCCGCGTTGGTGTAGAAGCCCAGGTCGATCAGGCCCAGCGAGACCAGCAGCACATCCGCCCGGGTCTCCCGCACGGCCCCGCCGATCAGCGGCGTCATATGGATCCAGCCCTCGCCCCAGCCCGCCAGATGGGCGCGGGGGAAGTCGGGTTCGGCGTACGCGTACGACGTGGGGGTGTCCGTCGCCTTGTCGTGGAGCGTCTCGCGCGGGCCGACCAGCGAGAACGGGCCGTCGTACGTCGCGCACAGGTGCCGCCACAGCCGGTGGCGCCACGTGTGCTCGCCCGCGCTGCCGATCGTCATGGAGTCACCTACGGGCATGAACCGGAGCATCCGCTCATCATGGACGATCGCCCCGGGGCGCAGGGGGTACGTATGGGGCGGGCCGGTGTGAGGATCGACACGCCCGCCCGGCACCGGCGCGCGACGGCGCCGGGCCGGTGAACCGGGGTGCCGGATGGCAGGCTTGGGCCATGCGTCGATCGCTCGCGTTCCTTGCCGGGGCCCTTCTCATCGGTGCGCTCGCCGCGCCGGCGCCCGCCGTCGCCGACGACGGCGGCGGATTCACCATCAAGGACCCCCGGATCACCGAGTCCAGCGGGCTCGCCGCCTCCCGTCTGCACCCCGGGACCTACTGGACGCACAACGACAGCGACGACGGTCCGTACATCTACGCCGTGGACGGCCGCACCGGGAAGACCGTCGCCACCGTCACTCTGAGCGGCATCGGCAGGCCCCGTGACGCGGAGGCCATATCCATCGGTCCGGGGAACGAGATCTACGTCGGTGACATCGGCGACAACTTCGGCGGCCGATGGCCCTATGTGTGGATCTACCGGCTGCCCGAGCCCAAGGTGCTCAAGGACCAGACGATCCGGGCCACCCAGTACGTGGTGAAGTACGCGAACGGGCCCCGGGACGCCGAGTCCCTGGTGGTCCACCCCAGGACCGGGCGCGTCTACATCATCGACAAGAAGGAGGACGGCGGGCACCTCTACGAAGGCCCGGCGCAGCTGTCGTCCACCGGGGCGAACATCTTCCGGCCCGTCGCCACCGTCGACCTGTGGGCCACCGACGCCGCCTTCTCGCCGGACGGCGGACACCTCGTCGTACGCGGCTACTTCGGCGGTATCGCCTACGCGTGGAACGGCGGGCGGATCAAACGGCAGGGGCGGCTGAACGTGCCCCTGCAACGGCAGGGCGAGTCGGTCACGTACAGCACCGACGGCTCGAAGCTCCTCTACGGCAGCGAGGGCAGCGACAGCCCCGTCCAGGCCGAGGACGCGCCCGGGGGTGACGGAACCGGCGATTCGACGTCCCCCTCGGGCAAGGCGACCCCGGGGGCCGGCTCGGGCGGCGGTACGGCACTGAACGTCGACTACAAGGTCGGTGCCCTGGCCCTGGGCCTGGTGCTGGTGTTCGGCCTCAAGCGGCTGCTGGGCAGGAGGCGTTAGGAACGGCCGGGGGGCGCCCGGTGCACACAACACCGGGCGCCCCCTGGGATCTGACGCGCGAGAAGGTCAGAGGTTCTCGATCACGTAGTCGATGCACCGGGTCAGCGCCTCGACGTCCGCCGGGTCGATCGCCGGGAACATCGCGACGCGCAGCTGGTTGCGGCCCAGCTTGCGGTACGGCTCGGTGTCCACGATGCCGTTGGCGCGCAGCACCTTGGCGACGGCGGCCGCGTCGACCTCGTCGAAGAAGTCGATCGTGCCGATGACCTGCGAGCGCTTGGCCGGGTCGGCGACGAACGGGGTCGCGAACTTCACGTCCTCGGCCCAGCCGTACAGCGTCCGCGCGGAGGCGGCCGTGCGGCGCACCGCGAAGTCCAGACCGCCCTGGCCGTTCAGCCACTCCAACTGCTCGTTGAGCAGGAACAGGGTGGCGAGGGCCGGGGTGTTGTACGTCTGGTTCTTACGGGAGTTGTCGATCGCCGTGGGCAGGCTGAAGAACTCCGGGACGTGGCGGCCGGAGGCGTGGACGCGCTCGGCGCGCTCGATCGCGGCCGGGGAGAACACACCGATCCACAGGCCGCCGTCGGAGGCGAAGGACTTCTGCGGGGCGAAGTAGTAGACGTCGGTCTCGGCGATGTCGACCGGGAGGCCGCCGGCGCCGGAGGTGGCGTCCACCAGGACCAGTGAGCCCGGGTCCGCGCCCGCGACCCGCTTGATCGGCATCGCGACGCCCGTGGACGTCTCGTTGTGCGTGAAGGCGTAGACGTCGACGCCCTTCTCCGCGCCGGCCTCGGGGTGCGTGCCGGGCTCGGAGGAGATGACGGTGGGTTCGGCGAGCCACGGGGCGAGCTTCGCGGCCTTGGCGAACTTCGAGGAGAACTCGCCGAAGCTGAGGTGCTGCGACTTGTTCTCGATCAGACCGTGGGTCGCGATGTCCCAGAACGCGGTGGAGCCGCCGTTGCCGAGGACGACCTCGTAGCCGTCGGGGAGCTGGAAGAGCTCGCGGATGCCCTCGCGCACGTTGCCGACCAGGTTCTTGACCGGGGCCTGGCGGTGGGACGTGCCGAGCAGGGAGCTACCCGTGGCGGCGAGGGCGTCCAGCGCCTCCACCCGCACCTTGGAGGGACCCGCGCCGAAACGACCGTCAGCGGGCTTGAGGTCAGCAGGAATCTGGATGTCAGCCACGAGCCGGAGGGTATCCCCTCGGAGAAACCGGGCGGAAACGTGTCCGTTCGATGAGACGACGCCCTCCGGCACGCGGACTTGTGAGGATCTACGACTTTCGGAGCTCTAAGTGGTCAGCCGCACCGGCAGCGCGAAGAGGTCGTTCTGCGTCACCACCGGCTTGTTGCGCAGCTCGTCCGCCGGGACCGCCAGGTCCAGGCCGGGGAAGCGGGCGTAGAGCGCGGGCAGCGCGACCCCGGCCTCCAGGCGGGACAGGGCCGCCCCGGGGCACACATGCGGGCCGTGGCCGAAGGAGATGTGCCGGTTCTTTGTCTCCCGGGTGATGTCGAAGGCGCCCGCGGTCGGGCCGTGCGCCTGCTCGTCCCGGCCGATGGCGCCGTACGACACGATCAGGGCGTCCCCGGCGGGGATGACCTGATCGCCGACCGGGACGTCCTCCGTCGCGAAGCGGATCAGCACATGGGAGGTGGGGGTGGACCAGCGCAGGGTCTCCTCGACCACCGCGGACCAGTCCGCCTCACCCTTAAGGACGAGGGCGCGCTGCTCCGGATGGGTCGACAGATTGACCACCGCGTTGACGATCAGGGAGATCGTCGTCTCATGGCCCGCGGCCACCATCAGCTGAAGCGTGGAGACGATCTCCTCGTCGGTGAGGTGGTCGCCGTCCTCGGAGGCCTGGACGAGAGCGGAGGTGAGGTCCTCGCCGGGCTCGGCGCGCTTCGCCGCGACCGTGTCCGCCATGATCCCGGCCAGCTCGGTGAGCGTCGCGACGACCTCCGCGGGCGGGGTCTGCGTCGAGAAGAACTTCTCGAACAGCACCTGGAGCCGGGGCAGCAGGGACCTCTCGATGCCCATCAGCTCCGCGATGACGTACATGGGCAGCGGATAGGCGAACTCCGCCTTGAGGTCGACCTCACGGCCGTCGGTGGGCAGCCGGTCCAGCAGGTCCTCGGTCAGCTCGGTGATCCGCTGCCGCATCTCCTCCACCCGCCGGGGCGTCAGCGCCTGGGCGACCAGGGTGCGCATCCGCCGGTGCTCGGCCCCGTCCACGGTGAGCATGGAGCGGCCCGGGTTGGCGAGCCCGATCAACGGCCAGTCGGGGGCGATCTCGCCCCGCCGCCAGGCACCCCAGACGTCGATGTCCTTCACCAGCCGGGGGTCCGTGAGCAGTTGCCGGGCCTCGGCGTGGTGGGTGACCGCCCACACCGGGACGCCGCCGGGCAGGATCACGGAGGCGAGCGGTCCCGCGTCCCGGAGCCGGGCGCTCTCGGCGTCCAGATCGGAGACGAGGGGGTCAAGGGCTATGGGGCATCTGTCCATCGTGGTCATGCGGAAGGGCCTCCTAGGGAGGGGGTGGGGGTGAAGCTCACCGGCAGTGCGGTGAGACCGCGCAGCCACGGCGACGGACGACGCGTCAACGCCTCGGCGGGTACGGCCAGATCGATGTCCGGCAGCCGGTCGAGGACCACCTCGATGCCCGTCCGCGCGATGACCTCCGCCACCTCCTGGGCCGGGAACGGGCAGCGGTGCTCACCGTGCCCGAAGGAGAAGTGCGCGTTGTTGCCGCCGGTCAGCGCGGAGCCGTCGGTGCGCACCTGCGGGTCGCTGTTGGCGCCCTGCAGGCCGAGCAGCAGCAGGTCGCCGGCCCGGATGTGCCGGCCGCCCAGCCGGGTGTCACGGGAGGCCCAGCGGCCCGCCACGTTCTGGGTGGGGGTGTCCTCCCACAGCACCTCGTTCATGGCCTCGGCGACGCTGTTGCGGCCGCCGAAGAGGGAGGCGGCGAAACGGGCGTCGGTGAGCATCAGCCGCAGCGAGTTGCCGATCCAGTCCGCGGTCGGCTGGTGGCCCGCGGCCATCATCACCATCAGGTCCTGGGTGATCTCCTCGTCGGTGAAGCCGCTCTTGTCGGCGAGCATCCGGGAGACCACGTCGTTCGCGGGGCTCGCCTTCCGGGCGGCCAGCAGCTCGGTCATGGAGCCGGCCAGATGCGTCTGGCCCGCGATCGCCCGCTCCCGCCCGTCGATCATGTCGTTGAGGGCGGTGACCAGTCCCGGGCCCTGCTCCTCCGCGAAGCCGTAGAGGATCGCGAGGACGCGCACGGGCAGCAGCATCGCGTACTCGGCGACGAGGTCCGCCTCGCCCCGGCCGCACACCGCGTCGATCAGCTCGTCCGCGAACCGCTCGGCGTGGCCGCGCAGTTCGAACGGGTCGAGGGCCTCCAGCGCGTCGCTGATCATCCCGGCGCGTTCGCGGTGGCGCTCGCCGACGGTGTAGAGGATCGACGGCTGCCGGCGGCCGATCATCGGCAGCAGCGGCCAGTCGTCGGGGATGCCGTCCCACTGGTTCCACAGCTCGGAGTCCCGGCTGAACAGCACCGGGTCGCCGGTGACCTGGTGCAGCTCGCGATAGCCGAGCACCAGCCACGCCGGTATCCCGCCGTCGAGCACGACCGGGGTCACGGCGCCGTGCTCGCGCCGCATCTCCCGGTACAGCGCGGCGGGTTCGGTCTGGAACCGGGGCCCGCTGAGGGGCACGGGGGCGGTGGTCACACCAGCTCCTGTTCGGCGGTGGGGGCAGGGGCGGCGCTGAGCCGCCGCACATGTTCGACGAGCGTGATCAGGACCCGCTTGCCGGACTCCCGGGAGCGCGCGTCGCAGTCCATGAGCGGGATGTGCGGGTCGAGGTCGAGGGCGGCGCGGACCTCGGCGGGCGTGTGCCGGGGGCCGCCGAAGTCGTTGCGGGCCACGATGAACGGCATCCCGTGGCGTTCCAGGCGGTCGATGGCGTACCAGGAGTCGTCGATGCGCCGGGTGTCGAGGAGGACCACCGCGCCCAGGGTGCCGGTGAAGAGCCGGTCCCACAGGAACCAGAACCGCTCCTGACCCGGCGCCCCGAACAGGTACAGCACATTGCGGGCGTCCAGGGTGATCCGGCCGAAGTCGAAGGCGACGGTGGTCGCGGACTTCTCCCGGACCCCGCTGACGTCGTCGACCGTCGCGCCGGCCTGGGTCATGGTCTCCTCGGTGCTGAGCGGGCGGATCTCGCTCACCGAGCGGACCAGGGTCGTCTTGCCGACGCCGAAGCCGCCGACGACCACGATCTTCAGGCCGTTGTCGGCCTGGGCACCCAGCGGAGTGCGGGTGTCAGAGGTTGCGGAGTCCAACGAGCACCTGTTCCAGGACGTCGGGATCGGGAAGTGCGGCGGTGCGGGGGTGACGGGCGCTGACGCGGCCCGCGGCCAGGAGGTCGGAGAGCAGGATCCTCGTGATGCTCACGGGCAGCCGCAGCTCGGCGGCGATCTCCACGACCGCCGTCGGCCGGTCGCACATCCGCAGGATCGCGGCGTGCTCCGACTGCATACCCGGCACCGGATCGCACTCGGCCACCACGAGCGTCACCAGGTCGAACCGGGCGGCCGCGTCGGACCGGCTGCGCCCTTGCGTGAGGGTGTACAGCCGGTCCGGTGCGTCGTCCCTGCCGGGGCGGCTCATGACGTACGCGGCTGCGCGGTCAGGTGCTCGCCGAGCTGCTCCACGAGTTCGCTCATGTTGTGCCCGACGAGACCCGCGTCCGCGTCCTCGTCGGTGACCAGGGCGAGATGCGCGCCCTGGCCCGCCTCCACGATGAACAGGACCCCGCCGTAGAACTCGGCCATCGCCGAGCGCACCCCGCCGCTCCCGTCGCCGAACTCCACGGACGCGCCGTGGGACAGCGACTGGATGCCGGCGGAGATCGCGGCCAGCTGGTCGGCCTGGTCGACGGACAGCTCCGGAGTGCGGCACAGCTTCAGCCCGTCCCGGGACAGCACGAGGGCGTGCCGGGCACCGGGGGTGCGCTCCAGCAGTCCCTCGATGAGCCAGGTGAGCTTCTCGTCGGCGGTCGTGATGCCGGTCATGAAGTGGTGTCGCCTTCCGGGTGCGAGGGGGTGACGGCCGCGTCCAGTGCGGCGAGGTCCGGTACGGGACCGGGGGTCGGTGTCCGGTGTGCGGCCGGTTCGTGCGGGGTGGCCCGGACGTGGGGGCCGGGCGCGGTGTCGTGCTCCCGTACGCGATCCGCGGGCGCCGGCTCCCGTACGGCCTCGGGCTCGGCCGTCGTGCCCTGCACCGCGGCCTGGTCCGGCGCGGTGCCGCGGACCGCCTGGCGGAAGCTGCTGAAGCGGGCGGCCCGGGCCTTGGCGTCGTCGGGGGTGCGCGGTTCGCGTTCGGCGCGGGCGGCGGGGTGGGCGCGCTCGGCCGCCGCGAGGGCGTGGCCGCGACGGCGCCGGGGCAGTCCTCCGGTTCCGGGGGTGTCCGGGCGGGGCGAGTCGTGGGTGGGGACCGGGTCGGGGTCGAGATCCTCGACGGCGCGGGCGGCGGCGTAGGAGGGCCGGTGCTCGGCGGCGGCCGGCTCGGACGCGGTCCCGGACGGCGGGGCGAGCGCCGGGGCGGCGGCCGGGGTCGCGCCGGGCACGGCGGCCGGCGAGGGCGCCGACTGGGCCAGGATCTCCTGCGGGATCAGCATCAGGACGCCGGTGCCGCCTCGCGCCGACGGCCGGAAGGAGACCTTCAGGCCGTGCTTGCGGGCGAGCCGGCCGACGACCGCGAGACCGAGCCGGGTGCCGGTGAGCCCGCCCAGTTCGTCGGCGTCCCCGGAGACCGCGCGCTCGGCGCGGCGCAGCTGCACGTCGCTCGTGACCAGGCCCGCGTCCTCCACGGAGACGATGACCCCGGAGGGCACCTCCTCGACGTAGACATGGACCTCGGCGGTCGGCGGGGAGAAGTTCGCGGCGTTGTCGAGGAGTTCGGCGAGGGCGTGCATCACGCCCTCGGCGGCGTGCCCGGTGACCGCGGCGGCGCTGGCGGAGTGGACGCGGACGCGCTGGTAGCCGCTGATACGGCCCATCGCGCCGCGCAGGATCGACTCCATGGCGATGGGGCGCGCCCAGCGGCGGCCCGAGCGGGCGCCGGTGAGCACGGCGACGGAGTCGGCGAGGCGGCCCGTCTGCGCGGTGCGGTGGTCGAGGTGGAGCAGGTCGGCGAGGACGTCCTCGTCGCTGTGCTTCTCCTCCATCGTGCGCAGGTCGGCGAGCATGCCGGTGGCCAGGGCCTGCATCCGGCCGGCGACGTTGGCGGTGACGGAGACGGCCGAGTCCCGGGCGTTCGCCGCCCGGCGCAGGCCGCGGGTGAGCCGGGCGTTCTCCTCGGTGAGCCGGGCGAGGTCGGCGGTGAGCCGGTCGCGCTCGCGGTCGAACTCGCTGTTGAGCAGGGCGCGTTCCTGCGCGGACTCCTCGGCCCGGCGGATGCGCTCCCGCGCCGACTCCTCGGCGAGCCGGGCCCGTTCCCGCTCGAACCCCTCGGTGAGCCGGACGCGTTCCTCGATGAAGCCGTCCGTCAGCCGGGCCCGCTCCTGGCTGAAGTCCTCGGCGAGACGGGCGCGTTCCTGGAGCAGCTGGGCCGCGTCCTGGGTCGCGGCGTCCAGGCGGCGCCGGGCCAGCCGGGCCGAGCGCAGGCCGTGGGCGGCGACGGCGACCGCCGCGCACAGCACCAGCGTCAGGGCGCCGCCGCCCCAGACGAGGGGGACGCGGGCCGTCTTCGGCGCCATGACGACCACGACGGCGACGAAGAGGCCCCCGAGCACGGCGGTGGCCAGCGGAGCGGGGGCGACGGCACGGAGGGCAGGGCGTTCGTCGGGCGGTGTGGGGGCGGTCATGAATGGTGTCCTCGGAAGCCTCGGTCAGGTCCAGGGCGGTGCGGTAGGTCGGGGGCCGGGAGATCGAAAGGGCCCCTTGTTGGTCAACCGCCCGTCACTATAGGTGAGTTGCTGATCGGAACGGATGTATTCCGTTTGACTCTGCACCAACGGACTGTCAATACGGGGCGACGGAGGAGCGGTCCCCCGTGCCCTCGTCGCGCGGTCCGGCGGACCGCGCCCGAGGCGCCGGAGCGGTCACCGCACGTCTTACGGAGGCATCCTGGGGAGCATGACGGATCCCGAGGGACGCCGGCCGGAGGCCACCGGCGCGGACATCGGCGCACTGCACGCGGAACTGAGCGCCGCGGTGCGCGGTGCCGTCGACTTCCGTACGACGGCGCGGGCGCTGCACACCATGGACGCCTCCAACTACCGGCGGGTGCCGCTCGGCGTGGCCGCCCCCCGGGACGCGGACGACGTGGCGGCCGTGCTCGCCGTGTGCCGGGCACACGCGGTGCCGGTGGTCGCCCGCGGCGGCGGCACCTCGATCGCCGGGCAGGCCACGGGCACGGGCGTGGTGCTGGACCTCACCCGGTTCATGAACGGGATCGTGGCCCTGGACCCCGAGGCACGCAAGGCGGTGGTCCGGCCCGGCCTCGTCCTCGACCGGCTCCAGGAGGCCGCCGCCCCGCACGGGCTGCGCTTCGGCCCGGACCCCTCCACCCACTCCCGCTGCACCCTCGGCGGCATGATCGGCAACAACGCGTGCGGCTCCCACTCGGTGGCCTGGGGCACCACGGCGGACAACGTGCGCGAGCTGTCGGTGCTCACCGCGCGGGGCGAGGCACTCACCCTGGGCCGTGAGGGCAAGGGCGCCCCCGAGGGCCTGCTCGCCCTGGCCGGCGGCGAGTTGGCACTGCTGCGCACCGGCTACCCCGCCCTCCCGCGCCGTATCTCCGGGTACGCGCTGGACGCGCTGCTCCCCGAGCACGGCAGGGACGTGGCCCGCTCGTTCTGCGGCTCCGAGGGCACCCTCGGCGTGCTGACGGAGGCGGTCGTGGACCTCGTCGAGGCGCCGCGCGCACAGGCCCTCGCCGTCCTGGGATACGCGGACGAGAGCGCGGCGGCCCAGGCGGCGGCCGGACTGCTCCCCTGGGGCCCGCTGACCGTGGAGGGCATGGCCGCCGACCTGCTGCCGGCCTCGGCGGGGCTGCCGCGCGGCGGCGCCTGGCTGTTCGTGGAGACGGGCGGCGCGAGCGAGGCGGAGGCACGCGCGCGTGCGGAGGCGATCGTGCGGGCGGCGGACGTCACGGACGCCCTGGTGATCACGGACCCGGCCGGACAGCGCGCGCTGTGGCGGCTGCGCGAGGACGCGAGCGGCACCGCGACCCGCACACCGGACGGCCGGGAGGCCTGGCCGGGCTGGGAGGACTGCGCGGTGCCCCCGGCCCGCCTCGGGGAGTACCTTCGGGACTTCCGGCGCCTGCTGGCCGAACACGGCCTGCACGGGGTGCCGTACGGGCACTTCGGGGACGGCTGCATCCACGTCCGCATCGACTTCGACCTGCTGTCCCCGGCGGGCGTCGCCCGCTTCCGCCGCTTCTCCGAGGAGGCCGCCGCACTGGTCGTCGCCCACGGCGGCTCGCTCTCCGGGGAGCACGGCGACGGGCAGGCCCGCGCGGAGCTGCTGCCCACGATGTACGGGCCGGACCTGGTCGCCCTGTTCGAGCGGGCGAAGGGCGTCTGGGACCCGGACGACCTGCTCAACCCCGGCATGCTGGTCCGCCCGGCCCCGCTGGACGCCGACCTGCGGTTCGCGGTGCTGCCCCGCGAACCAGTGGACGTCTCCTTCGGCTACCCCGCGGACGGCGGCGACTTCTCGGCCGCGGTCCGGCGCTGTGTGGGCGTCGCCAAGTGCCGTACGACGACGGTGTCCGGCGCGGGCGTGATGTGCCCCTCGTTCCGGGCGACCGGCGAGGAGGAGCACTCCACCCGCGGACGGGCCCGGCTGCTGCACGAGATGCTGGCGGGCGAGGTGATCACCGACGGCTGGCGGTCGACGGAGGTACGGGACGCCCTGGATCTGTGTCTGTCCTGCAAGGGCTGCCGCACGGACTGCCCCGTCGGCGTTGACATGGCCACCTACAAGGCGGAGTTCCTGCACCACCACTACGCGGGACGGCGCAGACCGGCCGCGCACTACGCGATGGGGTGGCTGCCGGTGTGGCTGCGGGCCGTCGCCCGCACCCGCACGGCCCCGGTGGCCAACGCGCTCGCCGCCTGGGCCCCGGCCGCCGCGCTCGCCAAGCGGCTGGCCGGAATCGCGCCCGAGCGGGAGCTGCCGCGGCCGGCGACGGAGACGTTCAGCCGGTGGTGGCGGCGGGAGGCGGCGCGACGGCGCCGGGCGGGCACCGGGACGCCCTCCGGCGACCGGGTCGTCCTGTGGCCGGACACCTTCACCGAGCATCTGTCCCCGTCCGTCGGCAGGGCGGCCGTACGGGTGCTGGAGGCGGCGGGCCTGCGCGTGCTCCCCCCGCCGACGGTACGGGCCCGGCGCGCCCCGCTGCCCGCGTCCCACGGCCGGGTCTGCTGCGGCCTGACCTACGTCTCCACGGGCCAGCTCGACCGCGCCCGCGCCGTCCTGCGCCGCACCCTCGACCTGATGGAACCGGTCCTGGCGGCCGGCCTCCCGGTGGTCGTACTCGAACCGAGCTGCGCGGCGGCCCTCCGCACGGACCTGCCGCAACTCCTGCACGACGACCCGCGCGCGGCCCGGCTGGCGGCGGCCGTCGTGACGTTCGCGGAGGCCCTGGAACGGCACGCCCCTGACTGGACACCCCCGTCGCTGGACGGCCCGGTGGTCGGCCAGACCCACTGCCACCAGCACGCCGTCCTGGGCGACGCGGCCGACCGCCGGCTGCGCGCGGCGGCCGGCCTGACCGGAGAGCTGAGCGGCGGCTGCTGCGGACTGGCCGGCGACTTCGGCTTCACGAAGGGCCACTACGAGGTCTCGACGGCCTGCGCGGAGGAGCAACTGCTCCCGGCGGTGCGGTCGGGGCCCGGGGACGCGGTCGTCCTCGCGGACGGCTTCTCCTGCCGCACCCAGCTGGCCCAGTTGGCGGGCCGCAGGGCACGGCACCTGGCGGAGGTCCTGGCGGACGGCCTGGACCGGACATAGCGGGTGAGCCCAGCGCAGTGAAATCCCCCCGGCCGGGATGAAGGCCCGGCGGGTCTCCGGGAGGATCGAGGAGCGGGTCCGTGCCTGTGCTCGGGCCGGTGTCACCGCGTCCCACCGAGGAGCCCCGCATGACCCTCCGTGTCCGCCCGATCTCCCGCGAAGAGCACCTGGCCTTCGTCGCCGCGCGCCCGTCGGCCAGCCATATGCAGGTGCCGTCCTGGGGCGAGGTGAAGCCGGACTGGCGGGCGGAGAGCCTCGGCTGGTTCGAAGAGGGCGGCGGACGGCCGGCCGGGGCGGGCCTGGTCCTGCTGCGCCCGCTGCCCGGGCTCGGGCGGAGTCTGGCGTATCTGCCCGAGGGCCCGCTCATCGACTGGCACGCGCCGGACCTGGAGCGGTGGCTGGAGCCGCTGCTCGGGTATCTCAAGGGCCGCGGCGCCTTCTCGGTGAAGACGGGCCCGCCCGTGGTCGTACGCCGCTGGAGCGCGGACGCGGTGAAGGCGGCGATCGCGGACCCGGCGGCGCGGCGGCTGCGGGACGTGCCCGCGACCGAGGAGGACCCGGGCGCCGCGGAGCTGGCGGACCGGCTGCGCCGCATGGGCTGGCGGCAGACGGATCCGGGCGGCGAGGACGGCTTCGCGGCCGGACAGCCCCGGTACGTCTTCCAGGTGCCGCTCGCCGGACGGACCCTGGACGACCTCCACCGCGGCCTCAACCAGCAGTGGCGGCGCAATGTGAAGAAGGCCGAGAAGGCGGGCGTGAAGGTGGTCCAGGGCGGCTACGACGATCTGCCGGCCTTCTACGCCCTCTACACGGAGACCGCCGAACGCGACCGCTTCGTCCCGCGCCCGCTGCCGTACTTCCAGCGGATGTGGACCGCGCTGACGGCGGAACACCCCGACCGTATGCGGCTCTATCTCGCCCATCACGACGGCGAGGTGCTGGCCGCCGCGACGATGCTGACGGTCGGCACCCACGTCTGGTACTCCTACGGCGCCTCCACCGTCCGCAGGCGCGAGGTGCAGCCGAGCAACGCGATCCAGTGGCGGATGCTGAGCGACGCCCACGCGCTCGGCGCCTCGGTCTACGACCTGCGCGGTATCACCGACACCCTGGAGGACACCGACCACCTCCTCGGCCTCCTCCGCTTCAAGGTCGGCACGGGCGGCCACGCGGCGGAGTACCTGGGTGAGTGGGACTTCCCCCTCAACCGCCTGCTGCACAAGGCGCTGAACCTGTACATGTCCCGCCGGTGAGGCCGGTGCGCCCCAGCCGTGACATACCCCTCTTCAGCTGAGTTTGCTTTCGGTACTCAGCTTGCTAGGTTGGTCGGCGTGGAAGTTTGAAATCCGGACCAACCTGGAGAGGATTGTGCATGGCCAGCCACGCCGCTGAGGTGCCTGCCGCCCGGGCGACCGCTGACACCCAGCAGGCGCGACGGCGGTGGATCGGACTCCTCGTCGCCTGTCTCGGGCAAATGGTGATGTTCGTCAACATCACGCAGACGACAGCGATCCTGACGCCGATCCAGCAGGACCTGCACGTCCCCGGCTCGACCCTGGTCTGGATGGCCAGCCTCTACTCCGTGATGGTCGCCAGCTTCGTCCTGTCCGCCGGGACGGTCGGCGACATCGTGGGACGCCGCCGGATCTTCGCCCTCGGCGCGTTCCTGCTGGGCGGGGGAAGCCTGACCGTCTTCCTGTCCTCCGGTTCGGCCGGTGTCCTCGCCGGAGAGGCGATCATGGGTCTGGGCGGGGCGGCGGTCCTTCCCAACAGCCTGTCGATCGTCACCCACCTGTTCACCGATGCGCACGAGCGGACCAGGGCGGTCGGCATCTGGGCCGCGGTCTCCGGCATCGGCCTGGGAGCCGGCCCGATCGCCGCCGGATTGATCCTCGAGCGTTACTCCTGGCACGCGGTGTTCCTCGTCAACGTGGTCCTGGCGGCCGTCGTGCTGCTCCTCACCCCCCGCTTCGTCGCCGAGAGCCGGCACCCCGGCCGCCATCTCGATCCCCCGGGCCTGGTGCTCGGGGTGGCAGCCATCGGCGCTCTCAACTACGGCGTCATCGACGGCGGCCACTCGGGCTTCGGGTCGGCCCGGGCCGTGGGCGCGTTCGTCGTGGCCGCGCTGGCGCTGGTGGCGCTCGTCGTGGTCGAGGCGCGTACGCGCACACCGATGCTGAAGCTGCGGCTGTTCCGCATCCGGTCGTTCGCCACGGCCAACGTGGTCGCGCTGATCGCGCAGTACGGATTCGTGGCCACTGCGTTCACTCAGGTGCTCTACCTCGAGCGGGTCCGGCACGAGACGATCCTCAGGTCGGGTCTCCTGCTGCTGCCGCTGATGCTGGCCTACGTGGTCTTCAGCTTCGTGGCCGCTCCGCTGGCACGTGCGATCGGCTTCAAGGCGACGCTGGGGATCGGTGCGCTGCTCGCCGCGGCCGGCAACCTGCTGATGATGTACCAGGACCCGTCGACGTCCTTGGCGACCACCGGGGTCCTGATGGCGATGTTCGGGGCCGGGGCAGGGCTGATCCTTCCCCCGGTCACCGCGGTGTCGGTGATCAGCGTGCCGCACGCCGACGGTGGCATGGCCAGCGGCACCGTCAACCTGTTCCGCCAGGTCGGCGGCACGCTCGGGGCGACCGTCACCGGGACGATCCTCACCAGCGGGCTGACGTCCCGACTTCCCGACCGGTTGACGGACCGGGGTCTGCGGCCGTCCGTCGCCGAGAAGCTGACCGCCGCCGTCAGCAGCGGGGCGCCCCCGTCCAGAGTCTCCCGCGCTCTACGGGAGACGATCACCGCAGCCGTCGGCGAGGCGTTCTCCGGGGCACTGCACCTGGCCGTGCTGATCCCGGGTGCGGCGATCCTGGCAGGCGGCGCGGCAGCCGTCGTCCTCATCCGCAACCGGCCGGGACAGCCGGCCGCCTCGCCCGTCGCGGCGGGGAGCACCCAGGCCACGGTCCGGGAACCGGAACCGGAGCCGCAGCTCGTGGGTGCGGGCACCGCCGCTGTCGGGCAGCCGGCCACCGGGTACACCGCGGCGCACTCAGGCTCGTCCGGTCGGGAGGCTCCCCTGAACGGCATGACCGGCACGGTCGTTCACGGATTCGTGCGCGACGGCACGGGCACCGCGGTCGGAGCGGCCACGTTGACCCTGATCTCGTTGCAGGGCACACAGCTGGGCCGCGCCCATGTGGGCCCGGACGGCGGATACGCACTGACCGCTCCGGCCGGCGGCAGCTACGTGCTGATCACGGCGGCCGACGGGCGTCAGCCGCAGGCGTCCACCCTGGTCGTGGGGGAGGAACCGCTCAGCCACGACGTGGTCCTGTCGGGTGCTGGCGGCCTGACCGGAGTGGTGCGCGACGCGGACGGCGGGAAGCCGGTGGCCGAAGCCATGGTCGTCGTCACTGACGTCCGAGGCGAGGTGCTGGTCACGCACACGACCGGGGAGTCGGGCGCCTTCACCTTCGACGAGCTGGTCGCGGGCACCTTCACCGTGGCGGTCAGCGCCGCCGCCTACCGGCCGGTGGCGCTGCCGGTGGAGGTGGGTGACCACGTGACCCGCCTCGATGTCGACCTGAGCCGCGGTGCCGTACTGCAGGGCACGGTGCGTGCGGGGGCCGGCCGTCGGCCGCTGCCCGACGCGCGGGTCACGCTGGTGGACGCCGCCGGCAATGTCGCGGGCACGGCGATCACCGACGACGACGGCTCGTACGCCTTCACCGATCTGGACAGCGGTGAGTACACGGTGACCGCCAGCGGATACGCGCCCGTGGCCACCTCGCTGTCCCTGGACGGCCCCGGGCGGAGCGATTACGACATGGAGCTGACCCACCCGGACCGGTGACCGGAGGTGCCTCAGGCGGCGGGTTCGACCGGAGGCGCGGCGCGGCGGGTCTGGGTGCGGACCGCTCCCATGCTCGCCGCGATGACCAGGGCGATCGCCGCCGCCTGGGTGGCGGTCAGGGACTGGCCGAGGACCAGGAAGCCGGCGGTCGCCGCGATCGCCGGCTCCAGGCTCATCAGGATCGCGAAGGTGGAGGCGGGCAGCCGGCGCAGGGCGAGCAGTTCCAGGGTGTAGGGCAGCACCGAGGAGAGCATCGCCACGCCCGCGCCCAGCCCGAGGGTCGTCGGTACGAGCAGTCTCGTGCCGGACTCGGCGATCCCCAGCGGCATGAACATCACCGCGGCGACCGCCATCGCCATCGCCAGCCCGTCGGCCTGGGGGAAACGCCGTCCGGTACGGGCGCTGAAGACGATGTACGCCGCCCACATCGCGCCCGCCCCGAGGGCGAAGCCGACCCCCGCCGCGTTCAGTTCGCCGAAACCGCCGCCGCCCAGCAGGAAGACACCGGCCAGGGCGAGGCCCGCCCAGAGAAGGTTCACCAGACGGCGGGAGGCGAACACGGACAGGGCCAGCGGGCCGAGGACCTCCATCGTCACCGCGAGGCCCAGCGGGATGCGGTCCACCGACTGGTAGAAGAGGCCGTTCATCGCGGACATGGTGATCCCGAAGACCACCACCGTGCCCCAGTCGGCGCGCGAGTGCCCGCGCAGCCGGGGCCGGCAGACCAGCAGCAGGACGAGGGCCGCCACGACGAGCCGCAGGGTGACCACACCGAGCGCGCCGGCCCGCGGCATCAGGCTCACCGCGAGCGCCCCGCCGAACTGCACGGAGATGCCTCCGGCGAGCACGAGCCCCACCGGCCCGAGGGAACCGCGACGGCCAGGCCCGCCGGACGCCGACGGCGCGCGTTCCGGTGCGGTCGCGGCCGGGACCGGGGAGGAGGAGGCGGCGCTGGCGGGGTTCACGGGGCCTTCCAGGGGACTCGATACGTCGTGTGCAGTGTGCTGCACTCGGGAGTCGAGGGTAGTGGACTCGGTCAGGTGTGTGAACCCTAAACGAGCCTGTCGCGGGAGAACCAGGGAACCGGGCGCACCGGGTGGACCGGGAGGGATCAGCCTCCGTGGCCGTACGGGTGTGTCCCGTTGTGGAACCCCTCGTGGAACCCGTCTTGGTAGGTGCCTTGGAACCCATCTTGGACTCCTTCGTGAAGCTCGTCACGGAAGAGAGCACGGCCGTCGGGAAACTGGCCGGGAAGGTGATGGGCCCCGGCGTCGGCCGGGTCGCCGGTGTACTCGAAGGCGTGGGGGTGGGCGTGGGACTGGGACTGGGACTGGGACTGGGACTGGGACTGGGACTGGGCAGCCCAGCTCGGATATGCCTCCGCCCCCGCGTACCCCACCGGACCCCCGGCGGGAGCCGCCGCCGGCTCCGTGAACAGCGGCAGCCGTAGCTCTCCCGTGTCCATCAGCGCGTTGTTCTGCGACCGGTGCAGCCGGGCGTAGGCCCCGCCCCGGGCGAGCAGTTCGTCGTGCCGGCCCGTCTCGACGATCCGGCCCTGGTCGACCACGAGGATGCGGTCGGCGTCCGGCGCCAGATTCAGATCGTGCGTGATCACGATCGTGGTCCGGCCGGTCATCAGGCGCCGCAGCGGCCGGACCACCCGGCGGGCGGCCATCGCGTCCAGGCCGGTCGTCGGCTCGTCCAGGACGAGGACCGGCGCGTCGCGCAGGATGGCGCGCGCGATGGCCAGACGCTGGAGCTGGCCGCCGGACAGCCGCGCCGAGTTGGGGTCGACCTTGGTGTCGTAGCCGTCCGGCAGCTTCATGACGAAGTCGTGCGCGTCGGCCGCCCGCGCCGCCTCGACGATCGCCCGGTCGCTCGCGCCGGGCCGCCCGCAGGCGATGTTCGCGCGGACGGTGTCGTGCAGGACGAGGGTCTCCTGCGGCAGCAGCGTGACGTACTCGCGCAGCCGGGCCAGCGGGAAGTCGCGGATCGGGGTTCCGTCGAGCAGGACCGTGCCGGAGTCGGGATCGTAGAAGCGCAGCAGCATCCTGGAGACGGTGGACTTGCCGGCGCCGCTCGGCCCCGTGATGATCACCAGCTCGCCGGGCCGGACGGAGAAGGACAGTCCGGCCAGGGCCGCCTTGTCCGTGCCGGGGTAGCGGAAGGACAGGTCCCGCACCTCCACGGCGCCGTCGGGCCGGCCGAGCGGGGTGTCCGGGGAGCGCGCCGGGTCGCCCACCGAGGGCCGTACATCCAGGATCTCGACCAGCCGCTCGGCGCCCGCCGTGGCCGCGTTGACCGTCAGCCCGAGCTGGGCGAGGCCGCGGACGGGCGGGTAGAGATAGCCGAGGAAGGCGGCGAAGGCGAGGAGCTGGCCGAGGGTCATACGGCCGGTGGAGATCTCCCATGCGCCGATGCCGATCACCGTGAGCACGCACACCGTCTCGATGACCTGCACGAGCTGCTCGTACGCCTCGTTGAGCCGCGTCGAGCGGACCGAGGCGCGGAACCAGGCGTTCGCCTCCTCGTGCAGCCGCCTGCGTTCGGCGTCCCTGCGGTCGTAGGCCTGGGTCAGGACGATGTTGTCGAGCGACTCCTCCACCACGGAGGTGATCGCGCCGTCGGCGACCCGGCCCTCCCGGGAGACGTCCTTGATGGAGCCGGAGAACCGGCGGGCCGCCAGCCAGAACAGGGGCGCGAGGAGTACACGCCCCTCCCGGCCCGCTTCGGCAAGAAGGAGCAAACGGGCCCTGTGAAAACCTAGGAAATGGCTGGCAGTTGCCGGAAGAACCTGAGCGTTGCGTGTAGCCCGGGGTCCTTGCTGTGAGTTCCCTGGCCGAGACGCCAGCGACGGCGCCTGTGCCACTGCGTGAGCGCGGTGGCTGAGCCCGGCCGCCGGATACGACTGCAGCCTGGTCCAGCAGGACCTGGGAACACCCGGCCCCGCTGCTCTGCGCTGCTAGAATATTGGCCAGCAGGGCAGCCTTCTCGGCGCGGATTCCCATCCACCGGGGAGGCTTTTTTCATGCCCCGGGCCCTGTCCCGGCACTGCCGGACCCGCTTCGAGGCGCCCGCCCCGCCGAGCGGCCTGAACCCGCCGCACCCACCCGCGGTTCCCCGTTCCCAGCCCGCAAGAGGAGAGCCATGTCATGAGCCCACAGACGAACACCGCAGCAGACGCCGGAACCTGGCAACTCGGTGACCTGACCGTCAACCGTGTCGGGTTCGGCGCGATGCGCCTGACGGGCACCGCGCCCTTCGACCGCGGCGTGCCGCGTGACCGCGAGCAGTCGATCCGCGTGCTCCGGCGGGCGGTCGAACTCGGCGTGAACCACATCGACACCGCCGCGTTCTACTTCTCCGCGACGCGCTCGACCAACGAGCTGATCAACCGGGCGCTGGCGCCGTACCCGGAGGACCTGGTCATCACCACCAAGGTCTGGCCGGGCCGTGATCCCTCGGGCGCGTGGTGGTGGGCCACACCGGCGCAGTTGCGCAGCCAGGTCGAGGAGAACCTCCGTCAACTCGGCCGGGATCACCTGGACGTGGTGAACCTGCGCGTGCCGCCGAGCCGGCGGACCGGATCGATCAGCGAGCACTTCGGTGCGTTGGCCGAGCTGCGCGACGCCGGGCTGATCCGCCACCTCGGCGTCTCCAACGTCACGTCGGAGCAACTGATCGAGGCCCAGACCATCGCCCCGGTCGTCTGCGCGCAGAATGCATACGGGATCGGTGCGGCGAGCGAGGACCGGGCGCTGCTGCGGCTCTGCGGTGAACTCGGGCTCGCCTTCGTTCCGTTCTTCGCGATCGCTGGTCCCGGCCGCGAAGAGGGTCCGGCTCCCGGTGACAGCAAGGCGGTGTGCGCCGTCGCCCGCGCGCACGGTGCGTCCCCCGCGCAGGTCCGGCTGGCCTGGATCCTGCAGCAAGGGCCGCACGTTCTGGCGATCCCGGGGACCGGTGATCCGGACCACCTCGCACAGAACGTGGCGGCCGGCGCGCTGCGGCTCTCGAAGGAGGAGATGGCACGCCTCACCTCGCTGTGACCGGGTGACGCGTCCTCAGCTGAGCAGATCGTCGACGGCGGTCTTGACGAAGGTCGCGAAGGCGTGCGGAGTGATGGTGAGGACTCCGGCCGCAGGGTTCTTGGAGTCGCGGATGGCGATGTGGGGGTTGTGGTCGGCGACCTCGACGCACTCGCCGCCGGTGTCGCCGCTGTACGAGGACTTACGCCAGGTCGCGCCCGTGAGATCCGGGTTCGTTCTCATGTCGCCCCCTCGTCGTGCGTTGCTTCGGCCGGTGGGAGAGGCTGGCTCAGCGGAGAAGATCGTCAGCAGCGGCCTTGACGAAGGCCGCGAAGGCGTGCGAGGTGACGGCGAGGGCTCCGGCGCCGGGGTTCTTGGAGTCGCGGATGGCGATGTGGAGGGTGAGGTCGGCGACCTCGACGCAATCACCGCCGGTGTCACCGCTGTACGAGGACTTACGCCATGTCGCGCCCGTCAGGTCCAGGTTCGTTCCCATAACGCTCCTCCATCACGCGGGCGATCAGTGCCGCCGAGTCCGTCAAGGAGAGGGCAGCAGCCTGCAGTTGATCGTAACGGACCGAACCCTCCTTGATGGCTTCCGGATTGGCCGTCATGTGCCCCTGGACGAAGTCCTCGGTGTAGACGATTTCCGGGTGGCTGACGAAGCGCAATAGGTTGAATGAGCCCATCAATCCGGTGTGCGCCCCAGCCTCGAACGGCAGCACCTGCACATCCAGCCACCGGCGCTTCTGCAAGGTCAACAGGTGGGACAGCTGCTCCCTCATGACCTCCCGGCCGCCGACCTCCTGGTGCAGGACCGCCTCGCTCAGCACCACCCACGTGACGGGCGGTTGCTCCCGTTCCAGGATGCGCTGGCGTTCCAGGCGAGCAGCCACCTTGGCGTCGAGGTCGCCCTCCTCCCGCGCTCCGAGCACCGCCCGCGCGTAAGCCCCTGTCTGAAGAAGGCCGTACACCAACTGGCACTGATACGTGGAGATGTACGCGGCCTTCTGCTCCATCTCCGCATACGGCTGAAACCAGCTGGGCAACTGGCTCCGCAACACCAGCCCCACCAACCGCGAGAACAACCCGTCCGTCCCCAGCGCCGCATCCAGCCGCTCGGAGAAGTCCCGCTGTGGAACCTTCGCCGCCGTCTCGATCTGGCCGATCAGTGACCCGGTGCAGAAGACTGCGGACCCGAGCTGGGCCAGCGTGAGCTCCGCTGCTTCGCGTGCCCTGCGCAGCTCATAGCCGTAGTAGTCCAACGGCGACGCACTCGGGTCGAGTTCACGGCTTCGCACACCGACCACCTCCAGTCACTGAGAGTAGCCGCATCCGCACGCACAGGTGGCGGGATGTGGAGATCAAATTAATGCAAGCATGCTTGATTGTTTCCGGGCCCGCTGCCATGCTCCTCAGCGCACCGCCACGCACGCCGTCGTCCCCGGAGGGGAGCGCATCGTGTCCGACGCATCGCCAGTGATCGACGATCTGGGCCGGGAGAGCGAGGAACTCGACCGGTTGGTCGCCGAGTTGGGGGAGGAGCCCTGGGGGCTCGCCACGCCCGCCCCGGGCTGGACCGTCGCCCACCAGATCGCGCATCTCGCCTGGACGGACCGCGCCGCGCTGCTTTCCGTCACCGACGCGGAGGGGTTCGCGAAGGAGGTGGAGAAGGCGCTCGCCTCGCCCGGCACCTGGGTCGACGACGCCGCGCGCGAGGGCGCCGCACTGCCGCCCGCACGGCTGCTCGCCGAGTGGCGCAGCGGACGGGCCGCCCTGGACCGCGCCCTGCGCGCCGCCCCCGCCGGCAGCCGCTTCCCCTGGTACGGCCCGCCCATGTCCGCCGCCTCCATGGCGACGGCCCGGCTGATGGAGACCTGGGCGCACGGGCAGGACATCGCCGACACGCTGGGTGTGGTGCGCACCCCCACCGACCGGCTGCGGCATGTGGCCCGCATCGGCGTGCGGGCGCGTGACTATGCCTATGCGGTAAGGGAGTTGAGCGCCCCGCGCGAGGAGTTCCGGGTGGAGCTGGTCGCACCCTCCGGGGACGCCCTGTGGACCTACGGCCCCGAGGACGCCCCCCAGCGGGTGACCGGCCCCGCGCTGGACTTCTGTCTGCTGGTCACCCGGCGCGCGCACCGCGCCGACCTCGCGGTGCGGGCCGAGGGCCCGGACGCCGACCGCTGGCTGGACATCGCCCAGGCCTTCGCGGGCCCGCCCGGGGCCGGGCGGGCGCCGAAGGGGGACGCCGCGTGAGGCCCCTGCGGATAGGCAACGCCTCCGGCTTCTACGGCGACCGCTTCGACGCCCTGCGCGAGATGCTCACCGGCGGCCCGCTCGACGTCGTCACCGGCGACTACCTAGCCGAGCTGACGATGCTGATCCTCGGCCGCGACCGCCTGAAGAACCCCGCCGGGGGCTACGCGCGCACCTTCCTGGGCCAGCTGGAGGAGTGCCTCGGCCTCGCCCACGCGCGCGGGGTGCGCATCGTGACGAACGCGGGCGGCCTCAACCCCGCCGGACTCGCCGACGCCGTACGGGAGCTGGCCGGCCGCCTCGGCATCCCCGTACGCGTGGCCCATGTCGAGGGCGACGACCTCACGGCCGCGCACCCCGGTACGCTCGCCGCCCACGCCTACCTCGGCGGCCAGGGCATCGCCGCCTGTCTGCGCGAGGGCGCCGACGTCGTGGTCACCGGGCGGGTCACGGACGCCGCGCTGGTCACCGGGCCCGCCGTCGCCCACTTCGGCTGGGGACCCGAGGAGTACGACCGGCTGGCGGGCGCCGTGGTCGCCGGGCACATCCTGGAGTGCGGGACCCAGGCCACCGGCGGCAACTACGCCTTCTTCGCCGAGCACCCGCCCGCGCTGCTGCGCCGCCCCGGCTTCCCGCTCGCCGAACTCCACGAGGACGGCAGCGGCGTCATCACCAAGCACGACGGCACCGGCGGTGTCGTCGACCTCGGCACGGTCACCGCGCAGTTGCTGTACGAGACGGCCGGCGCCCGGTACGCGGGCCCGGACGTCACCGCCCGCCTCGACACGGTCCGGCTCACCCAGGAGGGACCCGACCGGGTACGGGTGGAAGGCGTACGCGGGGAGGCGCCGCCCCCGGCCCTCAAGGTGGGCCTGAACCGGCTGGGCGGCTTCCGCAACGAGGTCACCTTCGTGCTGACGGGGCTCGACATCGAGGCCAAGGCCGCGTACGTGCGGGACCAGATGGACGCGGCCCTGGCGGGGGCCAAGTCCCGGCCCGCGCAGATCCGCTGGGACCTCGCTCGTACCGACCACCCCGACGCCCCGACCGAGGAGACCGCGAGCGCCCTGCTCCGGCTGGTCGTGCGCGACCCCGCCCAGGAGGCGGTGGGCCGGGCGCTCAGCGGTGCCGCGATCGAGCTGGCGCTCGCGAGTTACCCCGGCTTCCATGTGGTCGCCCCACCGGGAAAGGGCTCCCCCTATGGGGTCTTCGAGGCCGCCTACGTAGACCGCGATGCCGTCGAGCACACCGCGGTGCTCCACGACGGCCGGCGGATCCCGGTGCCGGGCGTCCACGACACCCGCGTACTCGACGACGTACCGGAGCCGCCCCTGCCCGAGCCGCTGCCCCCGGGCCCGACCCGGCGCGCGCCCCTCGGTGTGGTCGCCGGGGCCCGCAGCGGTGACAAGGGCGGCAACGCCAACGTCGGGGTGTGGGTGCGCACGGACGCCGCCTGGCGGTGGCTCGTCCGGGCGCTCACCGTCGACCGCTTCCGGGCACTCCTGCCGGAGACGGCCGGACTGCCCGTCGTACGGCACGTCCTGCCGAATCTGCGCGCCCTGAACTTCGTCGTCGAGGGGCTCCTCGGCGAGGGCGTCGCCGCGCAGCACCGCTTCGATCCGCAGGCCAAGGGCTTGGGCGAATGGCTGCGCGCCCGCCACCTGGACATACCGGAGGACCTGTTGTGACCGTCCTTGCCTCGGCCCTGGACACGGGCGGCCCGGAGTACCGGGCCAACCGCGAGGCCATGCTCGCCAAACTCGCCGAGCTGGACGCCGAACACGCCAAGGCACTGGCGGGCGGCGGCGAGAAGTACGTGGAGCGCCACCGCGCACGCGGCAAGCTCCTCGCCCGTGAGCGGATCGAGCTGCTCCTCGATCCCGACACCCCGTTCCTGGAGCTGTCGCCGCTCGCAGCCTGGGGCAGCGAGCACACGGTGGGCGCCTCGCTCGTCACCGGGATCGGTGTCGTCGAGGGCGTCGAGTGCCTGATCACCGCCAACGACCCCACCGTCCGTGGCGGCGCCAGCAACCCGTGGAGCCTGAAGAAGGCCCTGCGGGCCAACGGCATCGCGCTGGAGAACCGGCTGCCCTGCATCAGCCTGGTGGAGTCCGGGGGCGCGGACCTGCCGTCCCAGAAGGAGATCTTCATCCCGGGCGGTGCGATCTTCAGGGATCTGACCCGGCTGTCCGCCGCCGGGATCCCCACCGTCGCCGTCGTCTTCGGCAACTCCACCGCCGGAGGCGCCTACATCCCCGGCATGTCCGACCACGTGATCATGGTGAAGGAGCGGGCCAAGGTCTTCCTCGGCGGACCCCCGCTCGTGAAGATGGCCACCGGCGAGGAGAGCGACGACGAGTCCCTGGGCGGCGCCGAGATGCACGCGCGCGTGTCGGGCCTCGCCGACTACCACGCCGTGGACGAGCAGGACGCCCTGCGCCAGGCCCGCCGGGTGGTCGCGCGCCTCAACCACCGCAAGGCGCAACCCGATCCGGGCCTCGCCGTCCCTCCCAAGTACGACGAGGACGAACTCCTCGGGATCGTGCCCGGCGATCTGAAGGTGCCCTTCGACCCGCGCGAGGTCATCGCCCGGATCGTCGACGGCTCCGACTTCGACGAGTTCAAACCGCTGTACGGCAGAAGCCTGTGCACCGGATGGGCGGCCCTGCACGGCTATCCGGTCGGGGTGCTGGCCAACGCGCAGGGGGTGCTGTTCAGCGAGGAGTCGCAGAAGGCGGCCCAGTTCATCCAGCTGGCCAACCAGCGCGACATCCCGCTGCTCTTCCTGCACAACACCACCGGCTACATGGTCGGCAAGGAGTACGAGCAGGGCGGCATCATCAAACACGGCGCGATGATGATCAACGCGGTGTCCAACAGCCGGGTCCCGCATCTGTCCGTGCTCATGGGCGCCTCGTACGGGGCCGGGCACTACGGCATGTGCGGACGCGCCTACGACCCGCGCTTCCTGTTCGCCTGGCCCAGCGCCAAGTCCGCCGTGATGGGCCCCCAGCAGCTCGCCGGCGTCCTGTCGATCGTCGCCCGCCAGTCCGCGGCCGCCAAGGGCCGGCCCTACGACGAGGACGCGGACGCCGCCCTGCGCGCGATGGTGGAGCAGCAGATCGAGTCCGAGTCCCTGCCGATGTTCCTGTCCGGGCGGCTGTACGACGACGGGGTCATCGACCCCCGCGACACCCGCACCGTGCTCGGCCTGTGCCTGTCCGCGATCCACACGGCGCCCTACGAGGGCGTGCGTGGCGGGTTCGGCGTCTTCCGGATGTGAGGCCCCGTGATTGATTCCGTTCTGGTGGCGAACCGCGGCGAGATCGCCTGCCGCATCGTCCGTACCTGCCGTGAGCTGGGCATCCGCACGGTCGCCGTGCACTCGGACGCCGACGCGGACGCGCTCCACGCGCGCGTGGCCGACGCGGCGGTCCGGCTGCCGGGGTCGGCGTCCGCGGACACGTATCTGCGCGGCGACCTGATCGTTCAGGCGGCGCTCGCGGCCGGCGCCGACGCCGTGCACCCCGGGTACGGCTTTCTGTCCGAGAACGCCGGCTTCGCCCGCGCGGTGCTCGACGCGGGTCTGACCTGGATCGGGCCGCCGCCCGAGGCGATCGAGGCGATGGCCTCCAAGACCCGCGCCAAGAAGCTGATGGGCCTGGAGCCCCTGGCCACGGTCACGGCCGAGGATCTGCCCGTCCTGGTCAAGGCGGCGGCCGGCGGCGGTGGACGCGGCATGCGGGTCGTACGGGACCTGGCCGACCTGGACGCCGAGCTGACCGCCGCGCGCGCCGAGGCCCTCGCCGCCTTCGGTGACGACGAGGTCTTCGTCGAGCCGTATGTGGAGGGCGGACGCCATGTCGAGGTGCAGGTCCTCGCCGACACCCACGGCACGGTGTGGACGCTCGGCACCCGCGACTGCACGCTCCAGCGGCGCCACCAGAAGGTGATCGAGGAGGCCCCGGCGCCGGGCCTCACCCCCGAACTCGCGGACTCCCTGGAGGAGACGGCCCGACGCGCCGCCCTGGCCGTCGACTACGTGGGCGCGGGCACCGTGGAGTTCCTGGTCGCGGACGGCCGGGCGCACTTCCTGGAGATGAACACCCGGCTCCAGGTGGAACACCCCGTCACGGAGGCGGTGTTCGGGATCGACCTGGTGGCGCTCCAGATCCGGGTCGCGGAGGGCGCCGCGCTCGACGGCGAGCGGCCCCGCGCGCACGGCCACGCGATCGAGGCCCGCCTCTACGCCGAGGACCCCGCGCACGGCTGGGCCCCGCAGACCGGCACCCTGCACCGGCTCGCCGTACCGGACGTGCGCCTGGACACCGGGTACACCGACGGCGACACGATCGGCGTCCACTACGACCCGATGCTCGCCAAGGCCGTAGTCCACGCCCCCACGCGCGCGGAGGCCGTCCGCAGGCTCGCGGGCGCCCTGGAGCGAGCCGAGATCCACGGCCCGGCGACCAATCGGGATCTGCTCGTACGGTCCCTGCGCCACGAGGAGTTCACGACGGCCCGTATGGACACGGGCTTCTACGACCGTCATCTGAGCGCGCTGACCGAGCCCGCCTCCGACCCGTACGCGCCGCTGGCCGCCGCCCTCGCCGACGCGCACGGCCGCTCGCGGTTCGGCGGCTGGCGCAATCTGCCGTCCCAGGAGCAGGTCAAGCGGTACCTCGTGGCGGGCGAGGAGCACGAGGTGCGCTACCGGCACACCCGCGAGGGCCTGACGGCCGACGGGGTGAGCGTCGTGCACGCGGACGCCCGGCTCGTGATCCTCGAAGTGGCCGGGGTGCGGCGGAAGTTCGCGGTGAGCCGGTACGGCGACCAGGTGTACGCCGGCGGCACCGCCCTCACCGCCCTGCCCCGCTTCCGGGAACCGGCCCCCGACCACGCCCCCGGCTCCCTGCTCGCGCCGATGCCGGGCACCGTCGTACGCGTCGCCGAGGGCTTGGCCGTCGGATCGTCCGTGCAGGCCGGAGAGCCCCTGCTCTGGCTGGAGGCGATGAAGATGGAGCACAAGATCACGGCGCCCGTCAGCGGCACGCTCACGGCCCTGCACGCGACCCCCGGCCGGCAGGTGGAGGTCGGCACCCTGCTCGCCGTCGTACAAGCCCTTTGACCGTCCTCCGAGGAGGTTCCATGACCCCTGTCGCAGAAACCGAAGAGCACAAGGCACTCCGATCCGCCGTCTCCGCCCTAGGCAAGCGCTACGGCCGCGGCTACCTCGCCACGGTCGTCGCCGAGGGCCGCCACCCCACCGAGCTGTGGGCGGAGGCCGCCAAGCTGGGCTACCTCGGCGTGAACCTCCCGGAGGAGTACGGGGGCGGAGGCGGCGGCATCGCCGAACTGTCCATCGTGCTGGAGGAACTGGGCGCCGCGGGCTGCCCCCTCCTCATGCTCGTCGTCTCGCCCGCCATCTGCGGCACCGTGATCGCCCGCTTCGGCACCGCCGAGCAGAAGCGCCAGTGGCTGCCGGGCCTCGCGGACGGCACCCGCACCATGGCCTTCGGGATCACCGAACCCGACGCCGGCTCCAACTCCCACCGCATCACCACCACCGCCCGCCGCGACGGCACCGACTGGGTGCTGAGCGGCCGCAAGGTGTTCATCTCCGGCGTCGACATCGCCGACGCGACCCTGATCGTCGGCCGCGCAGAGGACGCCCGCACCGGGAAGCTCAAGCCCTGTCTGTTCGTCGTCCCGCGCGAGACGCCCGGGTTCGAGCGCCGCCCGATCGACATGGAACTCAGCAGCGCGGAGAAGCAGTTCGAACTGACCCTGGACGAGGTACGGCTGCCCGCCGACGCCCTCGTCGGCGACGAGGACGCCGGGCTGCTCCAGCTGTTCGCCGGTCTCAACCCCGAGCGCGTCATGACCGCCGCCTTCGCGATCGGCATGGGCCGCTACGCGATCTCCCGGGCCGTCGAGTACGCGCGCGACCGCACCGTCTGGAAGCAGCCCATCGGCGCCCACCAGGCGATCGCGCATCCCCTCGCCCAGGCGCACATCGACCTCGAACTGGCCCGGCTGATGATGCAGAAGGCCGCCTTCCTGTACGACTCCGGGGACGACATCGCCGCCGGCGAGGCCGCCAACATGGCCAAGTACGCCGCCGGGGAGGCCTGTGTACGGGCCGTCGACCAGGCCGTGCACACCCTCGGCGGCAACGGCCTGACCCGCGAGTTCGGACTCGCCTCGCTGATCACGGCCGCACGCGTGTCCCGGATCGCGCCCGTCAGCCGGGAGATGGTCCTCAACTACGTCTCCCACCAGAGCCTCGGCCTGCCGAAGTCCTACTAGGCCCTGTCGTCAAACTCCCGCCTGCCCCGCGACGCCATGCACGCTCCCCCACTCTCGGCTTCGCTCGAGCGGGAGGGGCCCCACGCCGCCGCAGAGCCCGCCCTCCGGGCGGACGACGGCAGTTTGACGACAGGACCTGGGCCGTACGGCCGTACGTCCCTACGAGGTCGTACGAGGCCGCATCGAGTCGCACGTACCAGGAGGAGCCATGTCCGTCCGTGCCGCCGACCACCGGGGCATCACCACCCTCACCCTCGATTCGCCCGGCAACCGCAACGCGCTCTCGGCCGAGCTGGTCCAGGGCCTGACGGACGCGCTCACCCGCTGTGGCAAGGACCACGACGTACGCGCCGTGGTCCTCACCCACACCGGCAACACCTTCTGCGCGGGCGCCGACCTGCGCGACCCGCCGCACCCCGACGCACTGGTCGGGCTGCTGCGGCAGATCGTCGAGCTGCGCACGCCCGTCGTCGCCCGGGTGACCGGGCACGTACGGGCGGGCGGCCTCGGCCTGCTGGGCGCCTGCGACATCGCGGTCGCCTCCACCGACGCCACCTTCGCCTTCACCGAGGTCCGCATCGGCGTGGCCCCCGCCGTGATCTCCCTGCCCCTGCTGCCCCGCACGGACCCCCGCGCGCTCGCCCGCTACTACCTCACCGGCGAACGCTTCGACGCCGCCGAGGCCGTACGCACCGGACTGCTCACGGCCTCGGGCACGGACGTCGACGAGGTCCTCGCGCCCGTGCTCGACGGACTGCGCCGGGCCTCGCCCCAGGGCCTGGCCGAGACCAAACGGCTGCTCACGGCTACTGTGCTGGAGACCTTCGACCGGGACGCCGCCGACCTGACCGCGCTCTCGGCCCGGCTGTTCGCCTCCCCGCAGGCCCGCGAGGGGATGACGGCCTTCCTCGAGAGACGGGATCCCGTATGGGTGGTGTGAGCACGGCCGACCGCGTTCCCAAGCAGGACCGCAGCAGGGCCACCCGGCAGCGGCTCCTGGAGGCGGCGGTGGCGTGCCTCGCCGAACGCGGCTGGTCGGGCTCCACCGTCTCCGTGGTCGCCGAGCGCGCGGGCGTCTCCCGCGGCGCCGCCCAGCACCACTTCCCGACCCGCGAGGACCTGTTCACGGGGGCCGTCGAGTACATGGCCGAGGAGCGCACGACGGCGATACGGGCGCTGTTCCCGGAGGGTGCCGCCGACCGGCGCGCGGTGGTCGCCGCCCTCGTCGACCTCTACACCGGGCCGCTGTTCCGTGCCGCCCTGCATCTGTGGGTCGCCGCCTCCAGCGAGGAGCAGCTGGGCCCGCGGGTGACGGAACTGGAGGCCCGTGTCGGCCGGGAGACCCACCGTATGGCGGTCGATCTGCTGGGCGCCGACGAGTCCCGGCCCGGGGTGCGGGAGACCGTGCAGGGCCTGCTGGACATGGCCCGTGGCCTGGGCCTCGCCAACCTCCTCACGGACGACGCCGGCCGCCGGGAACGGGTGGTGGCCCAGTGGGGCGCACTGCTGGACGAGGCACTGGGCGACGCCCCGGGAGCATGACCGGCGGGGTACCGGGCCGAGCCCCGGGAGTGTGACGGAAGAGGCACCGGAAGCCAGGCCGGAGAGCGTTACTCTGGGCCCATGCTTCCGATGCTCGTTCGACGCCGACACGTGGACTACGTGCGCGTCACGAGCATGGGCTGTCGGCGCTCTGCCTGACCCAGCCCCGATCTCTGCGTTTCTCCCGCGCATCCGAGCGCGCTGCCACGCCTCCACGCCCTTTCCACCCGGCACCCGGGCACCGCCGACACCCCAGGCGGGCCGTCCGGGCCCCGTACACCCCGCGGACGCACCCATGACCCACACGGCCACCACCCCGTCGTACGAGACCTCCCGGCGACAGCTCCCGATCATCGACCTCTCCGCGGCCGACCGCGGCCCCGAGGACCGGGCGCTGTTCCATGCGCAGCTCCACAGCGCCGCCCACGACGTGGGCTTCTTCCAGCTCGTCGGGCACGGCATCACCCAGGCCGAGACCGATGCCCTGCTCGGCGCCATGCGGGCCTTCTTCGCACTGCCCGAAGCGGACCGCCTCGCCCTCGACAACGTCAACTCGCCCCACTTCCGCGGCTACACCCGCATCGGCGACGAGCGCACCGCCGGTGCCCGCGACTGGCGCGACCAGCTCGACATAGGCGCGGAACGCCCCGCCCACGTGCCCGGACCGGGCGAGGCCTCCTACTGGTGGCTCCAGGGGCCCAACCAGTGGCCCGCGGCCCTCCCCGAGCTGCGCACCGCGGCTCTCGCCTGGATCGACCGGCTCAGCGCGGTCGCCGAGCGGCTGCTGCACGAGTTGCTCGCCGCGATCGGCGCGGACCCCGCCTTCTACGACTCCGTCTTCGGGGACCGAGCCCACCCCCACCTGAAGTTCGTCCGCTACCCGGGCAGCGCGGGCGACGGCGCCGACCAGGGCGTCGGGGCGCACAAGGACTACGGCTTCCTGACCCTGCTGCTGCAGGACCGGGTCGGCGGGCTCCAGGTGCAGCGCGAGGACGGGCTCTTCCACGACGTGCCGCCGCTGGACGGGGCGTTCGTGGTCAACCTGGGCGAACTGCTGGAGGTGGCCACCAACGGCTATCTGCTGGCCACCAACCACCGGGTCGTTAGCCCGCCCGGTGCCACCGAGCGGTTCTCCGTGCCGTTCTTCTACAACCCGCGCCTGGACGCCCGGGTCGAGCCGCTGCTGTTCCCGGGCGCCTCGACCGCGCCCGGTATCACCGCCGACCCGGCCAACCCGCTGTTCGCCGAGTACGGCTACAACGAGCTCAAGGGCAAGCTCCGGGCCCACCCCCGCACCGCCGAGCGCCACCACGCGGCGCTGCTCACACCGGCGTGACTCCGGCCGCCGGGACACCGGCGTGACCTCGGCCGCCGGGACACCGGCGAGGGGGTGACTCCCGCAGGCCTCAGCGGGTCATGTCCGCGTAGCCCTCGATCTCCTGGGGGCTGCGCGAGCCGGGGCCGACATAGCGGGCCGAGGGGCGCACCAGACGGCCCGTGCGCTTCTGCTCCAGGATGTGCGCCGACCAGCCGGCCGTCCGGGCGCAGGTGAACATCGAGGTGAACATGTGCGCCGGGACCTCGGCGAAGTCCAGGATGATCGCCGCCCAGAACTCCACGTTCGTGGCGAGGACACGGTCGGGACGGCGGCTGTGCAGCTCCTCCAGGGCCGCCTTCTCCAGCGCCTCCGCGATCTCGAAGCGCGGGGCGCCCAGCTCCCGGGCCGTACGGCGCAGCACCCGTGCCCGCGGGTCCTCGGCGCGGTAGACCCGGTGCCCGAAGCCCATCAGCCGCTCACCGCGGTCCAGGGCCTGCTTCACATAGGCCTCCGCGTCCCCGGTCCGCTCGATCTCCTCGATCATGCCGAGCACACGGGAGGGCGCACCGCCGTGCAGCGGCCCGGACATGGCGCCCACGGCGCCCGAGAGCGCGGCCGCCACGTCCGCGCCCGTGGACGCGATCACCCGGGCCGTGAAGGTGGAGGCGTTCATGCCGTGCTCGGCGGCGGACGTCCAGTAGGCGTCGACGGCCGCGACATGCTTGGGGTCCGGCTCGCCGCGCCAGCGGATCATGAACCGCTCGACGATGGAGTTCGCCTTGTCGATCTCGCGCTGCGGCACCATCGGCAGCCCCTGGCCACGGGCCGACTGGGCGACGTAGGACAGCGCCATGACGGCCGCGCGGGCCAGGTCGTCGCGGGCCTGCTCCACGTCGATGTCCAGCAGCGGCTTCAGGCCCCAGACCGGGGCGAGCATGGCGAGCGCCGACTGCACGTCGACCCGGATGTCACCGGAGTGAACGGGGATCGGGAACGGCTCGGCGGGCGGCAGGCCGGGGTTGAAGGCCCCGTCGACCAGCAGCCCCCAGACGTTGCCGAACGAGACGTGGCCGACCAGATCCTCGATGTCGACGCCCCGGTACCGCAGGGCACCGCCCTCCTTGTCGGGTTCGGCGATCTCCGTCTCGAACGCGACGACTCCTTCGAGCCCGGGTACGAAATCGGACATCAGGCGGCTCCTCGTGATGTGTGCGGCGGATGTGGTCGGTGGGATTCCCGCCGACCCCGTCCACGGCCCGCTGGGACGACTCGGGCCGTGCACTTCGGTTGCGGGAAAGGGGTGGCCGCCCCGGTTCCACGGTCCTTCACGGTCGTATCCGAAGACTCGCGGTCCAAAACGGTCACTCCGGTGATGCCCCGCTCGGCAGGCGGTCACCCCATCCGAGCGGCACCAGCACGATATCCCCGAGTGCCACCTTTGGGGAGAGCATGCGGCACTCAGTGCCACGCAGTGATGAACCACACCCCCTATGGGAGCCGTGCCCCGTGCGGCAAGATGACGGCGTGACCGACCGCCGCCCGAACGAACCGGCACCCGAACCCGCAGATGAAGGCGGAGCCGAACCCTCCGAACCGTCTGCCCGGCCCTCCGTCGAGGCCCTCCGTGCCGCCGAGGCCGCCGCCGCGGCCGCGGACGCCGCGGAACCCGTCCTCGAACCCATCGTCGAACGCGCGGCCGAAGGTCCCGTCGAGGACCTGGCCCACAACCCCGCCGAGATGCGGGCGCACTACCGCCACGAGGGGCTCGACGAGTCCTCGCTCGCGGCCCACCCCATGGAGCAGTTCGCCCACTGGTTCAAGCAGGCCGCCCAGGCCGCCGTGGCCGGGATGATCTTCGAGCCGAACGCGATGATCGTGTCCACGGCGGACGCGGACGGCCGCCTCAGCTCGCGCACGGTCCTCATGAAGCAGTACGACGCCCAGGGCTTCGTCTTCTACACCAACTACGACTCCCGCAAGGCCCGGGACCTCGCGGCGAACCCGCACATCTCGCTGCTCTTCCCCTGGCACCCCATGGCCCGCCAGGTCATCGTCACCGGCACCGCGCACCGCACCGGCCGCGACGAGACCGCCGCCTACTTCCGCACCCGCCCCCATGGCTCCCAGCTGGGCGCCTGGGCCAGCGCCCAGTCCTCCGTGATCCCCACCCGGGCCGGGCTGGACACCGCCTACGAGGAGCTCAGCGCCCGCTACCCCGAGGGCTCTGAGGTCCCGGTCCCGCCGCACTGGGGCGGCTTCCGGATCGTCCCCGAGACCGTCGAGTTCTGGCAGGGCCGCGCGAACCGCCTCCACGACCGCCTCCGCTATGTCGCCCTGCCGGACGGCACCTGGCGGGTGGAGCGGCTGAGCCCCTGAATCCGCCCCGAGACGCAGACGACCCGCGAGCTCTGGTCCCTCCGCCTGACGGCGGAGAAGCCGGCCGGACGTACCGGCGAGCTCGCGGGTCGGGTGACTGCGTTGGATTAGGCCGGCTGCACGTATCTCGCACGCGCTGGTCCGGCACCGCACCGAGTGTGGTGACGGGCCACTAGCCCGCAGCCACCTCCGACGTCCGGTGTGCATACATGCTCCGAACCACCTCCTTTCTTCGGTGCTCCCCACCCTAAGAACCCTTTCGCCACCGATCAACAGCTTTTTTCCGGACCCTTTTCCGGACGCACGTCCGCGGGCCCGTCCGGGCCGGTGCAAGGATTTCCTCGAATCTTTCGCGAAGGGCATGTGGGCTGGGTCACGGTCCAGTTGAATGTGAGGAAGTGAGGGGACGAGCGCCGTACGTACGGACGCAGCAGCCTGCAGGGGGTTCAGGTGAGTGCTTCCCGGCGTAGGGGGACCACGGACGAGCTGGGGCCGGGCGAGCCCGAGCGGGACGGTTCCGATCTTCTGGCTGCCCTGCTGGACGGAATGGACGCGGCGTTGTGCGCCTTCGACGCCCAGGGGGTCGTCACCCACTGGAACCGCGAGGCCGAGCGGATTCTCGGCTGGTCCGCCGCCGAGGCCGTGGGGCGGCACGGGTTCGCCGGCTGGGCCGTGCGCAGCGCGGACGCCGCCGAGGTCGAGGCGTGGCTGATGTCCGCGATGCGGGCCACCGGGCGCCAGGTGCACGAGTTCGCGCTGCTCACCAAGGACGGCGGACGGGTCCTGGTGCGGACCCAGTCCGCGACGGTGCGGGGGCCCGACGGGAAGCCCGCCGGGGTCTACTGCGCCTTCAGCGAGGTCCATGCGCAGATCGACCTGGAGCGGTCCATCGCGCTGAGCGAGGCCCTGTTCGAGGACGCGAGCTGGGGCGTGGTGCTGGTCGACGCGGATCTGCGCCCGGCCGTCGTCAACGCCCACGCCGCCCGGGCGCTCGGCATCGGCCGCACGGCCGTGCTGGGACGGCCGCTCGGGGACCTGCTGGCGCAGGGCGTCGAGGAGCTGGAGAGCGCGCTGACCCATGTGCTCGCCGAGGGAGCCCCGCCCGCGCCCGCCGAGATGTGGGTCAGCGTGCGCACCACCGACGGCGAGCGGCGGCGGTGCTGGCGCAGCGGCTTCGTACGGCTGGCCTCCCCGCTCGCGGAAGAACCGGTTCCGCTGGGTGTGGGATGGCTGTTCCTGGACATCACCGAGGCCAAGCAGGCCGAGCAGGAGGCGGCCCTGCTGCGCTTCCGGGCCAACCAGCTGCACCGCGCCGCGCGGGCGGCCGCCGAGTGCGAGGACCCGATGGAGGCGGCCGTCGTCCATCTGGATTTCGCGCTCGCCGGATTCGCCGATCACGCGCTGGTCGACCGGGTCGCGGGCGGCCCGGTGACGGACGCGGAGGGTCCGATACGCCTGGTGCGGGCCGCCGAGACGCCGTCCGGGGCGCCCGGACCCAGCCTGCTCGCCGGAAAGGCCGGGCTGCCCGTGCGCTACAAGGAGGGCCATCCCGCCCTGCAGTGCGTGGAGCGCGCCGGATGCGTACGGGCCGGCGCGGGCTCCGCGGACCCGGAGCGGGCGCGGGAGTGGGCGCTCGCCCGGCAGTGGCCCGCGGACGCGGTGCACGCGCTGTGCGCGGTGCTCCGCAGCCGGGGTCGGACACTCGGCGTGGTGACGTTTCTGCGAAGCGCCGGGCGCACCCGGTTCGAGCGTGCCGACGCGGTGTACGGGGAGGACGTGGCGGTACGGATCGCCGCCGCGCTGGACCTGGCCGACCTCTTGGAGAAGACGCCGGAGCCGGGAGGCGGGGCCGGCTAGCCCTGCTGGTAGAAGATCCGGTCGCGGTACTCCCGAAGGATCCGCCCGTTCCACTCGTGGCCGCCATCGACGTTCCCGGACCTGAGCAGGGGCGGTTCGATGCCGCGCTCGGCCAGCGCGGCCGCGGCCGTGGCCATGACCGCCTGGAGCAGCGCCGTGGTGACGACGGTGGAGGCGGGAGCGAAGGGCGCGGGGATGGTGTCGAGGGTCAGCTCGGCGTCGCCCACCGCGATCTTCGAGTCGAGGACGAGATCGCAGTGGTCCCTGAGATACGTGCCGGAGGAGTGGCGCGACTTCGTCTCCGAGGCGTACGCCACCGAGGTCACCCCGATGACCTTGACCCCGCGGGCGCGGGCGGTCATGGCCATCTCCACCGGGAGCGCGTTGCGGCCGGACAGGGAGATGATCACCAGCAGGTCCCCGGAGCGCAGCGGGCTGGACTCGATCACCGCGCTCGCCAGGCCGTCGACCCGCTCCAGCGCGGAGCCCAGCGTGGCCGGCGTGACGTCGACGCCCACGACGCCGGGGACGGTGAGCAGGTTCATCAAGGCGAGGCCGCCCGCGCGGTAGACGAGGTCCTGCGCGGCCAGCGAGGAGTGCCCGGCGCCGAAGGCGAACAGCCGGCCGCCGCCGGCGACGGTGTCCGCGATCAGGCCGCCCGCCGCCGCGATCGGCTGCGCCTCCTCGTCCCGCGCCCGCCGCAGCAGCCCGATCGCCGCGTCGAAGAACTGTTCGGCCGGCGTGCCCCCGTCGCCGGGCTCCCCGGCCCGCGTTTCCTCGCCCCTCGGCCGCTCGCTCATCCCAGGCGCCCCCTTCGCAGTCTTGGTCGCTCGCTGGATCGACGGATCGACCTCGGCGGACGGCGCCCGGACGGCACACCGACCACGCACCGGCGCCCGTGACGGTCCGTGTCGCGGATCACGTTGCGGTCTGGACCAGTGGGATGTCAATACGGCGCTCGTGCGGACGAACGCGCCCCAGTACCCGTCGCCGGGGCCCGGTAACCCCCCGGTTGCCTCACCGCGCCACGGTTGTCAGTGGGATGCGTCAGAATTGACTCAGGGCCAGCGCACGCGCCGGTGAGCCGTGGAGCCTCCGGCAGATCACATCGAGGGGCACGTATGTCCGGACTGATCGACACCACGGAGATGTATCTCCGCACCATCCTCGAGTTGGAGGAGGAAGGCGTGGTCCCCATGCGCGCCCGGATCGCCGAGCGGCTGGACCAGAGTGGCCCGACGGTCAGCCAGACGGTGGCGCGGATGGAGCGCGACGGTCTGGTCGGCATCGCGCCGGACCGCCATCTGGAGCTGACGGACGAGGGCCGCCGGCTCGCCACCCGCGTGATGCGCAAGCACCGCCTGGCCGAGTGCCTGCTGGTCGACGTGATCGGGCTGGAGTGGGAGCAGGTGCACGCCGAGGCGTGCCGCTGGGAGCACGTGATGAGCGAGGCGGTGGAGCGCCGCGTCCTGGAGCTGCTGCGCCACCCCACCGAGTCGCCGTACGGAAACCCGATCCCGGGCCTGGAGGAGCTGGGCGAGAAGGACGGCGCGGACCCGTTCCTGGACGAGGGCATGGTGTCCCTGGCCGATCTCGACGCGGGCACGGACGGCAAGACGGTGGTCGTGCGGCGCATCGGCGAGCCCATCCAGACGGACGCCCAGCTCATGTACACGCTGCGTCGGGCGGGCGTGCAGCCCGGCTCGGTGGTCAGCGTGACGGAGTCCGCGGGCGGCGTGCTGGTCGGCAGCGGCGGGGAGGCGGCCGAGCTCGCGGCCGACATCGCCTCCCATGTGTTCGTGGCCAAGCGCTGAACCGTTCCGTTCGTCCCCGGCCGTACGGCGCCCACGCCCCCGTACGGCCGGGCGGGTACCCGCTCGCCGCGTCCCGTCAACACCTGTGACACGGGTGACCGCGGTGGCGTTCACTCGATCCCGCGGTCCTCAAGATTCAATGTGCGGAATCGCAGCGCTTCGGCCGTTCGCGTGCGAGGCTGTCGCATGAGGCATATGACCTGAGGGCTCTTGGCCGGTGGGCGACAGCGAAGTCGCCTGGTCAGGGAGGGGGCGGGCGGATGTGCCACGGACATGGGGTGGGCCCCGGCGCCCTTGAGCGCCGGGGCCTGTCCTCCCCTGTTCTGACCCGGAGCCCCGAGCTCCCAGGGTCATCCCCCTCGGACCGGTTTTCCCCGAGCGGTCCGCCTCCCGCAGAAGATCTCCCCGCGCAGACGGCGACCAATCATGGCGGGGGGTCACTCGAAGGAGGGGTGTTGCCGCCGGAATCCGCATTTTCGAATAGTCATTCGATAGCGTGGAAGTGACGATCTCACCGGACCGCGCGCTGTGACCATCGGCACGTGGTGCGGCAGCACGGGACACAGGCCACTCCGGCACCGGACCGACACCCGACGTACGGGGATGGCCCGCGACACCAGCAGCAGGAGCAGCAGGACCACAGCGGCAGCAGGACGAGCGTGGACCGACCGCGCGAAGCGGGGCGAGCGGTCCGAGCGGAGCAGGGGGGTGCCTGGAGGATGGTGCGGCGCATCGACGTGACCGGAGCGGGCGGCGTACGCCTCGCCGCATGGGAGTTCGCGGAGCCTCCCAAGACCGGGGAGACCGAGCACCCGCCCGGTGTGCTCTTACTGCACGGGCTCATGGGCCGGGCCTCGCACTGGGCGTCCACCGCCCGCTGGCTCACCGAGCGGCGCCGTGCCGTCGCGCTCGACCAGCGCGGCCACGGCCAGAGCGACAAGCCGCCCGAGGGCGAGTACACCCGCGAGGACTACATCGACGACGCCGAGGCCGCCGTCGAACAGCTCGGCCTCGCCCCGGTCGTCCTCGTCGGCCACGCCATGGGCGCCCTGACCGCCTGGCAGCTCGCCGCCAAGCGCCCCGACCTGGTCCGCGGCCTGGTCATCTGCGACATGCGGGCCTCCGCGCTCGGCGCCGCCTCACAGCGCGAGTGGGAGGACTGGTTCAAGTCCTGGCCCCTGCCCTTCGCCACGCTCGCCGACGTCCGCAAGTGGTTCGGCGAGGACGACCCCTGGGTGGAACGCCCCAATCCGGCCCGCGGCGCGTTCTACGCCGAGGTGATGGCCGAGTCGGCGGACGGCTGGCGGCCCGTCTTCGAACCCGAGCAGATGCTGAGGTCCCGCCGGACCTGGGTCTACGACGCGCACTGGGAGGAGCTGGCACAAGTCCAGTGCCCGGCCCTGGTCGTCCGGGGCCTGGACGGCGAACTGGGCCGGGCGGAGGCACAGGAGATGGTGCGCGTCCTGCCGCACGGCCGGTACGCGGAGGTGCCCGACGCGGGCCACCTGGTCCACTACGACCAGCCGGAGGCCTGGCGCGCGGCGATCGAACCGTTCCTCGACGGCCTGCCCACCCCCTGACCGCCCCGGCCCCGCCCTACCCCTTGCTGACCGCCGCCAGGATCTCCGGCAGCCGCCGTGCCGTCCGGGGTGCCGCGAGACGCAGTCCGAGAAGGATGAGCAGCGCCCCGTAGACGGCGCCGGCGGGCAGCAGCAGCCAGGTCCAGTCCGCCCCGCCCGACGTGACGTTCAGCCAGATCGTCGCCGCGATCACGGGCGAGGACAGCAGGGCCGCCGAGACCATGCCGCCGAAGATGGAGATCCAGGCCAGCCCCGTCTGCCCGGGGACCACGTTCTTGTAGCCCTCCTGCGGGATCGAGTACGGGAAGCCGGCCGAGGTCCAGGCGCCGGTCCCCAGCATCGCGCCGAGCAGGGCGAAGGACAGTCCGAGCACCTCGGGCAGCCGGTGCCAGGCGCCGAGCAGCGCGGTGGTGACGACGGTGACGAGGGCTGCGTACGGCACCGTGATCAGCAGCAGGGCCAGCGCCCGGCCGCGCAGTTCGGCGTAGGCGTCGCGGGGCGAGGAGATCGTCATCGCGACCATCCAGAACGCGGAGGTGTCCTGGCCGAACTGGTTGTACATCTGGATGCCGAGCATCCCCGCCGCGAAGCAGGCGAAGTAGACGGTGCCGGTGCCCTGGAGGGCGTTGAAGACCGGCACGATCAGGCCGATCGCGAGCGAGGTCACCCACGCCGCCTTGGTCTTGGGGTCGCGCCACACATAGCGCAGGCTGCGCTCGATCACCGTGCCGGTGCGGCCCGCGGGCAGCAGCCGGGACAGCCGTGTCGAGGAGCCTTCCCGGGGGCCCGGTTCGGCGGCCTGCAGCGTGGACCCGTCCGGCGAGGTCATCAGCTTCGTCAGACTGCGCGACCACAGGGACCCCAGCCCCGCCACCGCGGCGGCGCTCAGCGCGAGCTGGGCGAGCCCGATGCCGTAGCAGCCCTTGCTCATCGAGTCCACCGCGCCGATCGCGGAGCCCGGCGGAATCCAGCGCAGCACGTCCGCGACTGGGTTCAGCTGGTCGAGTCCGCCCGGACCGAGCCGCTGCGCGCCGAAGTTCACGAGCTGGGCGCCGACGGCGACGACGAGCCCGCTCAGGACGGCCAGATCACGGCCCTTGCGGCTGGTCAGCAGCCGGATGTTGGCGGCGGCCACGGCCCGGGCGAGCGCCACGCACACCAGCAGCGCGAGCACGACGGCGACGACGGCGGTGGCGTAGGCGGCCGCCCCGTGCGCCACGGACACCACCGAACCGGCGAACAGGCACAGGGTGAACAGGGGCCCGATGCCGACCAGGGACGCCACCAGCAGGGCCCGTATGAGCGGCTGCGGGCGCAGCGGCAGCATCACCAGACGGGTCGGGTCCAGCGTCTCGTCCCCGCTGGGGAAGAACAGCGGCATCACGGCCCAGCCCAGCGCCAGGATCGTGGCCAGCAGCACGGCGATGGTGGCGGCGTGCGTCGAGCCCCGCAGGGCGATCAGGCCGATCAGCTGCAGAGCGGCGAACAGCAGCACCACGACGACGGTCGTGACGTACGCGGCCCGCCGCCCGGCGGACTGCCGCAGCCCGTTGCGCAGCAGGGACAGCTTCAGCCGTACGAGGGTGGGAGTGAGACCGGGGGCGCTCACCGGGCGCCGCCGCCGAGCCAGTCGAGATCGGCACCGGTGTTCTGGGTGCGCGCACCGACCAGTTCGAGGAACGCCTGCTGAAGCGTGGGCGCGCTGCCCCGGACGTCGGCGAGCGGGCCGTGCGCGCGGATGCGCCCGGCGGCCATGACCGCGACCCAGTCGCACAGCGACTCGACCAGCTCCATCACATGGGAGGAGAAGACGACGGTGGCGCCGGAGCCGGTGTACCGCTCCAGGACGCCGCGGATGGTCTGTGCGGAGACCGGGTCCACGCCCTCGAACGGCTCGTCCAGAAAGAGTACTTCGGGGTTGTGGAGAAGGGCGCAGGCGAGCCCGATCTTCTTGCGCATACCGGTCGAGTAGTCGACGACCAGCTTGTGCTGGGCCCCGGCCAGGTCGAGCACGTCGAGGAGCTGGGTGGCCCGCTTGTCGACCTCGGCGCCGGGCAGCCCCCGCAACCTGCCCGTGTACGCGAGGAGTTCACGGCCGGAGAGCCGTTCGAACAGGCGCAGGCCCTCGGGCAGGACGCCGATGCGGGCCTTGACCGCGACCGGGTCGCGCCACACGTCGTGCCCGACGATCTCGACGGTCCCCTGGTCGGGCCGCAGCAGCCCGGTGATCATGGACAGGGTGGTGGTCTTGCCGGCCCCGTTCGGCCCGACGAGCCCGATGAACCGCCCCGCGGGCAGCTCCAGATCGATCCCCGCGACGGCGATCTGTTCCCCGTACCTCTTCCAGAGCCCCTGCACCCGTACGGCGGCCACGGCCGCCCCTGCTCCCTCGGTCATAGGAGCACCATACGGGGGGCTGTCGCACCCCCCGTAGGTACGGGACGGTCACCCTCGACGGCTAGTGCTGCGACCGGAAAGGTTCACCGGCAAACCTTCCCGGCCACAGCACTAGCGGTCCCGTCCGCAGGCGTACGCCAGCGGGGAGATCAGCTCCTCGGCGTCCGGCAGCCACCGGTTCGCGGGCGTCGGCCGGCAGGCCCACTGCACGGCGCCCCGCGACCCGTACCGGGTGGGCGGCGCGGCCACGTAACCGCCCTCGCCGAGGGTGGCCAGATCGAGGGAGGCCGGCGACCAGCCCAGGTTCCGCACCAGGTCGGGGACCTTCGCCGCGGCCCCGGGGAGGACGAGGAACCGCATGCGCCGGTCCGGCGCCAGCGTCACCGGCCCGAGGGTCAGCTCCATCCGCTCCATGCGCGCGAGGGCGAGGAAGCCGGCCGTCTCCGGGACCTCGATGGCGTCGAACGTGCGCCCGGTGGGCAGCAGGATGGACGCGGTGGGCCGCGTGGACCACATCCGTCGTACGGCTGTCGCGCTGCCGGTCGCCTGCGTCGCCCAGTCGTCGCCCGCCGGGTGCGCGCCCGGCGTGGGGCAGGAGGGCTGATCGCAGGAGCAGCGGTGCATCCCCTCCACGGCCTCCAGCCAGGTGCCCGGGAACACGTCCCAGTGGCGCTCCTCGGCGTAACGAACCGCGGCTTCCAGGAGTGAGTCGCCGCGCTGCTTGGGGATGTGGGCAGCTTCAGGGCCCGCGATGGTCTCTTCCACGATGAACTCAACTCTAGCCGTCACCGGGGGTTACGCCCGCCTACGGCGAGCCATCTCCCGCCCGGGGAACGGATTTTGGGCATGCCCTTTTTGCCTGGTGTTGTCCCACATGCGCCGGGGAGGAGCACCGTTTCCCCGAGCGGGGCGCACGGATGCACGGGTGGGGGCGCGCAAGAGGATCGGCAGCGGGGGCTGGGTAACCACGTGGGGGGCACGGCATCAGTCTTTACCCCGGCAATCCTCGCATGTCTCGCATCAGAGGCATGTCCGCTGGGCATCGATCTTCAAGGCCGGATCTTTTCGGTGCACGAAAAGGGTGTGCCCGGTGGTCCGGCCGCAGAAGACACGTCAACTCGGTGCGTGAGCAGGCACCGCACCCACAGGGGGTACGCCATGGCCGCAAGGCCACTCGTCGCGCGACAGCCGAACGAACGGCTGCAGGCACTCATTCAGGAAGCGGGCTGCTCGAACGCGGGGCTCGCCCGCCGGGTCAACATGTGCGGCGCCGAACACGGCCTCGATCTGCGCTACGACAAGACGTCGGTGGCCCGTTGGCTGCGCGGACAGCAGCCGAGGGGCCGGGCCCCGGCGATCATCGCCGAGGCGCTCGGCCGCAAGCTGGGCCGCACGGTCACGATCGACGAGATCGGCATGGCCAACGGCAAGAACCTCGCGTCCGGCGTGGGCCTTCAGTTCTCACCGACCGTGCTCGGCGCCATCGAGCAGGTCTGCGAGCTGTGGCGCAGCGACGTCGGCCGCCGGGACTTCCTGTCCGGCTCGTCGGTCGCCGCGTCGGCGCTGGTCGAGCCGAGCCGGGACTGGCTGATCTCCGCGCCGGACGCGCAGGTCGCACGGTCGGCCGGGCCACGGGTGGGCCCGTCGGACGTGGCCGCGGTGCGCGCGACGACCCAGGCACTGGTCCAGCTGGACCACCAGTACGGCAGCGGCCATGTGCGTCCGGTCGTCGTGCACTATCTCAACAGCGTCGTCTCGGGACTGCTGGCGGGCTCCTACCGCGAGGCCGTGGGACGCGATCTGTTCGCCGCCGTCGCCCGGCTGACCGAGCTCGCCGGATACATGGCCGTCGACACCGGGCAGCCCGGACTCGCCCAGCGCTACTACATCCAGGCGCTGCGGCTCGCCCAGGCGGCGGGCGACCGCGGCTACGGCGGCTACGTGCTGGCCGCCTCCATGAGCCATCTCGCCGCGCAACTCGGAAACCCGCGCGAGATCGCGCAGTTGGCGCGCGCCGCCCAGGAGGGGGCACGCGGGCGGGTCACTCCGCGCGCGGAGGCGATGTTCCATGCCGCCGAGGCGCGGGGACACGCGCTGATGGGCGATGTCCGCGCCACCCAGCTCGCGGCGGGCCGCGCGATCACGGCGCTGGAGGCGGCCGACGCGGCGTCCGGGGACGACCCGGCGTGGATCGCCCACTTCGACCACGCGTATCTGGCGGACGAACTGGCGCACTGCCACCGGGATCTGGGGCAGGCCGAGGCGGCGGCCCGGCGCGCGGAGGAGTCCCTCGCCGGGCACCCCGAGTCCCGGGCCCGGCGCCGGGCGATCGGCTATGTGCTGCTCGCCACGGCCCAGGTGCAGCAGCGCGAGGTGGAGCAGGCCTGCCACACGGGCCTGAAGGCCGTGGAACTGCTCGGCTCCCTCAGGTCCAACCGCGGCGCCGAGTATCTGGAGGACCTCCAGCAGCGGCTGGAGCCGTACCAGGACGAGGCGGTGGTGCGGGAGTTCGGGGCGCGAATGGATCTGGCGGCCGCGGCGTAGGGCTTCGGCCGGGGGAGCCGGTGGCGGTCCCGGCGCGGGGGCCTGCGGAGACACCGGCGCGGGGGCCCGTGAGGATCGCGGTGCGCGGGTCCCGGTCGGTGACGGATCACACCTTTCGCCGGGGGCGGGGGAGCGCCGGCCGTGGATCGTGCCTCCCGCCGTGCGGGGCCCCGGCCATGAGCCGAGGTGAACGCACCGTGAACGGACGGGTTCGGCGCCCCTCCCCTCGCCGGTGGTTTGTGACTGCTCGCGTGGTTCCCCCCGCTCTCGGGGGGGTCGCTCCGCCCGTGCTGCGTGGCACCCGGCTCAGGGGACCCGGTAGCGTGAGTCGACGATTCCGTAGGTTCCCCCGATCGTAGGAGTCCCGGTGACGCAGAGTGGACAGGGCGAGGAGCCCTCGGCGCGGCCCGCGCGCGAAGGCATCGTGCTGCCCTCCGACGGCGGCGAGCCCCTGCTGCCGGGCATGACGGGCGCGGCGAACAGTGCCACGGTCCCGGCGGGCGGCCACCACGCCGCCCCCGCCCCCGACGGCCACACCACCCCGGCGGGCGGCCAGAGCTGGGGCCAGCCGTGGGGCCCGGGACAGCAGCCGGCCCAGACGCCCCCCGCCCAGGGCTGGGGCGCCGACGCCGGGCAGTCCTGGGGCGCACAGCAGCCCGCCCAGCAGTCGTGGGAGCAGCCCGCCGACCCCCGCTCCGCCTGGGGCGACGTCCCCGGACCGCGGCAGGGCGGCGCCGGACCGCTGCCGCCCGAGGGCGCGCAGCCGTCCCCGTACGGCACGAACGGGCAGCCGGCGCACGGCGCACCGCAGTTGCCGCACTCCGCGCCCCTGCCGGCCCCCATGGACGAGGGCGCCACGCAGTACATCGCCCCGGTGACCGTCTCGCCCGACGAGGGCGCGACGCAGTACATCCCGCCCGTCGCCGCCGAGGGAGCCACCCAGTTCATCCCGCCGGTCGCGGGAGCCCTGCCGCCGGAGCAGCCGAGGGGCGACGCCACACAGTTCCTCGGGCGGGGCGGGGCCATGGGGGCCGACGCGCAGGCCACGCAGTACCTCCCGCCCGTGCCCGGACAGCCGGGCCCGGCGCCCTACGGCGCCCCGGCGGCTGGCGCCGGGCAGCCGCCGGCGGTGTTCGACAACCTCTTCCGGGCCGGCCCGGGCGGCGCCGAGTCCACCCAGAACCTGCCGCGGTTCGACACACCGGGCGCCCCGGGTGCGCCCCAGGACTGGACGGCCGGACAGCGCGGCGACGACGGGGGAGGCGCCCGTACCCGGTCGCGCGTCCCGCTCATCGCGGCCATCGGCGTGGGCATCGTTGTCCTCGGCATCGGGGCGGGCGCCATGCTCGGCGGTGGCGGCGACAAGGGCGACCGCAGCACGTCCGTCGCGGCGACCGGGCCGGCCACGGACTCCTCGTCCTCCTCGTCGGGCGGCGGAGACCCCAAGGCGCAGGCCGTCGCGCTCGACAAGCTCCTCGCGGACAGCGGCAACAGCCGTGGCGCGGTGATCAAGGCGGTGGCCGACGTCAAGGGCTGCCAGAACCTCGACCAGGCCGGTTCCGATCTGCGTGACGCGGCGAAGCAGCGCAACGACCTGGTCGGCCAGCTGTCCGGGCTCGCGGTCGACAAGCTCCCGGCGCACGGCGAGCTGACCGCGGCGCTCACCAGCGCCTGGAAGGCGTCCGCCGCCGCCGACACCCACTACGCCGCCTGGGCCGACCAGGTCTCGGGCGACAAGAAGGGGTGCCACAAGGGGCAGGCCCGCACCACCGGCCAGACTGCGGCGGGCAACCGGGCCAGCGGCACGGCCAGCGCCCAGAAGGCCAAGGCCGCCAACCTGTGGAACGCCATCGCCCAGAAGTACGGCCTGACCCAGCGCCAGCCGACCCAGCTGTAGAACGCCGTGAGGTGCCCCCCCGGCCGCGCACGCGGACCGGGGTGGTGCACCTCACGTCTGTCTGCTGTACGGCCTCACGGACCGCAGGGCCGTACACGCCGCCCGCTCACCTGCGCGGACCGGGCGGCGCCGGCTGTGGCACGGCTCACTCGCTGGTCGCGTTCTCCAGCGTCTTGCCCACGTTCACGAAGCCCTTGCGCGCCCCCACCAGCCGTCCGTCGTGGACGACCTGCAAGGTCACGTCCGAGTTGATCAGGCGCGGGAAGTCGACCACCGCCGTCAGGTCCTGGAAGCGCCACCTCAGGGTCGGCGTGAGACCGCCCGTGTCCACCTTCAGGCCGTTGTCGAGGGCCGACCGGATCGCCTGCGCGGTGACGTCGCCGTTGCCGAGCGACTCGATGACCTTCGTCAGGACGGCGTACGCGATCCACGTGGTCTGCACCCCGGCGTCCGCCGGGTCGATGCGGTTGTCGCCGAAGGCCTCCTCGCTGATCACCTTCTTCATCGGGTCCCAGCGCGCGTCCGTCGCCTCCGGGTACCAGCTGGTGACGTAGGCGCCCTCGTACGGGCCCGACTTTCCGCCCGACGCGTCGATCACCGACTGGTCGACACTGCCGAGCACGGAGGCCGTGCGCACCGCCGGGTAGCTGTCGCTCAGGCGGCGGAAGGAGTCCATGAACGTGCCGGTGCGCTCGTCGAGCGAGGGCACCACGCACCCCTTGAGCTGCGGGTTCGAGGCCGCCTTCTGCAGTGCCTCCTGCGCCTGCTGGTCGAGGGCGGTGGCGTCCTCGGGGGCGAGCAGGTCCGTTGCGTCGGCGTGGCCGCCCGCCTTCAGCCCGGCGTCGAGCAGCAGCGGAAGCTGGTCGCCGGCGATGGTGTCGGGCCGTACCAGTGCGACGGGACCGCAGCTCTTGCCCAGTTCCTCGCCGAGGCCGGCCAGCAGCGCGGGCTGACCGCCGTTGACGGGGTAGGAGAGGACGCTCTTGAACTCGTCGTCGGTGAGTCCGTAGCCGCCGATGTAGGGGATGCCGGCCGACTCCAGCGGGGAGAGGGAGGAGGACGCGTACTGGCTGTAGGAGCCGACGACCGCGACGGCCTTGTCCTTGACCGCGGTGCGGGCGCATCGCGCGGCGCCCACGAAGTCGTTGTGTTCGTTGCAGGTCAGGACGTTGAGCTTGTGGCCGGCGATGCCGCCGTGCGCGTTGACGTAGCGCGCGTACGCCCTCGCCATCGCAGGCATGCCCGGCTTGTTGGTCGCGGAGGTCTTGTCCGGTGCCCAGGTCATGACGGTCACCGTGCCGTTCCCGGAGCTCCCCGTGGTACCGGGGACGACACCGCACGCGGTGGCCAGCGACCCGACCGCCACCAGGGCACCCGCGTTGAGCAGGGCCGTCCTGACGCGGTTGGTCGCCTTTTTTCGGACGGAATCCTGACTGCGGGGGCTGGTGGAGGAGAAGCTGGAGTGTCGCCTGCCGGTCATAGACCCGCACGATTCCGCCACACAACTAACCTTCGAGTGACCACCGGTTAGCTCATGGTGTCGCGGAGGTGAATTACGGGGGCTGATGATCCGCTTTTCGCAAGGAACGTACGATCGATGACTGTGCAAGGTTCAGAGAGCTCTTCCCGTCGCGGCCGTCGCTCATCCACCATGGGCGGTATGCCTCTCAACGACATGCCGTGGTGGCGCTGGCGCAGCAATGTGCGCTCCGCGCTGCACATGCTCTCCGACCCGGTGTTCCAGCGGGACGTCTGGCTGACCGGTGTCGAGGGATACGGCGACGTCACCGACGCCGTGTACCGCCTGGTCGAGGACACCTGGCTGGACAACTGGTCGGCCGAGAAGTACGTCGGCACGATCTTCCGCGACTCGCAGGAGGCGGCGCTCGTGGACACCGCCGTCCTGCGGGTGCTGCGGATCATGCACCACGTCGGTCCGGACGCGCCGGTGGACGCCTACCTCAACCACCAGGCGTGGCCGGAGGCGGTGCGGGCGGCGCGCGACGCGCATGTGCGGCTCGCGACCAGCGACGGCGAGGACCCGGACACGCCCCCGCGCACGCTGGAGGTGCTGCGGATCATGACCCGGACGGCGTAGGCGTCCGGGGGCCGTCCGGGTGGCGGGACGGTCCTCCTCGGGGCCCCCGGTCATGAGACCCTGGCCTGCATGAGTGAGCAGACCTCCCGAGCCGCGGCCACCGCCGACCAGTACGTCCTCACCCTCTCCTGCCCGGACAAGCAGGGCATCGTGCACGCCGTGTCGAGCTTCCTCTTCATGACCGGCTGCAACATCGTGGACAGCCAGCAGTTCGGCGACCACGACACGGAACTGTTCTTCATGCGGGTCCACTTCTCGGCCGAGGCTCCGGTCGAGGTGGACAAGCTGCGCGCGAGCTTCGCGGCGATCGGTGACTCCTTCCAGATGGACTGGCAGATCAACCGGGCCGACGAGAAGATGCGTGTCGTCCTCATGGTCAGCAAGTTCGGCCACTGCCTGAACGACCTGCTCTTCCGCGCCCGGACCGGGGCGCTGCCGGTGGAGATAGCGGCCGTGGTCTCGAACCACACCGACTTCGCCGAGCTCGTGGGCTCGTACAACATCCCCTTCCACCACATCCCTGTGACGAAGGACACCAAGTCGGAGGCCGAGGCCCGGGTGCTGGAGCTGGTCCGCGAGCTCGACGTCGAGCTGGTGGTCCTGGCCCGCTACATGCAGGTGCTCTCCGACGACCTGTGCAAGCAGCTCAGCGGCCGGATCATCAACATCCACCACTCGTTCCTGCCGAGCTTCAAGGGTGCGAAGCCGTATCACCAGGCCCACGCGCGCGGTGTGAAGCTGATCGGCGCGACCGCGCACTACGTGACGGCCGACCTCGACGAGGGCCCGATCATCGAGCAGGAGGTCGAGCGGGTCGGCCACGGCGTGACCCCGGACCAACTGGTCGCGGTCGGCCGCGACGTGGAGTGCCAGGCGCTGGCGCGCGCGGTCAAGTGGCACGCCGAACGCCGGATCCTGCCGAACGGCCGGCGCACCGTGGTCTTCGCGTAGGACACCGCCCGGATCCGGTCCGCATCCCGCTCACCGGCACCGCCCGCACCCGGGCTCACGGACGCGACCGCATCCGATCCTCGTCCGGTCCTCGTCCGACGTGCTTCCGACTCAAGGACGCGACCGCGTCCGGCCTACATCCGGCTCAGTGACGCGGTCGCGAAGAGCACGTCCCTGATCGCCTCCCGGTCGCCCAGCTGCCCCGCGGCCGCCTCCTCGGGCGGCACATGGCCCGCGGCCAGCCGGCAGAACTCCACCCCGTCGAGTGCGACGTGCGCCACCGCGTGCTCGGCGGAGGCGACCGCGCCGGGGGAGTCGAGGGCGATCAGCCATTCGCCGCCGCCCGAGCCCTCGATCTCCAGCCGCAGACTGCGCCCGGGCCGGCCCGCCGGGACCAGATGCCGGGTGCGGACGGGCGAGGCCAGCCCGGCCCGCCGCCGTGCCGCGAGCACGTCGGGGAGCATCCGCGCCGCCAGGTCGATCATCCGGTTCAGATGGCGCGGCGCCGGCGGCCCGTACGGGTAGTCGACGGCGTCCGCGATGTCCTCCGCGTGCACCCAGCACTCGAAGGCCCGGTCCAGCATCGCGTCGTGCAGCGGCAGTTCGAACCCGCCGTAGTCCACCGCGAGCTGCCCGGTCCCGCCGGTGAACGACACCGTCCGCACCAGATCGCGGCTCAGCTCCCGCCAGGGGGAGCGCACGGACCGGGTGGGCGGGAAGTGGGCATCGCGCCAGTACGCCTCCGTGCGCCCGCGCGGTGTGGGGGACTCGGCGGCCGTGCCCGTGAGCGGGTCGTCGAGCCCCAGCGCCATCGCCACCAGTCCGTCGACGGAGAGCAGATGGGCGATCACGCCGGCGACGGTCGTACGACGACTCGCCGGTCCCGTGCCGTCGAACCACCGCAGCCGCACGGGCGCGTGCCACTCGGCGTCTCCTATGTCCTGGAGCAGGGCGTCCAGGCGGGCGGCCTCCGCGTCGTACGGATCTGCCCAGTCCGGTACCGGGATACGGGGCGGGCGCCGGTCCAGGCAGGTCTCCAGCACCCGGGTGCGCAGCCCCGGATCGAGGTCGAGGCTCTCCTGGCGGTGCAGCAGCCCCACCGCCTCGCGCAGCCGCCGGGCCTCGTCCGCGCAGGGGCCGCAGTCACCGAGGTGCGCCTCCACGGCCGCCGTCTCCTCCGCCGTACAGGCGGCGAGCGCCCAGGCCCCGAGCAGCGCCTTCAGCACCCGGTGTTCGAGCACGGGCGGCTCCTCGGCCGCCGCGAGGGCCGCCTGCGGCGTGCCCGCCTCCTCGGCACCCTCCACCCCGGTCATCACGCGGCACCCGGTTCGTCGGGGGCGCCCGCGGGGTCCGTCTCGTAGGCCGTGGACAGCAGCTGGAGGCCGAGGCGGAGGCGGCGCCGGGCCTCGTCCGCGGTGATGCCGAGGTCGGCGGCGGTCTGGCGGTAGTCCCGGCGCTGGAAGTAGGCGCGCTCCAGGGCGGCGCGCAGCGGTACCGGCATGGCGGTGACGATGTAGTCCGCGCGGGCCGCGACCGCGGCGCGGTGCACCTTGTGCTCCAACTCCTCGGGGGTGGTCCGGCCGTCCCGGGCGAGCGCGGCGGTCTCGGTGGCGCGCAGCCGCCGTACGGCGAGCCGGTGGGTGAGCAGGGCGATCCAGGAGCGCAGGGGGCTCCGCTTCGGGTCGTACTCCTCGGGGTGCTCCCAGAGGTGGGCGAACACCTCCCGTGTGATGCCGTCGGCCGCCGCCTCGTCCCCGAGCACACGGTGGGCGAGCCCGTGCACCAGTGACGCGAACCGGTCGTAGCACTCGCCGAGCGCGGCCGCCTCGCCGCGGGCGAGCCGCTGCTGCATCCTGCGGTCCCAGCGGGGTGGTGCATCCTTCTTCGTCACGCCGCCCTCCCCTCCGGTCGTGCCCGGCGCCCGTTCCCGTCCAGCCTGTGACCCCTGTCTCCTCGAATGTAGTCGGCACGTCGGACAACGCACGCCCCTTTACGGCAATGTGCGCCCCTTGACGAGCCGCAGGTGATAGGGGCAGGCCGCATGGGATCGGCGCTTCGGGGGGCCGTCCGCGCCGAGGGCCTCTCCGATCGGACCTGAACGAACGAGACCGTTACCGATCGAATTGGCTCATCTAGTACGCGCTTTCGATCAGTAGTCCGGTGTTTCATGGAGGGGCGTTGGGGCAGCCGCGCTGAAGGAAGCGTAGGAATGACTTCCGTTTTTTGTCGGGACGCAAGGGTGCGGGAGGCGCGGCGGTGACGCTCAAGGTGACCTACGGGGAGCGCGGCGAGTGGGCCGTGCTCCATGTCGAGGGTGAACTGGACCTGGTGACGTCGCCGGTGTTGCGCCAGCGGGTGCACGACGCGGTGGCGGAGGGGCGGCACCGTGTCGTCCTCGATCTGTCGGACGTCGTCTTCTGCGACTCCAGCGGCGTCGGTGTGCTCATCGCCACCCGCCGGCTGATCCGTTCCTGCCGGGGCGGGCTCAGACTGATCCTGCCCCCGCCCAGCGCGGTGGAGGGCGCGCACGTCAACCGGGTCCTCGCCGCGCTCGGTGTGCGCCGCCTCTTCGACGTCTACGCGGACGTGGTCTCGGCCACCGACGAGGAGTCGCGCCCCCTGTCCGCGTGAGCCCCTCGCACCCCCCTTTCCCGTGAGCCACGCGCGCCCTTCCACGGGCTCCCAACGCCCACCCGCGTGAGTCACCTGTGTGCCCCCCCACGCGCGCCCGTGTCACCCCCGTGCGCCCCGTCCATGACCCGTGCGCTCCGCCCGTATGCCTCCAGCTCCTCCCCAGCAACGCGCCCGGCGCACCCCCGTCAACGGAACACTCCAGGACAGCCACACTGTTGTCCCGGAATTCCTGCGGTCTTGGTACAAGCGTCGTTTTCCGTCTCTCCCCGCGCCTCCGGCGTCGTACGCTCCGTCCGAGACGCACCCCGACTCATGTAAGGCGGCCCGAGAACACCATGGTCAGCACCGAGTACGAGCGCAGGATCGCCGCCCGGTTCGCCACCTTCGACCAGGACGGCAACGGCTACATCGACCGGGAGGACTTCAGCGCCGCGGCCAAGGCGGTCCTCGCCGAGTTCGGCACCGCGGCCAGATCCGAGCAGGGGCAGGCCCTGTACGCCGGGGGCGAGGCGTTCTGGCAGGGCATGGCCGGCATAGCGGACCGGGACGGGGACCAGCGCATCACCCGCGAGGAGTTCGTGGGCGGCGCGGTCAAGCGGCTGCGCGACAACCCGGAGCGGTTCGCGGAGATCGCCCGCCCTTTCCTGCACGCGGCGCTCGCCGTCGCGGACGGCGACCACGACGGCCGGGCCACGGTGCAGGAGACCGTGCGCGTCCTCAAGGCGCTCGGCGTGGGCGAGGAGATCGCCCGGGCGGCCGCTGCGGTGCTCGACGCCGACGGGGACGGCATGGTCGGCGAGACGGAGGTCGTGACCGCGATCGCGCGCTACTTCACCGTGCCGGAGTAGCGCTCCCGCAGCCGGTACTTGAGCACCTTCCGCAGGGTGTCGTTCCGCGGCAGGGCGTCCACCACCTCCAACCGCTCCGGCAGCTTGTGCACCGACAGCCCCTCGGCGCGCAGATACGAAACGATCGCGTCCAAGGTCAACTCCTGTGCGCCGGGCGGCTGTTCCACCACCGCGCAGACCCGTTCGCCGCAGTCCCGGTCGGGCAGTCCGATCACCGCGACGTCCCGCACCGCGGGGTGCCCGTGGAGCAGGTCCTCGATCTCCTTGGCCGAGATGTTCTCGCCCTTGCGGATGATGACGTCCTTCAGCCGCCCGGTCAGCACCAGATGCCCGCTGTCGGTGAGGTGCCCGAGGTCACCGGTGACGAAGAACCCCTCCTCGTCGAAGGCCTCCGCCGTGCCGGCCGGGTCCAGATACCCCCGGCAGACGGCCTCTCCCCGCAGCCGCACCTCCCCGTCGACGATCCGTATCTCCATCCCCTCGGGGGGCCGTCCCTCGGTCGTCGCCAGGCTTCGGGCATCGTCGTCCGGCCGCCCCATGGTGATCATGGGCACCTCGGTCATGCCGTAGCCGTGGGCGAGCTGCACCCCCATCTCCCGGACCACCTGGTGGTACAGCTCGGGAGGCTTGGGCGCCCCGCCGCCCGCCAGCAGCCGCAGCGTCGGGATCAGCCGGACCCCCGGCCGCCTGCGCTGCTCGGCGAGGAACATCGAGTAGAAGGCGGTGGACCCGCCGGCCACCGTCACCCCGTGCCTGCGGTACTCCTCCAGTGCGTCCGGCAGCGCGAACTGCTCGAACAGCACGGCCGGGAAGCCGTACAGCAGCAGCATCACCGTGTAGTCGGGCCCGCCGATGTGCGCGTACGGGAAGGCGATCGAGCCCACGTCCTGCTCGGACAGCCGCAGCGCGTGCGCGAGGCAGGCCCCGCCCGCGATGAGCGAACGGTCCGTGTGCAGGACGCCCTTGGGGTCGGAGGTCGTCCCGGAGGTCCAGTAGATCCAGCGGACCGAGGTGCCCTCGGCGGGCGGGGGAGGCAGCACGGCCGGGTCCCCGTCGGGCAGGTCCCCGTCGTCGTACGCCCGGAAGACGCCCCGCGCGCCGAGTCGCCGTGCCATCGCCGTGTGGTCGTAGCCCCGCCAGACGCCCGGCACCGCGAAGAACTCCGCCCGCGCCCGGCCGAGCGCGAAGCCGACCTCGCGCTCCCGGTAGAAGGGGATGACGGGTGTCTGGACGGCCCCGAGACGGGCCAGTGCGAAGGACAGCAGGGCCGTCTCGATGCGGGTGGGCAGTTGCCAGGCGACCACGGTTCCGGGGCGTACGCCCATGTCGTGGAGCCCGGCGGCCACTCGCTCGGCCCGCTCGCACAGCTCGCCGAAACTCAGCGAACGGTCCCCCTGGAGCAGCACGGGCCGGTCGGGGGTGAGGGCGGCGCGCCGGGCGGCCAGTTCCCAGAGCGTCCGGGACTTGCCCAGCGCGTGCGCGGTGTCGTTCACATCGACCCCCTGGAGCTGACGGTCAGTCAGATAGTGCGCAGAGCGTAGGACCGGCCGCCTTGCCGGTCCAGGGGTGCGGGGCTAATCTGCTTCCCGGCCTATCTGACTATCCATCAGATCGCCTGGCGCCAGGGGAGGGGACCCGCACCCATGACGAACCCGACCGACCCGGACCGCTAGTGGAACTCGCCCACTCGCCCGAGGAGGAGGAGTTCCGGGCCCGGCTGCGCGCCTGGCTGGCCGGGGTGCTGCCGACCCTGCCCCCGAAGCCGCCCCCCGACGACTGGCCGGCCCGGCGCGCCTACGACCTCGGCTGGCAGCGGATGCTCCACGACGCGGGATACGCGGGCCTGCACTGGCCCGTGGACGCGGGCGGACGGGGAGCCACCCCCACCCAGCATCTGATCTTCCTCGAGGAGACGGAGAAGGCAGGCGCCCCCTATGTCGGCGCCAACTTCGTCGGACTGCTGCACGCCGGACCGACGATCGCCGCCGAGGGCACCCCCGAGCAGCGCGCCCGCTGGCTGCCGCCCGTGCTCCGCGGCGAGGAGGTGTGGTGCCAGGGGTTCAGCGAACCCGAGGCCGGTTCCGACCTGGCGTCGCTGCGCACGCGCGCGTGGCGGGACGGCGACACCTATGTGGTGAGCGGGTCCAAGATCTGGACCTCCCACGCCGAAGTGGCCGACTGGTGCGAGCTGCTGGTCCGTACGGATCCCGCGGCCCCGAGACACCGGGGCATCACCTGGCTCGCACTGCCCATGGACGCACCGGGTGTCACCGTACGGCCGCTGCGGACGCTCGCGGGGTCGAACGAGTTCGCCGAGGTGTTCCTCGACGAGGTGCGGGTGCCGGTGGCCAACCGGGTCGGCGCCGAGGACGACGGCTGGCGCGTGACCATGGTGACGCTCTCCTTCGAACGCGGCACGGCGTTCGTCGGGGAGGTGGTGGCCTGCCGCCGGGTGCTGCGCGAACTCGCCCGTGCGGCACACGACGGCGGCCGCTGGGGCGACGTCACGCTCCGTCGCCGGCTGGGCCGGCTGAACGCGGAGTTCCGTGCCCTGTGGCGGCTCACGCAGTGGAACGTGAGCGAGGCGGAGCGGACCGGGGGAGTGCCGGGCGTCGGGGGTTCGGTCTTCAAACTGCGGTACTCGCACGCGCGCCAGGAACTCTTCGACACCGCCGCCGACGTACTGGGCGCCGGCTCCCTGGACGTCGGCCACCCCTGGGTCCTGGACCGGCTGTCCTCGCTGTCGTACACGATCGCGGCCGGCACCTCGCAGATCCAGCAGAACATCGTGGCCGAACGCATCCTGGGGCTGCCGAAGGGACGGTGACCGACCCGTGCGCTTCCAACTGACCGACGACCAGCGGGCGTTGCGCGCGGGCGTGCGCGCGCTGCTGGCGGGCCGCTTCGGCCGGGACGCGCTGCGGGCCGCCGTCGCGCGACCCGGTGTGCTCGACCGCGCGCTCTGGCGCGCGCTGGGCGAGGCGGGCCTGTTCGCGCTGCGGCTGCCGGAGGCGGCGGGCGGGGTCGGGCTGGGGCTGCCCGAGGCGGTCCTCGCCTTCGAGGAGGCGGGCCGGGCGCTGCTGCCGGGCCCGCTGGTGGCCACGCATCTCGCGGCCGGCGAGGTGCCGGGCGCGGCGAGCGGCGAGACGGTGGTCACGGACGTGTCCGGCGGCCTGGTGGAGTGGCTGGCCGAGGCGGACGTCGTACGGGGGGACGCGGCGGGTGCCGTACCGGTCCGCTCGGTGGACCCGCTGACCCCCCTGCACCGGGTGGAACGGGCCCCGGACGCCGCCCCCGTGCCCGGCCGGCCGGACCCCGTGGCCGTCCTCCTCACCGCCGCCGAGCAACTGGGCGGCGCCGCCCGGACCTGCGAGCTGGCGGTGGAGCACGCGCGGACCCGGGAGCAGTTCGGGCGGCCCATCGGCGCCTTCCAGGCGGTACAGGGGCTGTGCGCGCAGAGCCTGGTACGGGTGGAGACGGCCCGGGCGGCGGTGTACGCCGCCGCCGTCACCGCCGACCCTCTCGACATCGCCGCGGCCCGGCTGCTCGCCGACGAGGCGGCGGTCCGCGGTGCGCGCGACTGCCTCCAGGTGCACGGCGGTATGGGTTTCACATGGGAGGCCGAGGTGCATCTGTTCCTGAAGCGGTCCTGGGTACGGACCCACCGTACGGGTAACGATACGCAGAGTTATGACATCCTTGCCGATGATCTGCTCTCCGAGGCGGTATGACCCCTCTGTCCAGGCATTCCTCGGGATGAGCCCGCGTAGATGTCGCGGATTGTGGCAATCCAGAATTACGGAGCGTTGATACCGGGTTGTGTCCTACGCGTGACTTGTCACGGCCTGGAGTCGGTACGGGGCTCCGGTACCTTGTGTGGGATGCGAGTGGTTCCGAGCACGAGCCCTACCGGTGCGGCCCCTGTGGCGGCGCCGGATGCGGCGATGCGCGCCGCTCGCGGGGCGGTGCGGGCCCCCGTATTCGCCTGTTCGACTCCCCGTGGCAAGCGTCGCACAGTATGGCGTACGCGTACTCCTTCGCGCTGGAATATGCCCGAAGCGCTTGTTGGGGTGACTGTACGTCAACCATGCTGTCGTGCAAGGGAATCACGGTGTGTGATCCTGGTTCCTGCCATGCAGACGATGACCACGATCGTGGCGCTCGCGAGGCGCGAGGCGATGTGTCCGCCGGTTCGGATGGTGTGAGCGGTGCAGGTGCTTCAAGTGCAGCTGGAGATCCGGCCCGACCCCGCGGAAGTGGGGCGAGCCCGGAGATGGGCACGGTCCCGGCTCGCCGGGTCGGGGATAGGCGCGGAGGAGCCGCTCGCCGAGACCCTGATCCTGCTCGTCTCCGAACTGGTCACCAACGCCGTGGTGCACACCGGCTGTCCCGCCGTGCTGCGCCTGCTGCTGACGGGTGTCCGGGACGACCCCACCGGCGCTCCGTCGGGCACCGTCCGTCTTGAGGTGGCCGACACCAGTGCCCGCCCGCCGGTGCCGCGGCACGCGCGCGGCGACGAGTGCGGCGGCCGCGGCCTGGAACTGGTCGACGGCCTCGCCGACCGCTGGGGCTGGGACCCGGAGGGTGCGGGCAAGCGCATCTGGTGCGAGGTGGACCGCTGTACCGCGGCGGTGGCCGGCCGGATCGCGGCCTGCGCGAGCGAGACGGCCCTCGCCGACCTCGCGTTCGGCGTCGTCTAGCGGAATCCGCGCCCCCGGGCTCGGTCGCCGGGGTGCGCCCCGGCCGTCCGTGGCGCGGGCGTACGCGCCCGGGTGCACGGCCGCACCGACTCGGCCGTCCGGGGCGGAACGGTGTTCGGATGCGCCGGGGTGTGCTTCCGTGCGCGCTGTCAGGAAAAGGGCGTAAGTGAGGAATCCCCGAGCGGTTGTTGACGCCGCGTGTCCGGGTGATCACGCTGGATTCCAGTGGTGCGCCGCGAGGGGACGCCGAGGGTCACGGTGACGGGATCCTCGGCGAGTGCGGATCGCTATTCGGCGTCGGCTCCTCACGGGGCCGGACGGTCCGTCGGAGACCGTCCGAGGAGCGGGGCAGGTGCGCCGGAACCGGATGGCGGCGCGCGGTGCCGCGCTCGGGGCGAGCAGGGGTGCGCCGCCATCCGAACCGCCTCCCCGTACCGACCCTCCTCCCCCCATCGACCCGGCGGCGCCTCCTAGAGGATCGCCACCGGCGCCACGGGCGTCCCCGTGCCACCGGTGAAGGGCTCGGGCATCGCCGACAGCAGGAAGCTGTGGTGCCCTACTTCTCCACAGGCTGTGGACAACTCTTCGAGATTCCAGTTCTGGCCCTGCGGCATCCCCATCTCCACGAGATCCAGCGCGTGGACCGCCAGCCACAGATCGTCGATCTCGGGAGGGAAGATCTCGAAGGTGAGCGTGTCGTTGGCGACGGCCGCCACATCGCGCGCGTGGAACCACTCCGGAGTGCGCACGGACAGCCCCGGCGACGGATACCCGTAGGCGTGCCGGTCGCCCGCCAGATAGCTCCGGATCTGCCCGGTCCGTACGAGCACGATGTCCCCAGCCCGTACGCGCGTCCCGGCGAACTCCTCGGCCGCGTCGAGGTCTTCGGGGGTGACGGCGTGCCCGCCGTCGAGCCGCTCCCTGCCGAGTGCACGGGCGACGTCGAGCAGCACACCGCGGGAGACGATGTGCCGCGGCTTGTCGATCCCGCCGAACGCCGCACCGCCGTGGGGGGTGACGGTGTCGGCCGGGCGCCCGTTGTACAGCCTCCCGGAGTGCGAGACATGGCTGAGCGCGTCCCAGTGGGTGCCCGCCTGTAGTCCCATGGTCACCGCGTCGTCGCTGCACGCCACGGTGCCGGGCCCGAAGACCTCCTGGTTGATCTGCACCATGACGTGCAGCGGATTGACCCGCCCCGGGATCACACCGGTCTGCACCCCGTCCTGGCGCAGGGGCAGGGCGAGCGGGACGCGCAGACCGCTGCGCACGCAGGCGGCGGCCTCCCGCACCACCTCGTCGGTGATCAGGTTCAGGGTCCCGATCTCGTCGTCCGCGCCCCAACGCCCCCAGTTGTTCACGCGCTTGGCGATCTCGTGGAACTCGGCCGGCAGTGACATGAGTCCTCCCTGGGGCTTGTCTCCGAGCGGCCGGCGGGCCGTAGAATCAGAAAACTAACGGACCGTCAGAAACTGCGGGAGGGGCCGGGCGTGGGGAACTTCTTGGCAGGCAAGGTCGTCGCCGTGACCGGTGCGGGCCGCGGGATCGGACGGGCGGTGGCGCTGGCCGCGGCGGCCGAGGGAGCCCGGGTCGTCGTCAACGACCTCGGGGTGTCCGTGGAGGGCGCGGCGCCCACCAGCGCGGTCGCCGAGGCCGTGGTCAAGGAGATCGAGGCGGCGGGCGGCCGGGCCGTCGCGGTGGCCGACGACATCGCGACGATGGCGGGCGGACAGCGGGTGGTGGACGAGGCGCTCGCGTCGTACGGCCGCCTGGACGGGGTGGTGTGCGTGGCGGGCATCCTGCGCGAGCGGATGCTGTTCAACATGACCGAGGAGGAGTGGGACCCCGTGGTCGCCACCCACCTCAAGGGCACCTTCACGGTGTTCCGGGCCGCCTCGGCGGTGATGCGCGCACAGCGGTCGGGCACCCTGATCGGCTTCACGAGCGGCAACCACCAGGGATCGGTCGCGCAGGCCAACTACAGCGCGGCCAAGGGCGGCATCATCTCCCTGGTCCGCAGCGCCGCGCTCGGCCTGCACAAGTACGGGGTGACGGCGAACGCCGTGGCGCCGGTGGCCCGCACCCGGATGTCGGCGAACGTCCCCATGGAGCTGAAGGACATCGGCGAACCGGAGGACGTGGCCGCGCTGGTGGTCTATCTGCTGTCGGACCGCGCCCGGGAACAGGGCATCACGGGCCAGGTGTACACGATCGCGGGCCCCAAGCTGGCGGTCTGGGCCCAGCCGAGGGAGCTGAGGGCGGCCTACGCGGAGGGTTCCTGGAGCCCGGAGCGGATCGCCGACGTCCTGAGCGGGGCGGTGGGGGCGGACCCGATGCCGCTGCTCGCACAACTGGAGGCGATGGAGCGGGCGGCGCGGGAAGGGAAACGGCCCAACACATGACGCGGCGGCCGGCCGCAGCTGCTGACACCAGTCGACCCGACCCGAGGCGGTGACCGTGGAGTTCGGCCCCAACCCCGAAGACCAGGCCTTTCGTACCGAGGCGAAGGCCTGGCTGCGGACCCACCTCGCCCCGGACACCGGTCGGCGCGACTGGGAACGCACGCTCGGCGCCGCCGGCTGGATCGGCCTCGGCTGGCCGGAGGACGGATACGGCAACCGCCGCGCCACCCTCACCCAGCAGGTCGTCTGGGCGGAGGAGTACGCGCGGTCGGGCGCGCCGCCCCGCTCCGGCCACATCGGCGAGAACCTCCTCGCCCGCACCCTCATCGCCCACGGCACCCCCGAGCAGAAGTCCCGCTTCCTGCCCCCCGTGGCGCGCGGCGACGAACTCTGGTGCCAGGGCTACAGCGAACCCGGCGCGGGCTCCGACCTCGCGGGTGTCCGCACCGCCGCCGTCCGCGACGCCCCGGGGACGTACCGCGTCACCGGCCAGAAGATCTGGACCTCGCTTGCCCACCAGGCCGACTGGTGCTTCGTCCTGGCCCGCACCGACCCGGCCGCCCGCCGCCACCACGGCCTGACCTTCCTCCTCGTCCCGATGGACCAGCCCGGCCGCATCGAGGTCCGCCCGATCCGCCAGCTCACCGGGACCAGCGAGTTCAACGAGGTGTTCTTCGACGGGGCGACGGCCCGTGCCGAGCACGTGGTCGGCGGCGAGGGAGCGGGCTGGCGGGTCGCGATGAGCCTGCTCGGCTTCGAGCGGGGCGTCTCCACCCTGGCCCAGCAGATCGGTTTCGCCCGGGAGCTGGGCGAGATCCTGCGGACGGCGGTGGCGACCGGCGCGGCCGACGACCCCGTCGTACGCGACCGTCTCGTCGCCCAGTGGGCCGAACTGCGGGCGATGCGCTGGAACGCCCTGCGTACCCTGGGCGGCACGGCCGACGCGGGCGCCCCCAGCGTGGCCAAGCTGCTGTGGGGGCGCTGGCACCAGCGGCTGGGCGAACTGGCGATGCTGGTGCGAGGACCCGCGGGGGCGGCGGGCCCGGCCGACTGGACGCCGCAGTCCCCGTACGCACTGGACGCGGACCAGCATCTGTTTCTCTTCGGCCGCGCCGACACCATCTACGGCGGCTCCGACGAGATCCAGCGCACGATCATCGCCGAGCGCGTGCTCGGCCTGCCCAAGGAACCCAGGGGACCGGCGACCTGAGGGAGTGGCGATGCCAGACGCGATACGAGGCGTGATCTACGACGGTACGCAGCCGCGGGTCGTGGACGACCTGGAGGTACGGGATCCGGGCCCCGGCGAGGTGCGGGTGGCGGTCGTGGCGGCGGGACTGTGCCACAGCGATCTGTCCGTGGTGGACGGGACCATACCCTTCCCCGTTCCTGTGGTGCTGGGCCATGAGGGCGCGGGTGTAGTGGAGACGGTGGGCGACGGCGTCACCCATGTCCGGCCCGGGGACCATGTGGCGCTGTCCACCCTGGCGAACTGCGGGGCGTGCGCGGAGTGCGACCGGGGCCGGCCGACGATGTGCCGGGAGGCCATCAGCCGGCCCGGCCGTCCGTTCACCCGGGGCGGTCGGCCGGTCTACCAGTTCGCGTCGAACTCCGCCTTCGCGGAACGCACCGTGGTGAAGGCGGTCCAGGCCGTCCGCATCCCCGAGGACATCCCGATGCCGTCGGCGGCGCTGATCGGATGCGGTGTCCTGACCGGCGTGGGCGCCGTGCTCAACCGCGCGCGGGTGGACCAGGGCGACACCGTCCTCGTGATCGGCACGGGCGGGATCGGCCTCAACGTCTGCCAGGGCGCCCGGATCGCGGGCGCGTCGCGGATCGTGGCCGTGGACGCCAACCCGGCGAAGGAGGCGGTGGCACGGCAGTTCGGCGCGACGGACTTCCTGGCCTCGGCGGACGGGCTGAGGGAGCTCCTGCCGGCCGGCGTCGACCACGCTTTCGAGTGCGTGGGCCGGGTGGAGCTGATCCGCGCGGCGATCGACTCCCTGGACCGCCATGGCCAGGCGGTCCTGCTGGGGGTGCCCCCGGTGGGGGCGGAGGCCGCCTTCCTGGTGTCCTCGATGTATCTGGACAAGTCCGTGCTGGGCTGCCGCTACGGCTCCTCCCGCCCCCAGCGGGACATCGCGCTCTACGCCCGGCTGTACCGCGAGGGCCGCCTGCTGCTGGACGAGCTGGTGACGGCGACGTACCCGGTCGAGGACTACGAGAAGGCCGCGGCGGACGCGCACGAGGGAAGGGTGGCGAGGGCGGTCCTCACCTTCTGAGACCGGCCGTCGCCGGGCCCACCCCGTCCACGGCACCCGTGCGGAACGTCCGCCGGTAGACGGTGGGCGTCACCCCGAGCGCCGCCTGGAGGTGCTGCCGCATCGACTGCGCCGTGCCGAAGCCGGAGTCCCGCGCCACCTGGTCGATCGACAGGTCCGTGGACTCCAGCAGATGGCGGGCCCGTTCCACGCGCTGCCGGGCGAGCCACTGGCCGGGGCTCACCCCGGCCTCCTCGCGGAAGCGGCGCGTGAAGGTGCGTACGGACATGGCCTCCTGCTCCGCCATGTCCCGTAGCTGGATGGGCTCGTGGAGGCGGCCGAGGGCCCAGGCGCGGGCGGCGGTCGTGGTGGCCAGCTGCGGATCGGGCACGGGCCGGTGGATGTACTGGGCCTGGCCGCCGTCGCGGTGCGGCGGTACGACCATACGGCGGGCCACGTCGTTGGCGACCGCGGTGCCGTGGTCGCGGCGCACCATGTGCAGGCACAGGTCGATCCCGGCCGCCACCCCGGCCGAGGTCAGAACGTCGCCGTCGTCGATGAACAGGACGTTCGCATCGACCTTGATCCGCGGGAAGAGCCGCTGGAAGTGCTCGGCCTCGGCCCAGTGCGTGGTGGCCGGCCGCCCGTCGAGACGACCGGTGGCCGCGAGGACGTAGACGCCCGTGCAGATGGAGGCGAGCCGGGTGCCGGGCCGGATGTGCGCGAACGCGGCGACCAGGTCGTCCGAGAGCACGCCCTGCTCGAAGACCGGGCCCAGCTCGTAGGACGCGGGCACCACGACGGTGTCGGCGGTGGCCAGGACCTCCGGGCCGTGCGGGACGTGGACGGCGAAGTCGGCCTCGGTCTCGACCGGGCCGGGCGGCCGGACCGAGCAGGTGAGGACCTCGTACAGATGACGTCCCGAGGCGTCCTTGGGCTGCCCGAAGATCCGGTGCGGAATGCCCAGTTCGAAGGGCAGCAGCCCGTCCAGGGCGAGGACGACGACACGGTGCGGCCGGAAAGCGGGCTCACGAGTCATGGCCCGATCGTAGTCAATGCTGTCCTTCGGGCCACTCGTTCGAGCGAAGCGCGGCCGGGATCCTCTAGTGGTGACCCAGACAACCGAAGCCGCAGCCGTAGAGGAATCCCGAGTCGGCACGACGCCGTCCCGTATTCACCGGGCCTGGTTCGTCGCCGCCGTCACTTTCGTGACCATCACCGGCGCCGCCGCCTTCCGCTCCCTGCCCGGTCTGCTGATCGACCCTCTGCACCAGGAGTTCGGCTGGTCGCGCGGCACCATCGGCGCGGCGGTGTCCGTCAACCTGGCGCTGTACGGAGTGACCGCGCCCTTCGCGGCCGCCCTGATGGACCGCTTCGGCATCCGCAAGGTCGTCGCCGCGGCCCTCGCGGTCATCGCGCTCGGCTCCGGCGCGACCATCTGGATGACCGCGGCCTGGCAGCTCATGCTCTGCTGGGGCCTGCTCGTCGGTCTGGGCACGGGCGCGATGGCGCTCGCGTTCGCCGCGACGGTCACCAACCGCTGGTTCACCGCGCGCCGCGGACTGGTGAGCGGCATCCTCACCGCCGCGTCCGCCTCCGGGCAACTGGTCTTCCTGCCGCTGCTGTCCTGGATGGTCCAGGACCACGGCTGGCGCCCGGCCGCGGGCACGGTGGCCCTCGCCGCCTTCGCGGTCATCCCCTTCGTCTGGCTGCTGCTGCGGGACCATCCGGCGGACGTGGGCCAGAAGCCGTACGGCGCAGCCGAGTTCGTGCCCCGGCCGGAACCCGTGCGCGGTGCCGCCCGCCGGGCCCTCGCCGTGCTGGCCTCGGCGGTGCGCACGGGGCCGTTCTGGCTGTTGGCCGGCACCTTCGCGATCTGCGGCGCCTCCACCAACGGCCTGGTCCAGACCCACTTCGTGCCGGCGGAGCACGACCACGGCATGCCGATCACGACGGCCGCCTCGCTGCTCGCGGTCATCGGCGTCTTCGACGTCGTGGGCACGATCGCCTCGGGCTGGTTCACGGACCGCTTCGAACCGCGCCGGCTGCTCGCGGTGTACTACGCCCTGCGCGGGCTCTCGCTGCTCTTCCTGCCCATCCTGCTGGCCCCCGCCGTCCACCCCCCGATGATCTTCTTCATCGTCTTCTACGGTCTGGACTGGGTGGCCACCGTTCCGCCCACCCTGGCGCTGTGCCGGGAGCAGTACGGCGAGGACAGCGCCATCGTCTTCGGCTGGGTCCTCGCCTCCCACCAGATCGGCGCCGCCCTGGTCGCGTTCCTCGGCGGTGTCGCGCGGGACGCGTTCGGCTCCTACGACGTCGTCTGGTACGCGTCGGGCGCCCTGTGCGCGGCGGCGGCCCTGATGGCGCTGGTGATCCGCCGTCGGCCGGCGGGCGTGCCGGCTCTCGCCTGACCGCTCGCCCCGACTCCTTGCGGGAAGCCTCCTTACAGGAAGCGGCCCTTGTGGAACAGCAGCGGAGCGTCCGTGCCGTCGCCGGTCCCCAGGGCTTCCACCCGGCCCACCACGATCAGATGGTCTCCGCCCGTGTGCACGACGTGGATCGCGCAGTCGATCCACGCCGTGGCTCCGGCGAGACGCGGGGAGCCGGAGAACGGCGCGGGTTCGTGGTCCACGCCGGCGAACTTGTCCCCGCCGCTCACCGCGAACCCCCGGCACAGCTCGCCCTGGTGGGCGCCCAGCACATTGACACAGAAGACGCCCGCGCGGGCGATCCGCGGCCAGGTCCGCGAGGTCCGGCCGACCAGGAAGACGACCAGCGGAGGGTCGAGGGACAGGGACGAGAAGGACTGGCAGGCGAACCCGGCGGGTGCGCTCTCGCCGTCCCCGGCGGGGCCGCTGATCACGGTGACACCGGTCGCGAAGTGCCCGAGGACGCGCCGGAACTCACCCGGGGCGACCGGCGCCCGCTCGTCCTCGCCGACGGCCCGCAACTCGGGCCGTGGCAGCGCCTCGACGGGCTCCGCGACCGTGGGCGCCCCGACCGACCTGAGGTAGCGGACGGCGGAGGCCGCCATCCCTGCGTGTCCCATCACGGCGTCCATTGAAGCTGACGCCATGTCAGAAGTGAACCCCTCGGGGAGCCTCAGCGGCCCCGATAGCGGGGCTCCCGGCGCTCCACGAAGCTCGCCACGCCCTCGTTCGCGTCCACGGTCGTCATATTGATCTCCTGGGCCGCAGCCTCCGCGGCGAACGCGGTGGCACGATCGGCGTCCAGGGACGCGTTGACCAGCTGCTTGGTGAGGGCGAGGGCACGGGTCGGCCCGGCGGCAAGGCGCTCGGCCCAGTCTTGGGCGGCCTGGTCCAGACCGTCCGCCGGTACCACCCGGTTGACCAGACCCAGAAGTTCCGCGTCCGCGGCGGTCAGCGCGTCACCGAAGAACATCAGCTCCTTGGCGCGCTGCGGGCCGATCAGCCGGGGCAGCAGATAGGCGCCGCCGCCGTCCGGTACCAGCCCCCGGCGCACGAAGACCTCGCTGAACCGGGACGGCTCGGCGGCGAGGACCAGGTCGCAGGCGAGAGCGAGATGGGCGCCCAGCCCTGCGGCGGTGCCGTTCACGGCGGCGATCACCGGCTTCTCGCAGTCGAGGACCGCGGCGATCAGACGCTGGGCGCCCTCGCGGAGGGTCCGGGCGACATCGCCGGGGACCCGCTCACCGGCCGCCGCGCCGCCGCGCAGGTCCGCCCCCGCGCAGAAGCCGCGGCCCGCGCCGGTGAGGACCACGGCCCGCACGTCCGGGTCGGCGGAGGCGTCGAGAAGACTTCGGATGAGGTGTTCCCGCAGGTCAGGGGTGATGGCATTGAGGGATGCGGGGCGGTTGAGGGTGAGCCGGAGGACGTGACTGTCAGTGGTGTGCCGTACCAATGACTCATGGGTTCCTTCGGGGGAGGGCATCATCATGTTCCGTTTCTTCGTCCGGCTTTCGCAGGCCTCAGCGGCACACCGCCAGCGCGTCCAGGGCCACGGCTCCCTGCCCGCTGGGCAGCACCATCAGCGGGTTGATCTCCAGTTCCGCGATCGCGTCCCCGAGCTCCAGAGCCATGCGCTGGACCCGGAGCACGACCTCCACGAGTGCGTCCAGGTCGGCCGGGGGACGCCCGCGCACCCCTTCCAGCAGGGGCCGCCCGCGCAGTTCGCCGAGCATGGCCCGCGCCTGCTCCTCGCCGAACGGGGGCACGCGCACGGCCGCGTCCCGCAGCACCTCGACGAGCACACCGCCGAGCCCGACGGTGACCGTGGGCCCGAAGAGATCGTCGTGGCCGACGCCGACGACCATCTCGACGCCGCGCTCCACCATCTGGCACACGAGCACGCCGTCGAGCGTGATCCCCTCGTAGCGCGCGATGTCCGTCAGCTCCCGATAGGCATCCCTGACCTGGCTCGCGGAGGTGAGTCCGACCTTCACCAGGCCGAGGTCGGTCTTGTGGGCGATCCGCGCGCCGGACGCCTTCATCACCACCGGGTAGCCGACGAGCCCCGCCGCCCGCACGGCCGCCGCCGCGCTGGTCACCAGCTGCTCACGCGGTACGCGGATGCCGTACGCCCGCAGCAGCTGCTTCGCCGCGTGCTCGCTCAGCTGCTCCCCGGGCCGCATCAGGGCCCGCGCCTTGCGGAAGGACGGCGAGGGGGTGCGGGGGGCCTCGTCGAAGGGGGAGCGGTAGCCGTCGACGAAGCGGTGGTGGTCGAGATGGGCGCGGACGGCCAGGAGGCAGTTCGCGACGGTGCGGAAGGTGGCCACGCGCGAGGACCCGAGCAGCGTCTCGCGGTAGGCGGCCTCGGTGCCGACCGGCGACCCCCACACCACGCACACTAGCTTGTCCGTGTGCTCCGCCGCGTCCACGAGGTCCTGTACGAGGCGATCGCTCAGCGGCGGGAAGGGGCCGGTGACGGGGCAGATGAGGACCCCGACCTCCGGGTCGTCCAGGATGGCGTCGATGATCTTCCGCCCGCGCCAGTCGCCCACCGGGTGACCGCCGTTGTCGACGGGGTTGGCCACGCTCAGGTACTCGGGTATCCACTGGTGCAGCTCGGCCTGCCGGGCCTCGGACAGCACCGGCAGCCGCAGTCCCGCCTCGGTCGCGAGGTCCGCGACGTGCGCGCCCGTGCCGCCCGAGATCGAATAGACGACGACACCGTCCGCGCGCGGGGCACGGGCCCGGGCCAGCAGGGTGGCGGTGTCCTGGAGTTCGTCGAGGCCGTCGACGCGGATGACCCCGTACTGCCGCATCGCCGCGTCGACCACGTCGTCCGCGCCGGTCAGCTTGCCGGTGTGTGAGGCAGCGGTGCGGGCACCGGTCTCGGTGCGGCCGACCTTGACCGCGACGACCGGCACCCCGCGCCGGGCGGCCCGGTCGGCGGCCAGGAGGAAGGAGCGGCCGTCCTTCAGCCCCTCGATGTAGCAGGCGATGGCGCCGACCTCGGGTCGTTCGGCGAAGTAGGAGAGGAAGTCGGCGGTCTCCAGATCGGCCTCGTTGCCGGTCGGGGCCCAGTGGGAGAGCCGGACGCCCAGCTCTTGGAGCGCGAAGACGGGCCGGCCTTGGTGACCGGACTGGGTGATGAGCGCGATGGCCGGCCCGTCGAGGTCGTCCCGGAACCGCTCGAAGGCGTTGAGATTGGTGTTGGGGCCGAGCAGCCGGATCCCGGACCGTTCCACGGCCGCGGCGAGCCGGGCCTGGGCGGCGGCGCCCTGCGCACCGGTCTCGGCGAATCCGGAGGCGAAGGCGACGGCGAACCGCACCTTGGCCGCGCCGAGTTCCTCGATGACGGGAAGGGGATCGGAGACGAGCAGTACGGCGAGATCGATCTGTTCGGGCAGGTCCGTGACACGGGAGGCGCAGGGAAGACCGAAGACGGAACGGCGGGTGGGGTGTACGGGGTGCAGCCGGGCGCCGACGCGTTCGGCCCAGGAGAGCAGCTGCCGGGTGATGCCGGTGTTGGGCCGTCCCTCGGTGTCACTGGCCCCGACGACGGCGACGGACTCGGGCCGGAAGAACCGGTCCAGGTCGGGGACGGCGGCGTACAGCGGCCGGCCGCTGACGTCGAGTTCCCCGGCGGCGGCTGGCCTGCCGTGCACGACGGGCGAGGTCCGCTCCTCGCAGGCGACGACCCGGGCCCGGCGGGAGTCGGTGGTCAGGCTGCCATGGGTTGATCCAAGCATCGTTCCGCCCCGCTCCTGTGTGACGGCTCCGATAACTGACGTACCGTCAGATTAGTGGAACTGACGTAATGTCAGGAACGGCCGTGCAGACAAAGACTGCCCGTGGCCGGCCGGGGGCAATCGCACTGCCGGGGCTGCGGGGCAGGCGGGACTTTCGCGACACGCCTTACGGGGCCGCCCGGTCCGCCTCCACGCGGCGGGCCACCGCCTTCGCTATCTTCTGGGCGTCCAGGGCCAGTTCGCGGAGCATGCCGCTGATCGGGTTGGTGAAGCCGGTGAAGTAGAGGCCGGGCGCGGAGTGCGGGGTGCGGGCGCCGTGGACGACCGGCCTGCCGTGCGCGTCGAGGACGTCGAGGTGGCCGACGAGAGCCTCCAGTCCGCGGACGTACCCGGTGGCGGCGATCACCGCCTCCGGCTCGATGCGGCTGCCGTCGGTGAGGGCGACCTTGTCGTCCTCGAAACCGTCGACGGCCGCCACGATCTCGACCCGCCCTTTGCGTACGGCGTCGATGAGCCCGACGTCCTGCACCGGGATGGCACCCTCGTTGACCCGGCTGTAGAGCCCGGTCTCGGGCCGCGGCAGCCCCTGCGCAGACAGATCGGGCACGCTCAGCCTCGCCGTCGGCCCGGCCAGCCGGTCGACGAGCCGTACCGGAAGCCGGCGGACGAGCACCCCCGTGTACTGGGCGGCCCACCCGGCGGTGGAGCGGCGCACGATGTGCGGCGGCGTCCGTACCGACAGCCGCACCCGTGCGGCGCCGCCCTCCAGCAGGTCGACGGCGATCTCGGCGCCGGTGTTGCCGACGCCGACGACGAGGACGTCGCGCCCGGCGTAGGGGCCCGCGTTGCGGTACTCGCCGGCGTGCAGGAACTCGCCGGTGTAGGAGTCGAGGCCGGGCCAGTCGGGCACGCGCGGGGTGTGGTTGTAGCCGGTGGCGACGACGACCGCGCTGCCGGTCAGCCGACGGCCGCCGGTGGCGTGCAGCAGCCAGCCGGTGCCGTCCGGGGCAGGCTCGACGCGCGAGACCTCGACGCCGGTGACGATCTCCAACTGGTGGTGCTCGGCGTACTTCTCCAGGTACCGCACCACGTTGTCACGTGACACCCACCGGCCGAACGACCGCGGTATCGGCAGCCCGGGCAGGGCCGACAGGCGCCGGGTGGTGTGCAGCCGCAGCCGGTCGTAGTGGTGCCGCCAGGACGCTCCGACGCGGTCGGACCGCTCCAGCACGACGGCCCGCACGCCCCGGGCGCGCAGCGCGCAGGCCGCGGCCAGCCCGCCCGGCCCGCCGCCGATGACGTAGACCGGTCGGTCCTCGTGGACGGGCACCACGGGGTGCGGCGAAGCAGCAGTCGAGTCGGCCATGAGCGGAGCGTAACCCCGCTGATGATTGATGGGTCTCGGTCAAGACCGGAATCGGTTGCGAATTGATCACGCCTGTAGAAGTCGTGTGGGGAACTGGCGGCATACGGTCGGAGGTGTGTCGGTTCGCATCGGCGGATTGATCGAAAGGGTTTCTCGGTAACCGCCTCTTGCGGGGCCGTCGCCCGTGCGCTGAACTGACGTACCGTCAGATATTCGGCCGGTTGGGGGTGGCTGTGCTCATGGACACGATCTGGCTCACCGGCGCGGAATGGTTCGCGGTGCTCCGCATCGGGCTCGGGCTGTGGTGGCTGGAGAGCTGGCGGCACAAGGACAGGAAGGCGTGGTTCGAGCGGGGCAGCGGCATCGCCTGGGCCGCGGACATCGCGTCCGGGCACCGGTGGGCCGCGGTGCGCAGAGGCTTCGACACGGTGGTCGCACCCCGGCCGCGGACGATGGCGTACGTGGTCGTCTACGCGGAACTGGCCCTCGGGCTCGGCCTGATCGCGGGCTTTCTGACCCCGGTCGCCCTGGTCGGGGGCCTGCTTCTCAACGTCCTCTACTTCGTCCTCATGATCCATGACTGGGCCGAGCAGGGGCAGAACTCGATGATGGCGCTCATCTCGCTGGTCGGGCTGTTCGGGATGGCGTGGCAGACCTGGTCGGTGGACAGCGCGCTCGGGCTGTTCCGGTGACCGGGCGCTTCGACCTCCCCGACATCGACGCCTTCACCCGCGCCTACTGGGACGCGGCAGCCGAGGGGCGGCTGCTGATCCGTCGCTGCTCGGCGTGCGCCCGCGCGCACCACTACCCGCGGGAGTTCTGCCCGTACTGCTGGAGCGAGGACGTGACCTGGGAGCGGGCGAGCGGGCGGGCCGCCCTCCACACCTGGTCCGTCGTCCACCGCAACGACCTGCCACCCTTCGCGGAGCGCACCCCGTATGTCGCCGCCGTGGTCGACCTGGCGGAGGGGCCCCGGATGATGACCGAGGTGGTGGAGTGCGCGCAGGACCGGCTGCGGGTGGGGATGGCGCTGGAGGCGGCGTTCCGGGAGGGGGTGCCGGTGTTCCGGCCGCCGGGGCGCTGAGCGCGGCGGGGGGTTGATTCAATGGCCCGATGGCCGACATACACCGGAAGTCTCCCGACCCGTCCCCCCTCCCCGAACTGCAGGGCCACGGCCTGCGGCTCACCGCCTGGGACCCGGAGTCCGAGGAGCAGCAGGACGCATGGTTCCGCGGACTGACCGACCCGGACTTCGTGCGGTGGAACACCCCGCTGAGGATCGTGCGCGACCGGGCGGACGCGCTCCACTCGCTGCGGTCGAAGGTGATGGACACGGACAAGGGGACGAACGCGGCGTTCCGGATCACGGACGCGGCGAGCGACACGACGCTGGGGCAGATGAGCGTCAACATGATCGACCATGTGCTGAGCGTCGCCCGCGTCGGCTACTGGGTGCTACCCGAGACCCGCGGCCGGGGCGTCGCCACCCGGGCCCTGGCCGTCGCTACCCACTGGGCCCTGACCGACCTGGGCCTCCACCGTCTGGAACTGGGCCACGCCCTGGGCCACGAGGTGTCCTGCAAGATCGCGGAACGATGCGGCTTCCGCTACGAGGGGACGATGCGCGGTGCGATGTTCGAGAGCGGCCGCCAGGACGCGTTCCGCGACGCGCATCTCCACGCCCGCATCGCGAGCGACCCGGAACCAGATCTCTCCTAGGCCCTGTCGTCAAACTCCCGCCTGCCCCGCGACGCCATGCACGCTCCCCCACTCTCGGCTTCGCTCGAGCGGGAGGGGCCCCCACGTCGCCGCAGAGCCCGCCCTCCGGGCGGAAGGCGGGAGTTTGACGACAGGACCTGGTGCTGTGGCCTTTCCGGTCGCAGCACCAGCGGCACCAGCCCCTCACGACGGGCGCCGTCAGGGCCACAGCAACTGCCGGGTCCATTCCTCGTCCTCCCGGCGGTAGACCAGCCGTACATGCCGGCGTCCCGAGTCCCCCTGGAAGAACTCCACCTCCTGTGGCCGGAGGTGGTAGAGCGTCCAGGACGGGACCGGGGCGTCCGGCTCGCGTCGGGCTTGCTCCCATGCCTCCTGCGAGGCCCGCGCCAACTCCTGCGCCGATTCGAGCACCTGGCTCTGGCGGCCCGTGAGCGCCGCGGCCAGCGCGCCGGTCGACCGGGCGTGCAGATCCGCCTGGCCCTCCGCCGAGGGCGCGGCCGTCACCGGTCCGCGCACCCGGACCTGGCGGCCCTGGACGGGCCAGTAGAAGTTCAGCGCGGCATACGGCCGCACCGCCAGCTCGCGGCCCTTGCGGCTGTCCGCGTGCGTGGCGAACGCCCACCCCCGTTCGTCCGCTCCGTGCAGCATCACGACACGGACATCGGGCGTGCCGTCGGCGTCCGCCGTCGCCAGCGACATCGTGTGCGGCTCGGTCTGCCCCGCCGCCACCGCCTCCGCGAACCACCGCGTGAACAGCGCCAGCGGGTCCTCGGGTGCCGTCGCCGGGTCGAAGGAGGGCAGCTCGACGTCCCAGACCCGGAGGGACCTGAGCAGCTCGTGAAGATCCGTTCCCATGCCCCGAGTATCGCCGCAGAGACCGACCGCGCCGGGCAAGTTGGGGTCCGGGCCGAGGGCATGGGCCTCAGCGCACGCCCTCCCACAGGGTCCGCAGGCTGCGGCGGGGGTCGTCCACGAGCTCCGGTGACGTGCCGAAGTGGCGGACCGTGCGGTCCGTTTCACGGTAGGAGGGCCAGCCCGGATCGCCCGTGGCGGCGAAGGAGACCCATGCGGCGTGCACGCTGTCCGCGAGGTGCTGCGGCCGGGCGTCGCCGAGCAGGGGCGCGAAGCCCGGATCGGCCAGGTTGTCGAAGACGAAGGGGACGTCGGCGGTGTGGCAGGCGCCGAGCGCGCCGTCGAACGCGGGGGAGGGCCAGGCGAATTCGTAGACGAACGCGCGGGCCCCGTGGTGTGCCCGGGCTTCGGCCAGGCGCACGGCGGGCAGCCGGTAGAACCAGTCGGTGGCGATCTCCGCGAGGAGTTCGCCCGGTGTCGCCTCCGGGAAGGCCTCGCGGTAGGCGGCCACGCCACGGCCGGGCGGCAGACCGTACGCGGTGGCGGCGCGCTCCACGTGGTCGTCGGTCACCAGGCGGTCCAGCCCGGTGGGCACGGTGAACAGGCGGAACTCGTCGCGGGTGCAGCCCACCAGGACATCGACGCCCGCCGCCGCCCCCTGGGCGATCGCCTCGGTGGGCGCGAGGGGCAGGGTGCCCCGGTCCACCACCGGTTCGAAGGGCATCAGATTGAGGGCGGCCTCGCCCCACAGGTCCGGGTCGGGGAGCGCGGAGATCTCGGCACGCAGTTGCTGCTGTGCGGCCAGCAGCCGTGCGACGGGAGCGCCGGCGAGGCCCGGCCGCGTGGGCGGGACCCCCAGGATCGACGCCAGACGGTTCGCGACGAGGGCGGCGGAGCCGGGGGAGAGGGTGTGGTGGGCCGCGCCGCTCTGGAGCACGGCGCGCCGGAACAGCCCCTTGGCCGCGGGCATGGCGAGCAGCGCGCCGATGCTCATGGCACCCGCCGACTGACCGAAGACCGTGACCTGCTGGGGGTCGCCGCCGAAGGAGGCGATGTGGTCGCGGACCCATTCCAGGGCGGCGATCTGGTCCAGCAGGCCGAGGTTGGCCGGTGCGGTGTCGTGGGGGCCGAGGTGGAGGAAGCCCTGGGCGCCCAGCCGGTAGTTGAGGGTGACCAGGACGACGCCGTCACGGGCGAAGGCGGTGCCGTCGTAGCCGGGGACGGAACCGGAGCCGTTGCTGAAGGCGCCGCCGTGGATCCACACCATCACGGGCAGGCGCCCGGCCGGATCGGGGGTCCAGATGTTGAGGTTGAGGAAGTCCTCGCCGGGGATGTCGACCTCGGGGATGAGGCGGTCCATCGGCTCGGCGTAAGGGGCCTTGGGCGCCGTGGGGCCGTAGGCACCGGCGTCACGGTTCCCGTCCCACGGGGCCGGCGGCCGGGGCGGTGCGAAGCGCAGCGGCCCGGTGGGCGGGGCGGCGTAGGGGATGTTCCGGAAGCACGCGACACCCGTGGGTTCCAGGGTGCCGCGCACGGAGCCGTAGGAGCCGATGAGGACCGGTCGCATGGGCACTCCTTCACGGGGCGGGAGGGGACGCGGAGGCTCCGCCCGCCGGTTGGCGGGGGGCGAGGCCGGTGCGCTCACTGATCGGCGTTGACGATCCGCAGGGCGAACCGCGCGTACTGGTCGGCCACCTGCTCGCGGGTGCGGCCGAGGGCGGGCCCGAACCAGTGGGCGACCTGGACGCCCAGGCCACCGATGGCGGTTACCGCCAGCAGGGGGTCGTCCACGCTGAACTCGCCGTTCTTCGCGCCGCGTTCGAGGACCCCGGCGAGCAGATGCCGGCACTCGTCCCGCAGGCGGAGCGAGGGCGCGGCCAGTTCGGGGTCCAGGGCGTGCAGTTCGCCGTTGGTGACGACCGCCAGCAGCGGATAGTCGGTGTGGACCAGCACATGGGCACGGACCAGGGCGGCCAGCTGCCGGGCGGCGCTGTCGTCCCGGGTGCGGGCGGCGGCCTCGGTCAGCCGGGCCCACATCTCCTCGTGGCCGATGCGCACCAGCTCCGCCAGCACATGCCCCTTGGAGGGGTAGTGCGCGTACAGGGTCGCGGAGTTGATGCCGACCATGCCCGCGATCTGCCGGATCGAGGCGCCGGCGAACCCGGACTCGGCGAACAGTTCGAGCCCGGCCTCCAGGATCCGGCCGCGGGTGCCGGGCGGGGTGACGCCGTCGGGCAGGTCGGCTGCCATGGCGACGACCCGGCGGGGCTCCCATGCGGGAAGGTCCATGGCTGCTCCTGGGATTCGTTGAGATCCAACCGATCGATTGGTTGACACCGTAGCGCAGAAGCCGGATGGTAGCTCGCAACGATCCGGAAACAACCAATCGATTGGTTGGCCGCCTGGATGTCCGTCCGCGGCGGCAGCCGGCCGCGATCCTCCGAGGGAGCCCTCCCGTGACCCGTCCTGTCCCGAACCCCGCGGTGCCCGAGAACCTCGCGACCTTGCTGACGGCGCAGGCGCAGCGGGCTCCCGAGCGGATCGCCCTGCGGCTGGGGGCCGAATCCCTGGGATACGGCGCGCTGGCGGACGCCTCGGCACGGATGGTCGCCGTCCTGCGCGCCCGCGGGGTCCGCCCCGGTGACCGGGTCGGGCTGATGGCGCCGAACGTTCCGGCCTTCGCCGTCCTCTACTTCGGGATCCTGCGCGCCGGTGCCGTCGTGGTGCCGGTCAACCCCCTGCTGAAGGCCCGCGAGATCCACCACTACCTCACCGACTCCGGCGCGGCACTGCTGCTGGCCTGGGAGGAGTACGCCGCCGAGGGGCAGGCGGCGGCCGAGGCCTGCGGAACCCCGTGCCTGGCGGTGGGCCGCGAGAGCCTGTCCGGCCTGCTGGCGGAGTACGCACCCGTGCCCGAGCCGGCCGACCGCGCCGCCCGGGACACCGCCGTCATCCTCTACACCTCGGGCACCACAGGCATCCCCAAGGGCGCCGAACTCACCCACCGCAACCTCGTGCGCAACACGGAGGTCAGCGCCCGGACCCTCCTGCAACTCACGGAGGACGACGTGGTCTTCGGCGGTCTGCCCCTGTTCCACTCCTTCGGCCAGGTCGTCGGCCTCATGTGCGCGGTGGCGGCGGGCGCCTGCCTGACCCTGCTGCCCCGGTTCGACCCCGCCGATGTGCTGGCGATGCTCGAACGGGACCGGGTGTCCGTCTTCCTCGGCGTGCCGACCATGTACGCCGCCCTGCTCGCCCACCCCGCGGCCCGGACCACCGACACCTCCTCGCTGCGACTGTGCGTCTCCGGCGGCGCCGCCCTGCCCGTCGAGGTCCTGCACGGCTTCGAGGTGGTGTTCGGGTGCACGGTGCTGGAGGGCTACGGCCTCTCGGAGACCTCGCCGGTCGCCTCGTTCAACCATCCCCAGGGCCCCCGCCGCCCCGGCACCATCGGCACCCCGATCGAGGGGATCCGGATGCGAATCCAGGACGACCGGGGCCGGCCGCTCCCGGACGGGGAGCCCGGCGAGATCGCGATCCACGGGCACAACATCATGAAGGGGTACTGGCGGCGCCCGGAGGCCACCGCCGAGACCATCGTGAACGGCTGGCTGCGCACCGGCGACATCGGCGTCCGCGACCCGGACGGACTCTTCCGGGTGGTGGACCGCAAGAAGGAACTGATCATCCGCGGGGGCTTCAACGTCTACCCCCGCGAGATCGAGGAGGTCCTCTACCAGCACCCCGCGGTGACCGAGGCCGCCGTCATCGGCGTTCCGCACCCCACCCACGGCGAGGAGATCGCCGCGGTGGTGGCCCTCAAGCCGGGCGCCGCCGTCACGCCGGACGAACTGCGCGACTTCGTCCGCGCCCAGGTCGCCCCGTACAAGTACCCCCGGGTCGTGCGGATCGCCGCCGCCCTGCCGAAGGGCCCGACCGGCAAGATCCTCCGGCGCGCGATCACCCTGTCCGAACCCACCGCCGAGCGGTCCGGCTGAGCCGCGCCGCAGGCACGGCCTCCGGTGCCCTCCGCGGGCACCGGGTCCGGCCGCCGCCGCCCCCTGCCCGGGTCCGCCCGTCCGGGCGGCACCCGTCCTCCCCACCCAACGGAGTGTGCACAATGAGGTTCCGCTCCCTGCGCAGAGCCGCCCAGGCCGTCGCCGTCCTCGGCGCCACGGCCGCGCTGGCCACCGTCGGCCTGGCCGCACCGGCCCAGGCCGCCACCCCGCCCCTGCCGGAACTGAACATCACCGGCACCTACGTCACCGGAGTCTCCTCCGGCGGCTTCATGGCCACTCAGCTCCAGGTCGCCTACTCGGACACCTTCGACGGCGCCGGGATCGTCGCCGCCGGGCCCTACGACTGCGGCCAGGGCAACGTGATCAAGTTCGTCACCTGCGACCTGGGACTCGGCGTCGGCGCTCTGGAGCGCCAGGCCGACGACTGGGCGGCCCAGGGCCGCATCGACCCCGTCTCCCACCTGGCGGGCAAGCCGGTCTACACGTACCACGGCTATCTGGACCCGGTCGTCAACCCGCTGGTCTCCCAGGCCGGCGTCGACTTCTACCGCCACTACGGCGCCGACGTCACCTACCACGACTGGGATCCGGCCGGACACTCCTGGCCCACGCCCGACGGCGTCGTCCCCTGCGCGCTCACCCTGCCGCCGTTCCTGAACAACTGCCACGACGACCCGCAGCGCGAGATGCTCACCGCCTGGCTGGGCGGGGTCAACCCGCGCAACACCGGCACCCCGCAGGGCACCCTCACCCACTTCGACCAGAACGCCTACGTCCCCGGCGGCTCCGCCCGGGCCCTGTCCATGGACTCCACCGGGCAGCTCTACGTCCCGCCCACCTGCGCCCAGGGCGCCGCCTGCAAGCTGGTCGTGGCCCTGCACGGCTGTCTGTCCGGCCAGCAACTGCTCGGCACCGACTTCGCCGAGAAGGGCAACCTCGACACCTACGCGGACACCAACAACCTCGTGGTCCTCTACCCGCAGGCCGTCTCCAGCATCTGGCCCATCAACCCCCAGGGCTGCTGGGACTGGTTCGGCTATACCGGCTCCGACTACGCGGTGAAGAGCGCCCCGCAGATGACCGCCATCGTCAACATGGTCCACGCCCTGGGCGCCTGATCCTCCCCGCTCCACCCCGCCCGGCCCGGCCGCGGCGGCACCGGCTCACGACCGCGGCGCGACCAGCGCCGCCGCCAGGGCGCGGGCCGCCGCGGTCGTGCGTGCGCGGTCGCCCGTCGCGACCAGGTCCAGCACCAGGCCGCGGAAGGCGGCGAGGGCCAGGGTGGCCAGGGCGGGAGCATGCTCCGGGGCGATTCCGGCCGCGACGAGATGGCCGGTGATCAGGGTGAGCCAGTCGTGGACGATCCCGTCGAGAAACGCCTGGTAGCGCTCCGGATCCCGGACCGCGTAGCCGTACGCCTCGAAGAAGAAGCGCCAGTAGCCCGTCTGCTCCGGGACCGACATCGCGTCCCAGACCGCCTCGACGGCGCGCTGCGGTTCGGCGGAGGCGAGCACCGCGGAGTTCACGTCCAGCACATGGCGGTCGTAGGCGCGGAACGCCACGAAGATCTCCGCGACCAGTTCCTCCTTGCTGCCGAAGTAGTACAGCAGCGTGCGGTGGCCGATCCCCAGGGCGGCGGCCAGCGGGCGGATCGACAGACCGTCCAGCCCGTGCTCCATCACATAGGCCATCGCGGCGTCGAGCAGCGCGCGTCTGCGCGGTTCCTGGCGGGCGCGCACCGCCTCCGCCCTGTCCTGGCTCTCCTGGCTGTCGTCCATGAGATCCATCATATCGAGCGCTTGAACCGATCGGTTCAATGTGGAGTAGCGTCTGAACCGATCGCTTCAACGAAGCGGAGCCAAGGGCAGCCATGAACCCGAAACAGCACGTCGCCGAGCGGATCGACCGTGCGCACGGCTCACTCGTGCGCCTCAGCCACGCCCTGTACGAGAATCCGGAACCCGGCTTCGAGGAGCACAAGGCCTCCGCCTGGCTCGGCGAACCGGCACTCGGCACGCTCGCCCCGGGCGCGCCCGCCGATCTCCTCGTCTACCGCGGCGATCCCACCTTGCGCACCGACCCGTCGGAGGGGCTCGAGGCAGTCGTCAGCCGGGGGGCGGCTCTACGCCCGTGCGGACCTGGAGGCCGACCGGCAGCGGCTGCGCAGACCGCTGCCCGCGCTGCTGGGACGGATCGGGTCGGCGCGGGTGCTGAGGACGACCGACTTCTCCTTCTGAGAGCGAGGTCCCCGCCGGTCCCGCAAGGACGCCCGGGCTTTCGGCTCACCGCCCCAGCACCAGCGTCCCCGACGAGCAGAACCAGCCCCCCGTACCGGACGCCACGGCCAGTCGTGGCAACTCTCCGTCAGCTACGCGGACTTGGCGCTCCCCGGCCTCTCCCCGCAACTGCCGTACCGCCTCCACCAGCAGGAAAAGCCCCCGCATACCGGGGTGCTGGGCCGAGAGACCGCCCCCGTCCGTGTTCACCGGCAGCCGTCCGCCGCGCACCAGGAGCCGCCCCTGTTCCACGAACGCCCCGCCCTCGCCCTTCCCGCAGAACCCGAGGTCCTCCAGTGTCACCAGGGTCATGTAGGTGAAGGCGTCGTAGATCTCCGCGAAGTCGATCTCCTGGGGGCGTACGCCCGCCCGCGCGAAGGCGAGACGGCCGCTGACCGCCGCCGGGGACACGGTGAAGTCGGGCCATTCGGACATCGTCGTGTGGGAGACGTGCTCCCCGGTCCCGAGCACCCACACCGGTGCCGTACGGCAGTCCCGCACCAGTTCCTCGGCCACCAGCAGCACCGCCGCCCCGCCGTCGGAGCGCAGACAGCAGTGCAGCTTGGTGAAGGGGTCCGCGATCATCGGGCCGGACAGGACCTCGTCGACGGTGACCGGCGTGCGGAACATCGCCTCCGGGTTCGCGGCCGCGTTCGCCCGCGCCTGCACCGCCACCTCGGCGAGCTGTTCGAGCGTGGTGCCGTACCGGTGCATATGGCGGCGGGCGGCCATCGCGTACTTGGCGACGAGCGTGTGGCCGTAGGGGGCCTCGAACTGCAGGGGCCCGCGGGTGCCGAAGGACAGGGTGCCGGTGCGGCGGCCCGCTCTCACGTCCGCGCGGGCCGTCGAGCCGTAGGCCAGCAGGACAGCCCGGGCGTGGCCCGCCGCGATCGCGTCCGCCGCGTGGGCCGCCATGACCTCCCAGGTGGAGCCGCCGACGGAGGTGGAGTCGACCCAGGTGGGCCGCAGCCCCAGATACTCGGCGACCTCCGCCGGGGCCAGGGTGCCGAGGCCCGCGGAGGCGAAGCCGTCGATCACCGAGCGGTCCAGCCCGGAGTCGGCCAGCGCGCGGCGGGCGGCCTGGGCGTGCAGGGCGTACGGCGTCGCCTCGTCGAGCCGGCCGCAGTCGGACAGGGACACCCCGGCGATCGCGGTCCTCGGTCGAGCGGTCGCAGCACTCATAGACCTGACTGTACATCAGATTCTTTCCCGCCGGACCTGTGCAGTCGAAGGCCTCCGCCCTAACATGACGGGGCGTCAGACGGAGAGGGGACCCCTCCCATGGACACCCGCTTCACCGCCGAACAGGACGAGATCCGCCGTACGGTGCGCAAGGTGCTCGCGGGGCGCTGCGGGCCGCAGGACGTCCGGGCCGCCGCCGGCACCGACGCCGGGTACGACCCGGCCCTGTGGGCCACCCTCGCCGGACAGCTCGGGCTGACCGGGCTCGCGCTCCCCGAGACCTACGGCGGGGCGGGCTGCACCACCACCGAACTCGCCCTCGCCTGCGAGGAGATCGGACGCTGCCTCGCCCCCTCCCCGCTGCTGTCCACGGCCGTCCTCGCCGCGCCCCTGCTGCACACCCTCGGCACCGACGCCCAGCGCGCCGAACTGCTGCCCCGCATCGCCTCCGGAGAGCTGACCGCCGCCCTCGCCGTGCCCGGGACGGCCCTCGCCACCGCCCTCGGTCTCGTCGGCGACAACCGGGGCGACTGGGCGGGCGGCGGACGCGCCGGCGGCATCCAGGCCCGGCGGGCGGACGGGGTCTGGCGGCTGTACGGGGAGGCCGGGCAGGTGCTCGACGGGCACAGCGCCGGGCTCCTGGTCGTCGCCGCGCACACCGGCGGGTTCGCCCGGTCCCGCACCCTGCTGTTCCTGGTGCGGGAGGGCGGGGCGCGGACCCGGCAGACCGCCCTCGACGCGACACGACCCTGCGCACGTGTGCAACTACGGGACGCCGAGGCCGAGTTGCTGGGGGTGGGCGGCGCCGATGTGACCGGGGCGCTCGCCGCCGTCGGGGACCGCGCCGCCGCCGTCCTGGCCTGCGAGGCCGTCGGGGCCGCCGACCGGACGCTGGAGAGGACCGTCGAGTACGTCAAGCGGCGGGAGCAGTTCGGCCGGGCGATCGGGTCCTTCCAGGCCGTGCAGCACCGGCTGGCCGATGTGTACGTCCGGGTGCAGGCGGCGCGTTCGGCGGCGTACTACGCGGCCTGGGCCACCCGGCACGGGGAACGGGTCGGCGGGCTCGCGCTCGCCCAGGCCCTCCGGGCGCTGCGCACCGCCGCGGGCCAGGGGATCCAGTTGCACGGCGGCCTGGGGTTCACCTGGGAGCACGAGGCGCATCTGTACTTCAAGCGGGCGGCCGGGGACGAGCTGCTGTTCGGCCCCGCCCATCGGCTGCGGGCGCACGCGGCCGGCACGGCACGGCTCTTCACCGAGACGGAGGTGGCGGTGTGACGGCCCTGGGTGTGCGGATCGTGCAGAAGGTGTCCTCCGCGCGGGCCTTCGCGAAGGTCGCGCCGCATGTCGTGCCCGCGCTGGACCGCACGGTGCACCGGCTGACCCGGGGCAGGGTTCTGCCCAGCGCGCGGATGCTGCCGGGCGTGATCCTCGTCTGCACCGGCGCGCGGAGCGGCCTCGAACGCCGTACGCCGCTCGCGTGCATGCCGGAGGAGGGCGGCGGCTGGCTCCTCGTCGGCTCCAACTTCGGGCGGCCCGGCCACCCCGCCTGGACCGCCAACCTCCTCGTCCACCCCGACGCCGAGATCAGCTGGAAGGGGGAGGAGATCCCGGTCACGGCCCATCTGCTCACGGGCGAGGAGCGGGCGGCGGCCTGGCGGGCGGTGCTCGCCTTCTGGCCGCCGTACGCGACCTACCAGGCGCGGGTGGAGCGCGAGATCCGGCTCTTCCGGCTCGTACGGCGCTGATCGCGCGGTCGGCGCACCCGTCGGGCTCAGAGCGTCGCGAGCCGCTCCACCAGCAGGAACGCGCCGATCCCCAGCATGGCCGCCCCGCTCGTCCGGGTGACCGCGCGGGCCGCGGCGGGCCGGGCGGCCAGGACCTCCCGGGCCAGGACCCCGACGGTCAGGTAGACGGCCGTGCAGCACGCCATGTGCGCGAGACCGAGCACCGCCGTCTGCGCCGCCACCGGCAGTCGCTCCCCCCGTGTGTCCAGGAACTGCGGCAGCACGGAGAGGTAGAGCAGCAGGCCCTTGGGGTTGAGGCCGCTGATGCCGGCGCCCCGCAGGAACATGCGGGCCGCACCCGCGTCGGTGTCCTCACCGGCGGTGGCGCCCGGAGTGCCCGGCCGGCGCAGCACGCCCCACCCGAGCCACACCAGATACCCGGCACCCGCCACCGTCAACGCCGTCAGCAGCCCCGGCGACCCCGCCACCAGGACGGCCAGCCCCGCCGCCGCCAGTGCCGTGTGCACCGCGTACCCGGCCACCAGGCCTCCCACAGCCGGCACCACCGACCGCCCGCGCAGTCCCGCCGCGATCGCGTACGCCCAGTCGGCACCCGGCACGCACACCAGCAGCAGGTCCACGGCGAGGAAGGACATCATCGCTCCCGTGTTCATGGTGGTGACATTAGGCGCGAAGAGGCCGAAAGTGTTCCCGTAATTTCCCCGATGCGGGAGCTGGCGGGGGAAGATTTCCCCCATGGACTCCGTAGACCAGAAAATCCTTGCCGAGCTCCAGCAGGACGGGCGGCTGACCGTGACCGAGCTGGCCGCGCGGGTGCGGCTCAGTGTGTCGCCGTGCCACCGGCGGCTGCGCGAACTGGAGCGCAGCAAGGCGATCCGCGGCTACCGGGCGGTGGTGGACCCCGCCGCCGTCGGGCTGAACTTCGAGGCGCTGGTCTTCGTCTCGATGCACCAGGAGGACCGGGACACCGTCGCGGAGTTCGAGCGGGCGCTGAGCGAGGTGGAGCACGTCGTGGAGGCCCAGCGGCTCTTCGGCGAGCCCGACTATCTGCTGCGGATCGCGACCGCGGACCTCGCGGCCTTCCAGCGGCTGTACGACGAGCGGCTGGCCACCCTGCCGGGCGTGCAGCGGCTGACGTCCACCCTGGTGATGAAGCATGTGGTCGAGGACCGTCCGCTGCCCATGACCCGCACATGAGCAGCGGGCGGTGGCCCACCGCAGTGGACCACCGCCCGTATGACAGAACGTGTGCCGAACCGGGAACAGCCGGCCTGCTCAGGAGGAAGGGAAAGTGTGTTGCCGGGCTACCTCGCCGGCTTCTTCTCGGTCACGCCCAGATACACCAACAACGCGAGGTTCGGCCGTAGTTCCGCCTGTTTGACACCCCAGGACGTGAAGCCCTTCTGGTGGGAGGCAACGGAGGCGAGCATCGCCACGAGCGCGCCGGCCACGGCCGCCGGGCTCACCTCCTTGTCGACCCTGCCCTTGGACTGGAGTTCGGTGATCGAGTCCGCGAGGGTGTTGGTCACCGAGTTCAGGATCTTCATGCGGATCTTGTAGAAGCGTTTGTCGCCCTCGGCCGCGCCGAGGTCGACGACCCGCAGGATCGCATCGTGCTTGCGCCAGAACTCCAGGAAACCGTCCACGAGTTCCTGCGCCGTCTGCCAGCCCGCCTTGCCGACCCACGAGCGGCCTTCGAGCAGCTGGGTCAACCCGGCGCCCTCCGTGGCCATTTGCTCGGCGATCTCCAGGACGGCGCCCTCGACGTCCGGGAAGTACTGGTAGAAGGTTGCGGGGGAGGTCCCGGCCTTGCGGGCGACATCGATGACTTTGACGTCCCGGTAAGGCGAGGAGCTGAGCATCTCGCTGAGGCAGTCGAGCAGCTTCTGCCGGGTCGCCTGCCCACGCCGACCGGCCACACGGCCGTCGACGGTACGCACTTGTCCTGTCATGCCGTCAGCTTACCGAGGGGTGATGGGAGCGCGATTCGGCCGACTGCAAATGGGGAGTGGAGGGACTCCTGAGCGCTTCCGTGGCTGGTGAGAAGGGAGTACGTGCGCGAGCGCCCCGCGGCAAACCCTTTTAACTTGGCGGCATGGCCGAAAATCCGCCGTCGCCTCCGGCGTCCTCGCCGGCGGGCGACGACGCCTCCTCGGTGAACGGCGCCGCCTCCCGGGACACCCCGTCCCCGGGCGGCACGGCCCCGGACGAGAGTGCCTTCCCCGAGGGCGTCCCCTGCTGGGCCGACGTCCAGTTGCCGGACCTGGAGGCGGGCAAGCGGTTCTACGGCGGGCTCTTCGGATGGACCTTCGAGGAGCTGCACGCCTCCTCCGTGTGGGCGCGCCTGGACGGGGCACCGGTGGCCGCGCTGGTCCGCAAGTGGGACGGCCGGATGCCCACCGTCTGGACGGTGTACCTCGCGACGCCCGACGCCGCCGCGCTCGCCGGGCGGATCCAGGAGGGCGGCGGCCAGGTGATCGTCCCGCCCACCCCCGTGGGCCGCCTCGGCATGACGGCCCTGACCGCGGACCCCGAGGGCGCCGTGTTCGGGCTGTGGCAGGCCGGGGCGCACCCGGGCTTCGGCAAGCGGCACGCGCCCGGCTGCTTCACCTGGTCCGAGGTGTACGCGCGGGACACCGACGCCGCGGACGCCTTCTACTCGGGGCTCTTCCCCGCCCTGTCCGGGCCGAGTGCCGTTCCCGACTTCGGGTGCGCGTCGATCCAGGACGTCTTCCCGGCCGAGATGCCGCCCCACTTCCTCCTCCATTTCGCGGTGAAGGACAGGGCGGCCGCGGTCGAGGCGGTGGGCCGACTGGGGGGTCGGGTACAGGTACCGCCGTTCGAGGCCTGGTACGGACGAGTGGCGGTCGTCACGGACAATCAGGGGGCGTCCTTCGCGCTGCTCCAGAGGTGACAAGGCGTTCGCGGTGCGTCCGGGAGCGGCACTTCCGGGGTGCGTCGGGCGTTTCACCATGCGGGCGCCTGCTTTCCCGGAGGTCCCAGGCATGGTTTTGTCCTGAGACACCCCGATCCGCCCCCGGGTTCGCCACAGGTGGCCCGGACAGGAAGAATCAGGGTGCGTGCCGCCACGGCGGTGCGGTGGTGAGACGCTGCACGGGGTCGCGTGCACGACGCGGATGACGCGACCCGTACGGGGAGGTGGCAGGCAAAGTGGTGGATCAGCTGACGCAGCACGATCCGCGGCGGATCGGGCCGTTCGAGGTGCTGGGACGGCTGGGTGCCGGCGGCATGGGGCTGGTCTATCTCGCGCGCTCGGCGTCGGGCCGGCGCGTGGCGATCAAGACGGTGCGCACCGAGCTGGCCGAGGACCAGTTGTTCCGGGTGCGTTTCACGCGTGAGGTGGAGGCCGCCCGGGCGGTCTCCGGCTTCTACACGGCCGCCGTGGTCGACGCCGACCCCCGCGCGGCCGTGCCGTGGCTCGCCACCGCGTATGTGCCCGCGCCCTCCCTCGAGGAGATAGTGACCGAGTGCGGGCCGCTGCCGGCCCAGGCGGTGCGCTGGCTGGCCGCGGGCGTGGCGGAGGCGCTGCAGTCCATCCACGGGGCGGGCCTGGTCCACCGCGACCTCAAGCCGTCGAACGTCCTCGTCGTCGAGGACGGCCCCCGGGTGATCGACTTCGGCATCGCCTCCGGCGTGTCGAACACACGTCTGACGATGACGAACGTCGCGGTCGGTACGCCCGCCTACATGTCCCCCGAACAGGCGAAGGACTCGCGCAGCGTGACCGGCGCGAGCGATGTCTTCTCGCTCGGCTCGATGCTCGTCTTCGCGGCCACCGGACATCCTCCCTTCCACGGCGCCAACCCGGTCGAGACCGTCTTCATGCTGCTGCGCGAGGGCCCGGACCTGTCCGGCCTGCCGGACGAGCTGCGCCCGCTCATCGAGTCCTGCATGCAGATGGAGGCCACGGGCCGCCCCAACCCGGCCGACCTCCAGGCCCAGCTCGCGCCCCACCTCTTCGGCTCGGGCTCCGACGACAGCGGCACGGCCTCGGCGTGGCTGCCCGAGAAGGCGGTCACCCTGATCGAGGGCCGCCGCGGCGGACGACCGCCGGCCAAGCCCGCTCTCCCCGCCGGCCGCAGCGCCGGGGGCGGACGCCCCGCGGTGCCGCCCCCGCCGTCGTACGACCCGCTGCCGGTGCCGGTCGGCGCACCCGACGCCGGGCCGGTGCGGCTCGCGGGCGCGTCGGTGCCGATCGGACCCGGGCCCAGGGTCGCCGACGCACGGGCGGCCGCCGTGAAGGCACCTCCCCCCGAGGCGGGCCTCGCCGCGTCCTGGTCCCGCCCGGCCGGCAGTGTCAACGGGGCACCCGGAGCCGTCCCCGCGATCGCTCCCCCGCCCCCGGAGACGGCCTCCGGCTGGCGCCCATGGCGTTTCCGTATGTCGAACGACCTCTGGGGCACCCCGACGGTCGCCGACGACCTCGTGTACGTGACCTCCTTCGAGGTGCACGCCCTGGACGTGGCGACGGGCCGCCGCCGTTTCAAGACCCGTGACGTCGCCTGGTCGATGGCGGTCGCCGACGGCCGGGTCCACGCTTCGGACGGCCCCACGCTCTTCGCCCTGGACGCCCGCGAGGGCACGGACCTGTGGCGGCTCTCCCTGGACGGCTGGGTGTACTCGCTCAAGGCCGAGCGGGGCACGGTCGTCACCGGCACCCGCGGCGGCGGCGTACAGGCCTGGGAGGCGTCGAACGGGCAGAAGCTGTGGGAGCTCAGCGGCGCCCAGACCGACTTCGAGGCGCCGGAGGCCGGTCCGCTGATCCATGACGGCACGGTGTACGTCTGGCAGGACGCCAGGCTGCGGGCCCTCCAGGCGCGTACGGGCGAGGAGCGCTGGTCGTACCCGATCGGGGACGCGGCGTCCTGCGGCGGGGTGCCGGTGCGTCTGACGCACGCGTCGGACGGCTGTGTCTACGTCTCCGCCGGCACCCGGGTGCTGGCCATCGAGGTGGCCACCGGCATGGTGCGCTGGCACTTCGAGGCGCCCGCGGTGTTCCTGTGCCCGCCCGCCTTCGTGTCCGGCCCCGCCGTCGCCGGCGGCGGCATCTACCTCGCGGACTACCTGGGCACGGTGTACGCCCTCGACGCGGCGGACGGCCGCGACCGCTGGCGCATCGCGACGGAGGCGCGGGCCGCGATCGACCCGGTGCTGGTCGCCGCGGGCCATGTCCACGTGGGCAGCGGCAAGGGCCTGTACACCCTGGACGCGGTCACGGGCACCCCGAAGTGGCGCTTCCAGGCGGGCGGCGACATCGTGGGCACCCCGGCAGTGGCGGAGGGCCGTATCCACTTCGGCTCCACGGACCACCTGCTGTACACGCTGAAGTCCGACGACGGGCGCCTGCGCTGGAAGCTGGCCACCGGCGGGGAGATCACCGGCGCGCCGGTGGTGAAGGACGGCGTGGTGTACGCGTGCAGCAAGGACCGCTGTGTGTACGCGCTGGACGCCGAGAAGGGGACGGGCACGGCGCGTACGGCCTGAGGCGACCACCGCCGTACGGGCCTGCCGGGAGACGCGGTGCACCGGACGACGGCGGTCGCTGGCGGAGGACGCTCGCGGGTGGCGAACGGCGCAGGACGCTCGCGGGTGGCGAACGGCGCAGGACGCTCGCGGGTGGCGACCGGTGCAGGCGCTCACGGGTGGCGACCGGTGCAGGGCGCTCACCGCACCCGGTGGCCCCCCGCCCGTCGCGCGGCGAACAGCTCCGCCTGCCGTTCGGGCGGCAGGTTCCCGAGCGCGATCAGCTGCGGCGCCTGCGCGAAGGCCGTGGCCCGCGCCCCCTCCTGCGCCGCCCACAGCGCCCGCACGGTGCCCTGGACCCCCTCCGGCGGATAGGAGGCGATGACCTCGGCACAGCGCACCGCCGCCGCCACCGCGCCACCGGGCTCGGTGAGTTCGGACACCAGGCCGATCTCGTAGGCCCGTCGCGCCGAGATCCGCTCGGCGGTGCCCATCAGGGCCATGCGCGCCGCCTCCCCGTAGGGCATCCGGTGGGCCATGAGGACGGACTCGTACGCGCTGACCATCCCGTAGCTGGTGTGCGGGTCGAAGAAGGCCGCGGTCGTGTCCGCCACGACGAAGTCGCTCTCGCCCAGCAGATAGAACGCCCCTCCGCAGGCCATGCCGCGCACGGCGGCGATCACCGGCTTCCACAGGTCGTTCGCCTTCGGGCCGATCCCGAGCAGGGGATCGTCCACCATGTACGGCGAGGCGGGCTGCGGCACCCGGGTGTCCCGGTCGATCCCCGTGCAGAAGGCCCGCTCGCCCGCCCCGGTGAGCACGACGGCCCGTACGGAGTCGTCGAACCGCAACCCCCGCCAGCAGTCGCCCAGTTCGCGGGCCGTCGCCAGATCGATCGCGTTGAGCCGGTCGGGCCGGTCCAGCGTGACGACGGCGACGCCCGTGGCCGGGTCGGCGGTGACCCGCAACCCGCCGCTCACGGCCGCTCCGGAACCCATCGCGGCAGTCCGTCCGCGCCGAAGGCGACCTGCACCCTCGCCCCGATCCGGATCCGGTCGGGCGGTATCGAGTCAAGCGGCGCGTCGGGCCCGGCGACGAGGTTCCCGACGAGCCGGATGCGCGGCGCCTCCACCAGCTCCACCACGATCACGTTGTACGGCGCCTGCGCCGCGTAGGCCGGGAGCAGCGGGGGATGCGGGACGACGTACGACCAGATCCGCCCCGCCCCGCTCACCCGCCGCCACTCGCTCGCGAACGACCGGCAGTGCGGGCAGCAGGGGCGTGGGGGGAAGCGGAGTTCACCGCAGTCGGCGCAGGCCTGGACGCGCAGCTCACCTCGGTCGGCGTACTTCCAGAAGGGCGCGCCGTCCTCGTCGGGCACGGGGGACAGCAGGGTGTCGGTCATGGCGTCAGCTCCTCAGCAGCAGGGCGGAGGTCGGCACACCCTCGCCGGCGGTGACCAGACAGGTGGCGGCGCCCGGGACCTGCGCGGTGCTGGTCCCGCGCAGCTGCTTCACGCCTTCGTTGACGAGGTTGAACCCGTGGACGTACGCCTCGGACAGTCCGCCGCCCCCGGTGTTGACGGGCAGCCGCCCGCCGAGCTCCAGCGCGCCCCCCTCGGTGAAGGCCGCGCCCTCCCCCCGGCCGCAGAAGCCGTAGCCCTCCAGGGAGAGCGGTATGAGGGGCGTGAAGGCGTCGTAGATCTGCGCGACGTCCACGTCGTCCGGGGTGAGGTCGGCGTGCTTCCACAGATGCCGGGCGGCCGTCCACGCCGGACCGGTGAGCGGGTCGTCGTTCCAGTAGTTGACCATGCCGTGGTGCTGGGCGGGGAGTCCCTGGGCGGCGGCATGGACGTACACCGGCCGGTGCCGGCAGTCACGGGCGCGGGCGGCGGAGACGACGACGCAGGCCAGCGCCCCGTCCGTCTCCAGGCAGTTGTCGAAGAGGCACAGCGGCTCACTGATCCACCGGGAGGTCATGTACATCTCCCGGGTCAGCGGGCGCTCGTACATGATCGCGGCGGGGTTCTGGTTGGCCCTGTTGCGGCAGGCGAGGGCCACGTTGAAGAAGTGGTCCCGGGTGGCGCCGTACTCGTGCATGTACCGGCGGGCCAGCATCCCGATCTCGTCGGCGGGCCTCAGCAGCCCGAAGGGGCGGGTCCACTGGGCGGGAACGGGCAGTTGGACGGCCGTGTTCCGCCAGGGCCGGGGCCCGCTGCCGCGCTTGCGGGACCGCCAGGCGACGCCGACGGTCGCCTGCCCGGTGGCCACGGCGGCGGCGAGGTGCGCGACGGTGGCGCAGGAACCGCCGCCGCCGTACCCGACCTTGCTGAAGAAGGTGAGGTCCCCGAGCCCGAGTGCTTTCGCCACCTCCACCTCGTCGGTCTCCTCCATGGTGTACGAGGCGAGCGCGTCGACCTCGCCGGGCGCGATCCCGGCGTCGTCGAGGGCCGCGAGGACGGCACGGCAGGCCAGGGCCTTCTCGGACTCGGGGAGCCGCTTGGCGAAGGTCGTCTGGCCGATGCCGACGATGGCGGTGGCGTCCTTGAGCCCTGCCATGGATGCACCCTTCCCCCCGAACGGTTTACTGACAGGTCGTCAGGTTACAGCTAACCTGACGGTCAGTCAGCCCTGCGTACCATGGGGAGGTCGCTGTGCGCGGTGACGTGGAGTGGGGCAGCATCCCGGGACTGGTGCGGAGCGCCGCCCGTCGCTACGGCGACGGGGAGGCCGTGGTCGAGGGCCGCACCCGGATCTCGTACGCCGAACTGGGCGCCCGCGTGGAACGCGCGGCGGCGGCGTGCATCGCGAACGGCGTCGCCCTGGGCGACTGCGTGGCGATCTGGGCCCCCAACACCCTGGACTGGATCGTCTCGGGCCTCGGCGCGGTCTCGGCGGGCGCGGTCCTGGTCCCCCTCAACACGCGCTTCAAAGGCACCGAGGCCGCGTACGTCCTGGCGCGGAGCCGGGCGAAACTGCTGTTCGTGACGGGCACGTTCCTCGGCACGTCGTACGTCGCCTCGCTACGGCGGGCTGCGGGCGACGGCCCCGGAGACGGCCCCCTGCCTCTCCTGCCCCACCTGGAGCAGGTGGTGGTCCTGGCGGACGACGCCCCGGCCGACTTCCGCACCTGGAAGGACTTCCTGGCCGACGGGGAGGGCGTCGGGAAACCGGCGGTACGCCGCCGGGCATCGGCCGTGACCGGCGAGGCGCCGTCGGACATCGTCTTCACCTCCGGCACGACGGGCCGCCCCAAGGGCGCGGTGATCACCCACGCCCAGACGCTACGGGCGTACGGGATCTGGACGGACCTGGCGGGCCTGAGCCGGGGCGACCGCTATCTGATCGTCAACCCCTTCTTCCACACCTTCGGCTACAAGGCCGGAGTACTGGCCTGCCTGATGCGGGGCGCGACGATGGTCCCGCAGCCGGTGTTCAACGTGACCACGGCGCTGGCGAACATCGCCGCGGAGCGCATCTCGGTGCTCCCCGGCCCGCCCACCCTCCACCAGTCCCTCCTCGACCACCCCTCCCGCACCGCGCACGACCTCTCGGCCCTTCGCCTGGTGGTGACGGGAGCGGCGGTGATCCCGCTCCGCCTGGTGGAACGCCTGCGCGGGGAACTCGGCGTCGAGACGGTCCTGACGGCGTACGGCCTGTCGGAGGCCAGCGGCTTCGTGACGATGTGCCGCCGCGGTGACGACCCCTCGCTGATCGCGGCGACATCGGGACGGGCGATCCCCGGCACGGAGGTGCGGGTGGTCAACCCGAAGGGCGAAACCCTGCGCCCGGGCATCCCCGGGGAGATCCTGGTCCGGGGCTTCAACGTCATGCAGGGCTACTACGAGGACGCCGCCGCCACGTCGGAGGTCCTCGCCCCCGACGGCTGGCTCCGCACGGGCGACGTGGGCGTCCTGGACGCGGCGGGCAACCTCCGGATCACGGACCGCATCAAGGACATGTTCATCGTCGGCGGCTTCAACGCCTACCCGGCGGAGATAGAGCAACTGCTCGCCCTCCACCCGGACGTGGCGGACGCGGCGGTGATCGGCATACCGGACGCCCGGCTGGGCGAGGTCGGCAAGGCCTATGTGGTCCGCCGCCCGGGCTCCCTGCTGACGGGCGACGACCTGATCGCCTGGTCCCGCCGCGAGATGGCGAACTACAAGGTCCCGAGGGAGGTTGAGTTCGTCCCGGAGCTGCCGAGAAACGCGAGCGGGAAGGTGGTCAAGGGGGAGCTCCGGACTTAGGTCGTGCTGCTTTCGCAGCACGACCTAAGTCCGACGCAGGGGCATGTCTCGACCTTGCGACCGATGAACGCGCGTCGGCCGGCACCTACCCTCGGAACTCATGGACAACGACGGCACACTCGACGAGGCATACGAACGGTTGCATCGGACAGGACCGGAGTTCGAGGGCTGGTTGAGCAATCACGGCCCCATGGCGGTGGAGTCCATGGTGCGGCGTGGACACGGGCGGCGGGTCCACCGCTGGCTGGACGTGTACACCCGTCGACTGGACGATCTGCCACGCGGCACCTCGCCCGTCACGGCCGACGACTGGCGTACGGCGCTCGGTGACCCTCGCCGTCTCGGCGACTGGCTCGCCTTCTTCGCGCGCGAGGTGACGGAACGACCCTGGCGTACGGTCCTGGAGACATGGTGGCCGCGGCTGCTGCCGGGCATCGCGGCCGGCGCCACCCACGGCGTGATCCGCACCGGCCACGCGGTCCACGCCCTGCTGGACCACGAGGACGGGCCGCGCCTGGCCGAACTGGGCCAGGCCCTCGGCTACTGGGCGGCGCGCTGGCAGCCGGTCCCCCTCGCCACGCCCTCCGGAACCGCCGACGCCACGTCCGCCCTCGCCGGGGTCCCGCGGGTGCCCGACCAGAGCGCGGGCATCAACCACCGGCTCGACCAGCTCACCGCCCTGACCGACTGGCCCACCGCGCTGGCCGCACTGCGACCGGCCACCGATGCCGAGCAGGCCCGGGACCGGCTGGCCGACCTGACGACCGCCGCCGTCCTGCGCTACCTCACGACCGCACACGGCTCGGCCGTCATGCTGGTCCACTCGGCCACCGCCCCCATGGCCGTCCTGCGCACCCTGCCCGCACTGCCCCGCACCCAGTGGGCCGAGAGCTTCGACGCCGCCTGGTCCGCGAGCGCCGCCGTGACCGCGGCCTACACCCCCGCCACCCCCGCACCCCGCCACAGCCTCCCCGCGGCCCCCGAGTCGGCGGAGGAGGCGTTCACCCTGGCCGTCCACCACGGCGACGAACACGTCATCAAACTCGCGGACACCGGCTTGGAGATCCACCAACGCACGGGCGAGGGGGACGCGTTGGCGGCGGTGGTTCGGGCGGCTGAGCTGATCGACGAGTTGTGAGGGGCCCGGGGTTGAGGGCTGGAGGTTCGGGGCTCGGGGGTGGGCTGTTGCTGGCCGGTGGCGGTGATCTGACTGTGGGGGCCGCCCGCTTCTTGGCCGGTGTCGTGCTTCCGCGGTCCGAGTAAAGGGTGCTCCACTCCGCTGCGC
>NZ_JBIARC010000010.1:124705-192960 GCF_042889625.1 Streptomyces sp. NPDC002573 | reverse complement strand
GTCGGGATCGTGGTGTTGCGCTCGATCAGCTTGGTCATGATGCCGCCCTTGGTCTCGATACCGAGGGACAGCGGGGTCACGTCGAGGAGCAGGACGTCCTTGACCTCACCCTTGAGGACACCGGCCTGGAGCGAGGCGCCGATGGCGACGACCTCGTCCGGGTTCACGCCCTTGTTGGCCTCCTTGCCGCCGGTCAGTTCCTTGACCAGTTCGGCGACGGCGGGCATACGGGTCGAGCCACCCACGAGGACGACGTGGTCGATCTCGTTGATGGAGATGCCGGCGTCCTTGATGACGTTGTGGAACGGCGTCTTGCAGCGCTCCAGCAGGTCGGCCGTCAGCTGCTGGAACTGAGCCCGGGTGAGCTTCTCGTCCAGGTGCAGCGGGCCCTCGGCGGACGCGGTGATGTACGGCAGGTTGATCGAGGTCTCGGTGGACGAGGACAGCTCGATCTTGGCCTTCTCGGCGGCCTCACGGAGGCGCTGGAGGGCCATCTTGTCCTTGCCGAGGTCGACGCCGTGGCCGGCGGCGAACTGCTTGACCAGGTAGTCGACGACGCGCTGGTCCCAGTCGTCACCACCGAGGTGGTTGTCGCCGTTGGTGGCCTTCACCTCGACGACGCCGTCGCCGATCTCCAGCAGGGACACGTCGAAGGTGCCGCCACCGAGGTCGAAGACGAGGATCGTCTGGTCGTCCTTGTCGAGGCCGTAGGCCAGCGCGGCCGCGGTCGGCTCGTTGACGATGCGCAGGACGTTCAGGCCCGCGATCTCGCCGGCCTCCTTGGTGGCCTGACGCTCGGAGTCGTTGAAGTACGCCGGGACGGTGATGACCGCGTCGGTCACCTTCTCGCCCAGGTACGCCTCGGCATCCCGCTTCAGCTTCTGCAGGATGAACGCGGAGATCTGCTGCGGGTTGAAGTCCTTCCCGTCGAGCGCGATCTTCCAGTCGGTGCCCATGTGACGCTTCACGGACCGGATGGTCCGGTCGACGTTGGTGACCGCCTGACGCTTGGCCACCTCACCGACCAGCACCTCGCCGTTCTTGGCGAAGGCGACGACGGACGGCGTGGTCCTGGCACCCTCGGCGTTGGTGATGACGGTGGGCTCGCCGCCCTCCAGAACGCTGACGACGGAGTTAGTCGTGCCCAGGTCGATGCCGACCGCACGTGCCATTTCGATTCCTCCAGTGACTTGAGTGGAACAGGCTCAAGGATGCACGAGGGATCGCACGGCGTCAACAGACCTGAGTCTGACCGACTCAACTTTCGTCCGGCACCGTGTGGCAATCACGGGAAAACCCCAGGTCAGAGCAGGTTCGGCAAGCGGTCGGACGGTGCTCAGGCGTCCACTCCGGCACGTTCCAGCAGCCGGGCGAGACGGCTCACCTGCCCGTCGATCTCCCGGGCACACCCCTGCAACTCATGGTGCGGCCTGCCCCAAGGGTCCGCGATGTCGTCCTCGTACGGCTCGACCGGCGCGACGCGGCCCCGGCGCGCGGCCACGGCCGCCACCACGCCGTCGATCCGGCCGCCGCCCGGCGCCGCCGCGGCCCCGGCCGCCAGCCGGACGAACTCCTTCAGGGTGAAGCAGCGCCGCAGCGCGACCGGCGCCAGCCGCACGGCCGCCTCCCGGTGCTCCCGGGCCAGCCCGAGGACCAGCGCCGCGTCCGCGACCAGCTCCGCGGTGAGCGGCCGCGCCTCGAAGGACGCGCCGTCACCGCCCAGTTCCTCCAGCAGGGCCCGGGTGGAACGCTCCATGCCGGGCCGGGACCACGCCTGAGTACCCGCGCTCTCGGGCCGTAGAGGCGAGTCGGGCCGCAGTCGCGCGGCCAGCAGCCGCTCGGCCAGCGCCGAGCGGTGCACGTTGCCCGTACAGACGAACAGAACCCGGGTCATGCTCCGCCGTCCCGCATCACGATCCGCCCACGCCACGCGCCGCCGGGGGCGCGCCGGCCCCGCCCCGGGGGGTCGAGGCGCGGGGAGCGGGCAGCTCGCCGTACCGCCCGTAGTCGCTGTATCGGTCGCCCTTCGGGGCCGGGGCCATGTTGAAGACGGTGCCGAGGGCGCGGACGCCCACCCGCTCCAGCGACTCGGCGGCGAGGCGGATCTGGTCCCGGCTCGTCCGCGCCGCGCGGACGACGAGCAGCGCGCCCTGGGTGAGCGAGGCGAGTCCGACGGTGTCGGCGACCGGCAGCAGCGGAGCCGTGTCCACGATCACGACCTCATAGCTGTCCGCGAGCTCGCGCAGCACCTCCCTCATGCGGGCCGAGGCGAGCAGCTCGGTCGGGTTCGGCGGTACGGCGCCGCTGGTGAGCACCGCGAGCCGGCCGCCGCCCTCCTGGATCACGTCCTCGATCCGGGCCTGCCCGATGAGGACCGTGGTCAGACCGGCGTCCTGGACCAGGCCGAAGGTCGAGGCCACGCAGGGACGGCGCAGGTCGGCGTCGACGAGGCAGGCGGAGACACCCGCCTCGGCGAGCGAGAGGGCGAGGTTCGCCGCGGTGTTGGTCTTGCCCTCGCCGGGCACCGAACTCGTCACCGCGATGATCCGCGGGCGGTCGTCGACCTGCGCGAACTGCAGATTGGTGCGCAGCTTGCGGAAGGCCTCGGCGCGTTTGGAGTGCGCATCGGCGCTGACCAGCGGCTGCTTGGGCGCGTTCTTGTCATAGGGGATGCTGCCGAGGCCCGGCAGCGCGGTGAACTCGCCCAGCGCCTCGCTCGTCTTGAGAGTGGTGTCGAGGTTCTCGCGCACGGCGACGAGCGCGGCCCCGAGCAGCAGACCGACCAGCGCCCCCGCGGTCAGATTGAGCACCGGGCGGGGCGAGACCGGGGCGGCCGGGGGGACGGCCTCCTGGGTGACGCCCAGCGAGACGGGGGAGCCGAGCGTCTCGCCGCGGCGCGAGGAGTCCTTCCCGTACCGCTCGGAGCCGGCCGCGCGCCGAGGCGTCTCCAGTCGCTCCACGACATCTCTGAACCGCTCGGCGACCGCGTTGGCGATGCGTGCCGCTCGCCGGGGCACGGTGTCCCGGACGGTGATGTCGATGAGCACGGTGTTGAGCGGGGCGCTGGCATTGATCCGGGACGCCAGTTCCTCGGGCGTGGTACGCAGATGCAGCTCCTTCACCACGGACGCCGTCACCTGACGGGTCGTCACGATCGCGGCGTACGACTGCACACGCGCCTGCGAGAAGCTCTGACCCTGGTTCAGCTGGGCGGTGTCGTCACCGGTGCGCGTGGCGACGAAGAGCTGGGTCCGGGCCTCGTAGACGGGAGTACTCAGCGCCGTCGCGGCGAACGCCGCCCCGATCGCGAGCACCAGGCAGACCGCGACGGTCGGCCAGCGTCTGGCAAGAGCCTTCAGGAATACATGGAGATCCAAACTGCACCCCTCATAGAACCAAGGGAGCCGCCCGAATTGAGACGTTCGGCTCCCTGTGCGCACAGCCGAAGATAGGGACTCCCGCGCACCAACCGGGGGAGGCCACGCATGTCGGCCCGGCGAACGACCCTGGCGACGCATGCCACCCCGTCACTCCATCGACACGATCGCGTGGGCCATCGAGGAAACGACCGCTCCCCCATCCGGTGACTTCTGGGCAGTACCGGGTCCGTCGCGGCCAAATGTCCCATTTATTCGATGTATCCAGGTTTTACTTATGGCCGACGCAGCAGCCGCCTGGCCCGGACCGAAGTCGAGGAGAGTGAAGAAGATGACGTCATCGCCCAGATGGCGGTGCGCACTGGCATCCGCAGCATCGGCTGCTGTGGTCGTGGTCGCACCGCTGATGGGGGCTCAGACCGCCCATGCGCAGTACCCGCCGCCGGCCCCGACCGTGACCGTCGACAGAACGACGGTGCGGGTCGGAGAGACATTGACCCACCACGGCACGGGTTTCGTCGCCCGGCACCTCGTCACGGTGCTGCTGGAGTCGCGCCCGATCGTCCTCGGCCACATCATGGTCCACGACGACGGGACGGAGGACGGCACCGTGACCATCCCGCGGAGGGTCCACCCCGGCTGGCACACCCTCCGGCTCGTCGAGCGCCGCGACCGTCGCAGCGCCTCCGTCCGCATCCGGGTGCTGCCCGCGCTCGGCCGGCCCGGTGGACCCGGCCGGCCCGGCGACGGCGACGACCGTCCCGGCGGCGGACACGGCCACAGCCACTACGGCAGCTTCACCGGCCGCCACAGCGCTCCAGGGCGCTCCGAGCACCGCCCGGGCCTCGCGGCCACCGGCAGCGAGAAGGCCCTGGCCGTCGGCGGCGCCGCGGCGGCCCTGATCGCGGCCGGCGGCGGCACGATGCTGGCCGTACGCCGTCGCCGCAGTTCATGACGGAGCAGGACCCCTGTAACCCGGTACCACGGCGTCCCGGCCCCCGCCGGGACGCCGTCCGCGTCCGTGCGCCCGGGGACGGCCCCGACGGCAAGGGGGCCCGGGTCCGCCGGCGCGTGCTCAGGACCGCCCTGCTGACCGTCGTCGCGCTCCCGGTGGCCGCCGTCGGCTGGATCGGTGTCACCGGAGTGTTCGCCCGCTCCGAGCTGGTCGCAGCCCAGCGGGACCTGGACGCGCTGCGGCAGTCGGCGACGTCCGCGCAGGCGTCCGGCTCCGCCCGGGAGCGGCTGGCGGCGGTGCGTTCCGCGGCCGTGCACGCCGCCCGGGCGCATCGCCTGACCAGCGGCCCTGCCTGGTACGCGGCGGCCCTGCTGCCGGTGGCCGGGGAGCCGGTCCGCACCGTGCGCGGAGCCGCCTACGCGGCGGACCGGCTGGCCGGCGAGGTGCTGACCCCGCTCGCGGCCACCCTTCCGGCGGCCGCCCCGGACGGCCACGGCGGCGGGATGGCGGAGGCGCTGATGGCGTTGCGGCAGCATGCACCGCAGCTCGCCTCGGCCGCGCACGTCACGGCCGAGGTACGGGCCGATGTGCACCGGCTGCCCGGGACCACCTGGCTGCCCGCCGCCGACCGGGCCCGGGCCGGGCTCGCCCGGCAGCTGGACCGTCTCGCGCCCGTGATGACCGACGTGTCCGTGGCGGCCCGGGTCCTGCCACCCATGCTCGGGGTGCAGGGGGAACGGCGCTATTTCCTCGCCTTCCAGAACATCGCCGAGGCACGCGGCACCGGAGGTGTGCCCGGCGCCTTCGCCGTGCTGCGGGCCGACCGGGGCCGGCTGTCCTTCGAACGGTTCGGCAACAACACCGAGATGGCCACGGCCAAGGCGGACCTCGACCTCGGGCCCGAGTTCACGGCCCGTTACGAGGGCGACGCGCCCACCCAGGTGTGGGCCAACTCCAACATGAGCCCGCACTTCCCCTACGCCGCCCGCATCTGGGCGGCGGCGTGGCGGCAGCACACCGGGGAGCGGGTGGACGGTGCGATCGCCGTCGACGCTGTCGCCCTGAGCCGTTTCCTCCAGGTCACCGGGCCCGCCCGGACAGCCGACGGTACCGAGCTGACCGCCGGCAACGTCGTCGACCTCACCGAGCGGACCAGCTACGCGCGCTACAACGACCTCACCCGGCGCAAGGCGTTCTTCGTGGAGGCGGCCCGTGCCGCCGCCGGGCGGCTGATGTCCGCGGCCGACGACGTCCGGACGCTGCCGGGGCTGCTGCTCGCCGCGCACGACGCCCAGCGGGACGGACGGCTGAAGGTGTGGAGCGCCCACGCAGAGGAGCAGCAGCTCCTCGAGTCCCGCCCGTACGCCGGCACGCTCCCGGACACCCCGGGCCCCTTCGCGGGCCTGGTGGTGAACAACGCGGCGGGCTCCAAGCTGGACTACTACCTCGACCGGAGCCTGGCGTGGAAGGCGGAGGGGGACGGCTGCTCGACCGGCGACCGCCCGGTCACCGCCACCGTGACCCTGGCCAACCGGGCCCCGGCATCCGGCCTGCCCTCCTATGTCACGCTGCGGGAGGACCGCCCGCCCTACCGCACCCGGCCGGGCGACAACCGCCTGCTGGTCTCGTACTACGCGGGCGTCGGCGCCACCCTCACCGGTGCCGAACTGGACGGCCGCCCGGCGATGCTCTCGTCCGGCGTCGAACGCAGCCACTCGGTGTTCACCCTGGACCTGGAGCTGCCCGCCCGCTCCCGGCGCACCCTGGTCCTGCATCTGCTGGAACCCCACGCCGTCCGCACCCCCACGCTGCTGCGCCAGCCCCTGGTGACCCCGCTGCGGACGGCGCTGAAGCCGGGCGGTGCCTGCCATGCGTGACCGTACGAGACCGGTGCTGTCCGGAACGGCCCTGCTGGCCGGGGCGCTGCTGTTGGTGTCGTGTGCCGCGGGGGGCCGGGCCCCCGGCCACGCTCCGGCGCCCGCGGGGGACCGAATCTCCCGCCACTCCCCGGCCCCCGCCGCGGGCGCCCCCGCAGCGCACCGGGCCGCCGCGCGGCTGCGGGTCAAGGTGCTGCAGACCCTTCCGCACAACCCGGCCGCCTTCACCGAGGGCCTCGAACTGGCCGGCCGCACGCTCTACGAGGGCACCGGCATCTCCGGCGACTCCTGGGTGCAGGCCGGGCCCCCGGGCCGGAAGCCCACGGTGCGCGCGTCCCTGCGCGAGCCGCTGTTCGGCGAGGGGATCACCGTGCTCGGCCGCACCCTGTGGCAGCTCACCTGGCGGGACCGGATCGCCGTCGAGCGCGACGCCACCACCCTGAAGGAGCTGCGCCGCGTCCGGTACCCGGACGAGGGCTGGGGGATCTGCTTCCAGAAGGACCGGCACCGGCTGGTGACGAGCGACGGCTCGACCCGGCTGACGTTCCGCGACCCGCGTACGCTCGCGGCCACGGGCCGGGTCACGGTCACCGAGAACGGCGCTCCGCTGTCCCGGCTCAACGAGCTGGAGTGCGTCGGCACCGCCGTGTACGCCAATGTGTACGCCACCGACCGGATCGTGCGGATCGACCCGGCCACCGGCGCGGTGACCGCGGACATCGACGCCTCGGGGCTGGTGCGGGCGGACCGGCTCGCCCCCGGAGCCGTGCTCAACGGCGTCGCGGCCGTCCCCGGAACGGACCAGTTCCTCATCACCGGGAAGTACTGGCCCACAATGTTCCGTGTGACGTTCGCGCCGGTCGGCGGCACGGGCCGCTGAGAACGGGCGGCCGGGCCACAGCGACGCAGATCACCGCCGGCGCCACTACAGTGCGGCGGCATAAGTGGGTAGTCTCAGACGGACTGCATAAGTTACCGCTTAGTAATCGCACCTTCGGAGTACACAGGACGTACATCGGAGGAAACCCCCTCGCAGGCCCGAGGAGCCCCCAAATGCAACTCGCCGCGATCATCGTGTCGCTGGTTCTGATCGTGGTCGGCGTGGCCCTGTTCGCCCGCGCCCTCCTGCAGATCTACAACTTCATGCGGCTCGGCCAGAACGTGCCCGCGGGCACCCGCACCGACGAGCCCGTCCAGCGCACCGTCACCGTGGTCAGGGAGTTCCTCGGCCACACCCGGATGAACCGCTGGGGCATCGTCGGCGTCGCGCACTGGTTCGTGGCGGTGGGCTTCTTCTCGCTGTTGCTGACGATCGTCAACGCCATCGGCCAGCTCTTCCAGGCCGACTGGATCCTGCCGATCATCGGCGACTGGGCGCCGTACAACGTCTTCGTCGAGTTCATCGGCACGATGACGGTGCTCGGCATCGCCGTCCTGATCGTGATCCGTCAGCTGAGCAAGCCGAACAAGCCGGGACGCAAGTCCCGCTTCGCCGGCTCCAACTTCGGCCAGGCGTACTTCGTCGAGGCCGTCATCCTCATCGTCGGCGTCTGCATCTTCATGCTGCACGCGCTGGAGGGCGCCCAGCACCACGTCGACGGCTACGAGGCCTCGTTCTTCATCTCGTACCCCGTGGTTTCGTGGCTGAAGGGCATGGACGTCTCCACGCTCCAGAACCTCACCTACTTCTTCGCGGGCCTGAAGATCGCGACCTCCTTCATCTGGATGATCACGGTCGCCCTGAAGACCGACATGGGTGTGGCCTGGCACCGCTTCCTGGCGTTCCCGAACATCTGGTTCAAGCGCAACGCCGACGGCGGGACCTCCCTGGGCGCCCTGCTCCCGATGACCTCCGGCGGCAAGCCGATCAACTTCGAGGACCCCGGCGAGGACGACGTCTTCGGCGTCTCCCAGGTCGAGCAGTTCTCCTGGAAGGGCCTGCTGGACTTCTCCACCTGCACCGAGTGCGGCCGCTGCCAGTCGCAGTGCCCGGCCTGGAACACCGGCAAGCCGCTCTCCCCGAAGCTGCTGATCATGTCCCTGCGCGACCACGCGCACGCCAAGGCCCCCTATCTGCTGGCCGGCGGTGGCAAGACCATGGAGGGCGAGGAGAAGGCCTCCGCCGAGCAGCTCAAGGACGTGCCCGCCGCCGCTCTCGCCGAGGCCGAGCGGCCGCTGATCGGCACGGTCGAGGAGAACGGCGTCATCGACCCGGACGTCCTGTGGTCCTGCACCACCTGCGGCGCCTGCGTCGAGCAGTGCCCGGTCGACATCGAGCACGTCGACCACATCGTCGACATGCGCCGCTACCAGGTGATGATCGAGTCCGCGTTCCCGTCCGAGGCGGGCACGATGCTCAAGAACCTGGAGAAGAAGGGCAACCCCTGGGGCCTGGCCAAGAAGCAGCGGCTGGAGTGGACCAAGGAGGTCGACTTCGAGGTCCCGGTCGTCGGCAAGGACATCGAGGACCTCACCGAGGTCGAGTACCTGTACTGGGTCGGCTGCGCCGGCGCCCTGGAGGACCGCGCCAAGAAGACCACGAAGGCCTTCGCCGAGCTGCTGCACATCGCGGGCGTCAAGTTCGCGATCATGGGCGGCGACGAGAAGTGCACCGGTGACTCCGCCCGCCGCCTGGGCAACGAGCCCCTGTTCCAGGAGCTCGGCATGGAGAACGTCATGGCCCTGAACACGGCGTTCGGCGAGGAGCTGGACGACGAGGGCAAGGTCACCGCGGAGTCGAAGAAGCCGAGGTCGGCGAAGAAGATCGTCGCGACCTGCCCGCACTGCCTCAACACCATCGGCAACGAGTACCCGCAGCTCGGCGGCGACTACGAGGTCATCCACCACACCCAGCTGCTCCAGCACCTGGTCGACGAGGGCAAGCTGGTCCCGGTCACCCCGGTCGAGGGCATCATCACCTACCACGACCCGTGCTACCTGGGCCGCCACAACAAGATCTACACGCCCCCGCGCGAGATCATCGGCAAGGTCCCGGGTCTGCGCAACGAGGAGATGCACCGCCACAAGGAGCGCGGCTTCTGCTGCGGCGCCGGTGGTGCCCGGATGTGGATGGAGGAGCGGATCGGCAAGCGCATCAACAACGAGCGCGTCGACGAGGCCCTCTCCCTCAACCCCGACATCGTCTCCACGGCGTGCCCGTTCTGCCTCGTCATGCTGACCGACTCGGTCAACGGCAAGAAGAACGAGGGCAAGGCCAAGGAGTCCGTCCAGGTCGTGGACGTGGCCCAGCTGCTGCTCGACTCCGTCAGGACGCCGGTCGACCCGGCGGGCGAGGCGGAGACGGAGAACGCGCCGGAGCCGGAGCCCGTGAAGTAGCCCGTCCGCCCACCGTCACGAGGGGCCGGGGTCGCCAGCCGGGCGACCCCGGCCCCTCGTGCGTGCGCCGGCCGCCGCCACAGCGCACTCGCCCGTGTCCCCGGTGCCCCGGACCTGCGCTCCGAAGCTCTGCTCATCGGGTGAGACTTCCCCGTCGCCCGCGTCGCGGCCCGTTCCCCCACTGACAGCCGTACAGACTCGATTCGTCCTTTCCGATCCTCCTGGAGGGCGCATGTGGCTGTTCGGGGAGACAATGCCCCACGCACCGACGACGAGACCCGCACGAACGCAGGTCATCCGAGAACAGCCACCCGCCGGGCGCCGCACCGGCAAGCCCGCCTGGTACGCGCCCGCGGCCGTCCTCGGCGACGCTGTCGCCGCGGGAGCGCCGGTCTGGGCGGCCTTCGCCCCGGCCGACGGCAGGAACGCGACGGCGTACGCCATCGTGGCCGCCCTGGCCTGGCTGCTCGTACGGGCCGCACGCGACCGCTACGCGCGGCGCCGGCTCGGCGAGCGCGACAACGTCGGCCCCGCGCTGCAGGACTGGCCGGTGCTGGTCGGACTGCTCGCGGTGGTCCGGGCGGCGACGGGCGAGGAGTCCCCCTTCCTCCTCGCCCTGGCCGCCCTCGTCCCGTGTGCCCCGGCGAGTGCCGCCGTGCACACACTGATCCACCGTCATCTGCTCGTCCGGCGCCGCACCGGCCAGGCCGTCCGCCGGGCCCTGGTGATCGGCGAGGCGGTGGCCGTCGACGGTCTGGTGAGCCATCTCGCCCGACGCACCGACCACGAGCTCGTCGTCGTCGGGGTGTGCCCCATCGGCGACGAGGACCCGCACGACCTGGCCCCGGTCGCCGCCCGCCTGGACAGACAGACACCGCCGCGCATGTCGGCCGACTCCGCGCCGGTGCTGGAGGCGGCCCGGCGGCTCGACGTGGACGTGGTGGTCGTCGTGCCGGGACCGCATCTGAGCGGAGTCCGGCTGCGGCGGCTGTCCTGGGCCCTGCACGGCGCCCAGTGCCCGCTCGTGGTCGTACCGGGCCTGACCGACGTGGCCGGACGCCGGGTCGGGGTCTCCTCCGTGGCCGGACTCACCCTGCTGAACGTGGCCCCGCCGGCGCGCCGGGGGCCGCGCGCGCTGCTGAAGGCGGTGACGGACCGCCTCGGCGCGGCACTGCTGATCGCGCTGCTCTCCCCGCTGTTCGCGGCGGTGGCCCTCGCCGTACGGCTCGACTCGCCGGGCCCCGTCGTGCACCGGCAGACCCGCGTCGGCCGCGACCGGGTGCCCTTCACCATGGCCAAGTTCCGCACCATGGTCGCCGACGCCGAGCGGCTCCGGCCCCAGATGGCCGGAACCAACGAGAACGACGGCCGCATGTTCAAGATGCGCCGCGACCCCCGGGTCACCCGAGTCGGCCGGGTGCTGCGCCGCTACTCCCTGGACGAGCTGCCCCAGCTGTTCAACGTCCTGCGCGGGGACATGTCCCTGGTCGGCCCCAGACCGCCGCTGCCCGACGAGGTCGCCGGCTACGACGAGGTGGAACTGCGCCGACTGGCCGTCAAACCCGGGCTCACCGGCCTGTGGCAGGTCAGCGGCCGCTCCGATCTGTCCTGGGACGAGACCGTCGCCCTGGACCTCCGGTACGTGGACAACTGGTCCCTGTCCCTGGACGCCGGGGTGCTCGTCCGGACGGTGCGCGCCGTGCTGGCGGGCACCGGCGCCTACTGAGCCGCGACAGCGGCCCACGACACCCGCACAGCACCGGCGATCTTCCCGGGAGGGCTCATGCCGCCGACCACCGCCTCCGCCGACTCCCCGCGACGGGGGCTGCCCGCCGCACCCGCCGGTCTCCGGACGCCGTACGACAGCACGGAGGTCCGCACCCTCGCGGAGCGGCTGTTCGCCTGGGCCGACGGCCGGGACTGGGCGGGCCCCGACCCGTACGACGGGCTGACCGGGCCGCTGGGGCGGGCGGCCGTGCACCGCGTGCTCCGGCAGGGCCTGCTGCAGACCGTCAAACGCAGCCCGTTCGACCTGCGCCCCCTCCTCGGCATCCGTCCCCTGCGCACCGCGACGGCCACCGGCACCGCCGCGAGCGCCTGCGCCCGGCTCGCCGCCTCCCCCGCCTGGCACGAGCGCGCCCTGCGGCTGGGCCGGCGGACGGCGGCCGAGCAGCTGTCCGGGCGCCACGCCGGGCTGTGGCGCTACGAGTTCGATGTGCAGACCCGCTGGGCCCACTACCCCGCCTCCGTCCCCAACCTGGTCGCCACCACCTTCTGCGCGGACGGCTGCCTGGACACCGGGACGCTCGACGGCCCGGCCGTGCTCGCCCTCGCCCACGCGCTGCTGGAGCACCTGCACAACGGCGAGTTCTTCACCTACACCCCCGCCAGCGGCGTCCTGGTCCACAACGCCAACCTGATGGGCGCCGCGCTCGCCGCCCGGCTGTCGCGCGCCGGCAGTCTGCCGGACGGCCTGGCGGACCGGCTGGCCGCCGCCGCCTGCGACGCGGTCGAGGTGAGCCTCGCCGGTCAGCGCGCCGACGGCTCCTGGCCGTACGGCGACCGCCCGAACCTGGACTGGGTGGACGGCTTCCACACCGGATATGTGCTGCTGCGCCTGCACCAGGCGAGCACCCGGCTCGGCATGGACGTCACGGCCCCTCTCGAACGAGGGGCCCGCCACTATCTGCGGGACCTCTTCGACGGGCCCCTGCCCCGCTACTTCGCGGACGGCCGGCCCCGCCGCGACCCGAACAACGACGCGACGGCGGTACGGATGGCGGCCTGGGCGGCCCAAAGGGGCCTCGCCACCCCCGAGTTCGCGTGCGCCGTGCTGGCGGCCGTCGTGGACCGCTACCCCGCCCTCGGCCGGCCAGCCGGACACTCCCGGGGGAACCGGGCCCTGTGGGAGTCGCCCCGCTGGAGCGCCGCGCCCCTGCTGGACGCGCTGACCGCCCTGCACGGCGTCCTGCGGGACGGACCGCAGCCGACCGCGCCCGGGGGTCAGCCGACGGCGGCCGCCTCGTAGCCCGACAGGACGTCCGCGGCCCGTCCCGCGCCCGCCACCGCGTTCCGCTCCCACCACACGGCCGCGCACAGCAGACCGAACACCGCCAGCCCCCGGTCGCGGTGGCCCTGGACGTGCTGCGCGACGAGCCGGTCCGCGGTCCGCCGGTCGAAGACGTCGTCGAACAGCGAGGAGCGCCGCACCTCCCGCCACAGCCGGGTCCCGTGCTCCCGCAGCAGCGACCGCACCGGCGCCCCGAACCCCGTCTTGGGGCGCCGGGCGACGAACTGCGGCACCCCGGACGCCACCGCCGCCGCGCGGAAGCGCGCCTTGCCGTCGCCCAGCCGCAACTGGTCCTCGGCGACGGCTCCGAATGCGGCGGCCACCACCGGCTCGCCCAGGAAGGGCACCCGCAGCTCCACGCTCGCCCGCATCGACGCCCGGTCCGCGTACAGCAGGTTCAGCCCCGGCAGGAACAGCCGCCGGTCGCACTCCGCCAGCGCGGCGAGCGGGGTGCCGCCCGCCTCCAGGACGCCGCCCGCCACCTCGCGGTGCCGTTCGGTGACCGCGTCGAGGCCGACGTGCGGGGACAGCGCCGCCCACTCCCGTCCGGAGTAGTACGCCTGCGTCGCCCAGGACCAGTCGCGAGCGCCCAGCTGGAGCAGCCGCCCGAACTTGTCCGCGCGGCCCTGGTAGCGGCGGGGCGCGCGGACCGCGCCGGTGGCGCTGAGGGCGGGGCGCGCCCACGCGGGGAAGCGCTGCAGCAGCCGGACGGCCTGGTAGCGCTCGTAGCCGAGGAACAGCTCCTCCACCCCTAGTCCCGACAGCAGCACGGTGGCCCTGCCGCGGGCGGCGTGCGAGAGCTGCATCAAGGCGACGGCGGCGGGGTCCCCGAAGGGCACCTCGGTGGTGGTGACCAGTTCCGGGATCCGGCGCAGCACATCGACGTCGAGGTCCACCCAGGTCAGCGGCAGCCCCAGCCGGCGAGCCACCCGGGCCGCGTAGGGGGCGTCGTCTTCGAACGGCTCCGCGCCGGCCGCCGGGGTGCGGGGCCGCGCGGCGAAGGAGGGCCCCGCGAAGCCGTGCCGGGCCATCTCCACACCCAGCCAGGTGCTGTCCAGGCCCCCGCTCAGCAGCAGACCCACCGTCACATCCGCGCGCAGCTGCCGGGCGACCGCGGTGCGCACCGCCGCGCCGATGTCCACGACGGGCGCGGTGGCACCCGCCCGCCAGTGCACCGACACCTCGTCATATCCGGGGGCGCGTACGGCGAGCACCGTCCCGGCCGGTACGGCACGCACCCGCTGCCAGCCGGTGCGGGGCGGCGGTGTCCACAGGAACATGGCGCCCTGGGCCACCGCGACCGGATCGGCGCCACCGGCCAGACCGGCGGCCCGCAGCGGTTCGATCTCACTGGCGAGCGCGGCCAGCCGGCCCCCCGGGTCCGAGGCCGCGTACAGGGGTTTGACGCCCAGCCGGTCGCGCCCGTAGCGGACCTCGCCGTCGGGCAGCACGAGGGCGAAGGCGAACATCCCGTCCACCTGGTCGAGCAGCCGCGAGGCGTCCGGTTGCAGCAGAAGCTCGTAGAGGACCTCGGTGTCGCCCTCGGTGGTGAACACCACCCCCCGCCCGCGCAGCAGCTGGCGCAGCCGGGGCACGTTGTAGATCTCGCCGTTGTAGACCAGCACCCCCCGCTCGGGGGAGCCGAAGGGCTGGTCGCTGCGCGGGTCGAGGTCCACCACGGCCAGCCGGCGGAAGTGCAGCTCCGCGCGCCAGTCGCCGCCGTCGAGGACCAGATGGCCTTCGGCGTCGGGCCCGCGGTGCGCGAGCGCCGCGCACGGGTCCGGGTCCGACGGCCGCCGGCGGCGCGCGGCCTGGTTCAGCAGCAGGACGAAGCCGCACATCAGGTCACCGCCGTGGCCGCGGCGGGGCCGCCGGGTTTAGGTACCCCGGCCGCGGCTCCGGGCCCGGGCACCGGGCAGCCCAGCGCCCGGGCCAGCGCGGGGGTGGCGGGATCCGTCTCCACAACGCGGTCCTCGGTGAGCGAGCGGACCGCGCGACAGGCCACCAGCGAACTCCACAGCGCCGACGGGAAGTCGGCGGCGGCCGCCGCCTCGCCCAGGGCCTCGCCCCGCACCAGCCGGACGAGGCCCCGCATCTCGGCCGCGTGTCCCTTGGGCCCGCCGCGGTAGGCCGTCGTGACCGCCCTGCCCCCCTTCCACACGGTCAGCGAGCGGAAGTCGTCGATCCTGGCCGCCACCCCGTCGCAGGCGACCTCCAGGAGCTCCTTGGGCGCGCCCGGCGGGGTCAGTCCCCCGTAGACGACACTGGCGGCCGAGCCGTCGTCGTACGTCAGCTGGAGGGTGACGCTCTGCGCGGCGGCCGCGTCCCGCCCGTCCACGCCGACGGCCCGCACCCCGACCGGCCGGCCCGGTACCAGGAAGCCCGCCGTGTCGATGAAGTGGCACACCTCGCCGAGCAGACGGCCGCCCTGCCGGGGGTCGAAGTACCAGTGGTCGGGGGGGAGCCGGCCCGCGAACACCCGGTAGACCACTTGCAGGGGAGCCCCGGTGGGGAGCGCGGCCCGCAGGTCCCGCACGGCGGGCGCGAACCGCCGGTTGAACCCGGCCATCGCCGGGGCGCCCGAGGCCAGCCAGGCGTCGGCCACGTCCTCCAGTTCCGTCTCGGTCAGGCCGAGCGGCTTCTCGCAGTACAGGGCGGCGCCGCCGCGCAGCACCCGGGCCGCGTACCGGCCGTGGCTGTCATGGCGGCTGAGCACCATCACACAGTCCGCGTCACCGGAGGCGAGACCGTTCTCGACGCTCTCGGCGACGGTACGGAATCCCCATCGCCGCCCCTGGTGCGCGGCGGACAGCCCCCGTCCGCCGGCGACCCAGGAGAAGGCGACGCCGGGCTGCCGCTTCAGCTCGGGAAACAGCGTCCTGGTGGCGAAGTTGCCGGCGCCGATCGCCGCCAGGCGCAGCGCGCCCCGGGGGACGGTCCAGGGGGCGGCGGGCGGGGCGGCGGGCGGATCCGGCAGCTCGGCCGTTCCGGCGTAGCGCAGCAGCAGGGCGACACCGCGGCCGCCGGGCGACGACGGCTTCAACGCCTCGTAGGCGTCGGCCGCTTCCTCGACGGGGAAGATCCGCGGGTTCAGCAGGGAGAGGTCCAGCGCTCCGGCCGCCGTCAGCCGCAGCACCTCGGCGAGATTGCGGCGCTCCGTCCACGGGACATAGCCCTCCGGGTAGGGGTGGCCGCCCTCCTCGAAGCGGGGGTCGTAGCGGCCGGGACCGTAGGAGCGGGCATAACGGATCGACAGTTCCTTGTGGTAGTACGACGACCGCGGCGGTACGACGCCCACGTCGCCGACCACGACCACGGTGGCCCGGTCCCGGGCGAGCTGACCGGCGAACTCCACAGGGTCGGAGCTGGCGGTGGCGGCGGTGATGAGCACCGCGTCCGCGCCGGCGCCCGCCCAGTGCCGCAGGACGGCGCCCGGCAGACCGTCCGCGCCCCGCGGGAAGGCCACGAGGCCCGCCGACTCGGCCAGCGCCACCATGGCGGGGTCGGGGTCGATGCCGACCGCGTCGTAGCCGTAGGCGCACAGCAGTTGAAGGGTGATCTGGCCGACCAGCCCGAGGCCGATGACGGCGATCCGGGACCCCGGCACCGCCTCCGCCTGGTGGATGCCCTGGAGGGCGATCGCGCCGACGGTGGCGAAGGCGGCCCACCGGCTGTCCACCCCGTCCGGCACCGGGACCACGAGGTTGCGGGGCACGGCGACGATCTCCGCGTGCGACGCGTAGCGGGCCCCGGCCGCGGCGACCCGCATCCCGGGGCGGAGGTCCTCGACGCCCTCGCCCGCCCGCAGCACCGTGCCCGCGCAGGAGTAGCCGAGCTGCACCGGGCGGTCCAGGCGCTCCCTGACGGTTCGGTAGGTCTCGGCGAGGCCGGTGCGCCGCACACTGTCGATCACCTGCGCCACCTGGTCCGGGCGCTGCCGCGCCTTGCCGATCAGGCTCTGCGCTCCGGTCGAGACCGTGGCCCGCTCCGTACCCGCGCTGATGAGCGACCACTCGTTGCGGATCACCACCGTCCCTGGGCTCGCCTCGGGGGCGGGAATGTCTCCCACCGTGATGGCACCGGTGCGCGGGGACAGGAGGACTGTTTTCATTTCCTGCCTTTACGGGAGGGAAAGCGCCCGCCTCGGGAGCGGTACGTGGGCCACCGCACTGTATGGACGGCGATGTGACGGAGCGTGGCCGTTGTCCCGCCGGGCGGACCAGACGGCCGAACATCTCCATTCGGCCGAGTGAACACGCCCCCGGCATGGCGGGCGCCGTAGCCGAACAGCGATTCGCTGGTGGCCGAAGAGAGCGCTTCCTCCGCTCCGGGACGGCACGGCCGCCCGTGCAGTGCCGCCCCGGCAGCGGTCCGGCGCCATGCGGAAGGAGGACTCCCGTGAAACGGCTCATGGTCGTCTACGGAACAAGACCAGAGGCCATCAAGATGGCCCCCGTCATCGAGGCCCTCGAGAGGTCTCCGCTCTTCGAGCCGACGGTGACGGTGACCGCCCAGCACCGCGGGCTGCTCGACCAGGTGCACGCGCTGTTCGGCATCCGCGCCGACCACGACCTCGACATCCTCACCGAGCGCCAGTCCCTCGCCGACATCACCGTGCGGGTCCTGGCGGGACTGTGCCCCGTGCTGGAGCGGGAGCGGCCGGACGCGGTGCTGGTCCAGGGCGACACCACGACCGCGTTCGCCGGGGCGCTCGCCGCCTTCTACCACCGCGTTCCCGTGGTGCACCTGGAGGCGGGGCTGCGCACCGACGACCGGTACGCGCCCTTCCCCGAGGAGATCAACCGCCGGCTCGCGACGCAGCTGGCGTCCCTGCATCTGGCGCCCACCGCCCACGCGCGGGACAACCTGCTGCGCGACGGCGTCCCCCCGTCGTCGGTCGTGGTCACCGGGAACACCGTCGTCGACGCCCTGCGCTGGGCGGTCGGACGTACGGCGCACTACGGGGACCCGGCCCTCGCCGACCTCGACGACCTCCCCCGCCGGGTGCTGCTGGTGACGGCCCATCGCCGGGAGTCGTGGGGCGGCGGCATGGAGTCCATCGGCGGTGCCCTCGCCGATCTGGCCCGCAGCGAGCCCGGACTGCTCATCGTGCTGCCGCTCCACCCCAATCCGGTGGTGCGGGCCGCGATCCTGCCGCAACTGGCGGGTCTGGAGGGCGTACGCCACACCGAGCCGCTGCCCTACGGCGCCTTCGCCCGGCTGATGAACCGCGCGCATCTCATCCTGACCGACAGCGGCGGCATCCAGGAGGAGGGGCCGGGACTGGGCAAGCCGGTACTGGTCATGCGGGACACCACGGAACGTCCCGAGGCCCTGCGCGCGGGCACCTCCCGGCTGGTGGGCACCGACCGCGAGCGCATCGTGAAGGAGGTGCGCCGGTTGCTGCACGACCGGGCGGCCTACGCGGCGATGGCCAAGGCCGTCAATCCGTACGGCGACGGGCGCGCCGCCGACCGCACCGTGCGGGCCGTCGGGCACTGGCTCGGGCTGTGCCCGCCTGCCGAGGAGTTCCGCCCTGTGCCGGGTTCCAGGGGGTTCCCGCCCGCGCCGGACTCCGCTTCGTGCGATGCCGCGGAGTGCGGCGCGGGCGGGCGGGCGTCAGCGCCAGAAGCCGCGGGTGTCGAACACCGCCTTGCCGCGCAGCGCGGTGCGCCGGACGCCGCGGAAGGCGTCGTGGTCCACGAGCAGCACCACGACGTCCGCGTCCCGCACGGCCGTGGTGACGTCGACGAGCCCGACGGTGCCCATGCGTGCCAGTGACTCCGGCAGTTCCCTGATGTGCGGTTCGGCGACGAGCAGCCGGCCGACCTGGCGCTCGGCGAGCTGAGTGACGATGTGCAGGGCAGGGCTCTCCCTCAGGTCGTCGATGTTCGCCTTGAAGGACAGGCCGAGGCAGGCGATCACGGGGTCCTTGAACCGGCCGGCCGTCCGGACGACCTCGCCCAGCACATAGTCGGGCCGCCCGTCGTTGACCTCGCGGGCCAGCCGGATCAGCCGGGACTGCCCGGGCGCGGTGCCGACGATGAACCAGGGGTCCACGGCGATGCAGTGCCCGCCCACGCCCGGCCCCGGACGCAGGATGTCGACCCGGGGGTGGCGGTTGGCCAGGGCGATGACGTCACCGGCGTCGACACCGAGGTGGTCGCAGACCATGGACAGCTCGTTGGCGAAGGCGATGTTGACGTCCCGGAAGGCGTTCTCGCTGAGCTTGGCCATCTCCGCCGTCGTCGCGTCGGTGAGCAGACACTCCCCCTTGGTGAACACGTCGTAGAGCGCCCGGGCCCGCTCGGCACAGCCCTCCCCCACCCCGCCGACGACCCGGTCGTTGGTGACGATCTCGATCATCGTGCGGCCCGGCAGCACCCGTTCCGGGCAGTGGGCGACCCGCACGTCGGGCACCTCACCCGACTCGTGCGGGAACGACAGATCGGGCCGGTGCTTGCCGAGCCACCGGGACAGCTCCACCGTCGTGCCGGGCGGCGAGGTGGACTCGAGGATCACGAGGTCGCCCGGCTTGAGCACGGGTGCCACCGAGGCCGCGGCCGCCCTCACATACGACAGGTCCGCCGTGCGGTCGTCCTGGAGCGGGGTGGGGACGGCGATGATGAAGGCGTCCGCAGGCTCGGGCACCCCCGTCGCCCGCAGCCGCCCCATGGCGACGGCGCCGCTGACGGCCACGGCCAGGTCCGGTTCGACGAAGGGGGCACGGCCGGCGTTGATGAGGCCGACGGTCGCCGGGTTCACATCGACGCCGACGACGTCGATCCCGTTCGTGGCGAGCGCGGCGGCGGTGGGGAGTCCGATATAGCCGAGACCGATCACGCACACAGTGGAGAACACCAGAAGAATTCCTTTCCGAAAATGTGCCGCTGGTGAATTGACTGAGGGTCTTCCACGGAAAACGAAAAGGCCCGGACAGCATGGCCCTGGCCCTTTCGCCTACGGGCGCAAACGCGCCGCACCTGTTCCGAACGAATCGTTTTCAGCGGGCACAGGCCGTGTCGGGCACGGGGGCCGTCCGATCCGGTGTAGCTCTACCTATGGACCGGCCGCGGCAGGCCGAGAAAAGCCGAGCAGAAAAGGCGCACAGGAGATGAATTCCCGAACCGCTCCGCGAGTCCGGCTGGTGGTGCCCACCACCGGGGAGCGCCCCGAGTACCTGGAACAGTGCCTCGCCTCCGTCGGCCGGCAGCGCGAGCCGGTGGAGGTCGTCCTCGTCGGACCCGCCCGGGCCGAGGACGGTCTGCGCGCCGCGGCCGAGCGTCACGGGTGCCGCTTCCTCGTGGAGGAGCGACGGGGGCTCAGCAACGCGGTCAACCAGGGCTGGCGGGACGCCGGGACGGAGTATCTGGCCTGGCTCGGCGACGACGACCTGCTCACCGGGGACAGCCTGACCGCGGCCCGCACCGTGCTCGACCGGGCTCCCCGGGCCGCCATGGTCTACGGACGGCTGCGGGTCATCGACGCCGACGACCGCACCCTGTACACACTGCGTCCGGGCGCCTTCGCCTCCTGGCTCTCCCGGTACGGCCAGAACTTCGTCGGCCAGCCCGGCTCCCTCTATCGCCGCAGCGCCGTGCTGCGGGCGGGCATGCTCGATCCGGAGCTGCGCTACGCCATGGACTTCGACCTGCATCTGCGGCTGCGGCGGGGCGGGGGCATGGTGTACCTGCCGCGGGTCCTCGGCTGCTTCCGGGTCCACTCCACCTCCCTCACCGTGACCTGCGCCTCCCCGGACGACGAGGGGCGCCGTGTCATGCGCCGCTATCTGAGCCCCACCGCGCTGCGCCTGGAGTCGTGCTGGTGGCCCCTGGCGCAGGGGGTCAGCAAGGCGTGGGGCGCGACGACGAGATGCGGCCTGATCTGACCGGGGAGGGGCCCCGGCCGCCTACGCCCGCACCCCGGTGCGCGCGACCTGGGCGAGATACCAGTCGTACGTGCGCCGCAGGCCCTCCTCGAAGCCGATCCGGTGGTGCCAGCCCGCCGCGTGCAGCGCGGACACGTCCAGCGCCTTCCTCGGCATGCCGTCCGGCTTGGACGCGTCGAAGACCAGCGCGCCCTCGTACCCGACGAGGCGCCGGATCCGCTCCGCCAGCTCCCGTACGGAGATGTCCTGGCCCGTTCCCACGTTGAGAAACCGCTTGGCGCGGTGGTGGATCAGCAGCCAGAGCACCGCGTCGGCCAGATCCTCGACGTGCAGGAACTCCCTGCGGCTGTCCCCGGTCCCCCAGATCACGACCTCCGGCGCCCCGGCCTCGCGGGCCTCGTGCATCCGCCGCAGCAGGGCCGGGATCACATGGGAGGTCTCCGGATCGAAGTTGTCCCCCTCACCGTAGATGTTGGTCGGCATGCAGGAGACGAAGTTCCTGCCGGACTCCTCGTGGAGGTACTCGCACAGCTTCATCCCGGCGATCTTGGCGTAGGCGTACGCCTCGTTGGTCGGCTCGGGACGGCCCGTCATGAAGTACTCCTCCCGCATCGGCTGCGGGCATCCCCGGGGGTAGATGCACGAACTGCCGAGGAAGAGGAACGTCTGCACCCCCGCGTCCCGGGCGGACCAGATCAGGTTGTTCTGGATCTGGAGGTTCTCGTAGAGGAACTCCGCGGGACGGGTCATGTTGGCCTTGATGCCGCCGACCCTGGCCGCGCAGTCCACGACGTACGCGGGCCGGTGCGCCGCCATGAAGTCCCGTACGGCCGCCTGGTCCGTGAGGTCGAGTTCGGCGCGGGTCCGCAGCAGGAGATTGTCGTACCCCGCCGCGCGCAGCCGCCGTACGACGGCGGCGCCCACCATGCCGGTGTGACCGGCCACGTAGATCCGTGCCCGCCGGTCCGTCATGTCGCTCATCCCCCCAGCAGCTCGCACAGCGTGGCCATCTCGTCCTCGGTGAGGTCGGGGTTGTTGCCGAAGTAGAAGCCGTTGGTGTGCACGAGCCGGGCCACCGGGCGATCGGCGGTGCCGGGGACATGACGGCGGTAGAACGGCTGCCGGGTGATGTCGCCGGCGATGACCGGACGGATCTCCACCCCGGCCGCCTCGAACTCGGCACGGTACTTCCCGGCCAGCTCCGGTGTGCGGCACACCACCGGCATCGCGAAGTTGGACACGAGGTCCATGTGGGACAGCTCGTACTGGTGGACGTCCGCGTTGCCCGCCATGGCCTGACGGAAGCGCGCGAAGTGGGCCGCGCGGGCCTCCACGATCTCGTCCCAGTACGGGATCTGCCGGTTGCCGATGAACCCGTTGAGCTCGGTGGGCCGGAAGTTCGACGCCAGATCGTGGAACGTGTACCTGGCGTGGAAGTCGTCCACGTCGGCGTCGGCCCGCAGCCGCGCCTGCCGCTCCGGCGGCAGATTGCGGTCCCAGCCGTGCGCCCGGGCGATCACCAGCCGCTCGTGCAGGTCCTCGTCGTCGGTGCAGACCATCCCGCCCTCGACGGTGGACAGATGGTGGCCGACGAAGAAGGAGAACGTCGAGGCGAGCGAGAAGTTGCCGAGCAGCCTGCCCGCCGTACGCGACCCGAGGGCCTCGCAGTTGTCCTCCAGCACCAGCACACCATGGTCGTCGCACATCACCCGCAGCGCGGGCAGATCGTCGCAGAACCCGAGGACGTTGGTCAGGAACAGCGCCCGCAGACCGGCGAGATGCGGCTCCACGGTGTCCGGCGACACGTTGAGCGTCTCCAGCTCGCAGTCGACCGGCACCGGTTCCAGGCCGAGCTGGATGAGCGGCATGACATTGGTCGGCCAGGTCAGGGCCGAGAAGCCGACCCGGTCGCCGCGGCGGAGCCGGCCCTCGTTCAGCAGGGCCTGGATCAGTAGCAGGTTGGCCACGCTGCCGTTGCCGACGAAGACGGCGTGCCGGCGGCCCTGCCGGGCGGCGAAGGCCTGCTCGAACGCCCGGCACTGCTCGTTCATGCTCAGCACGTCCTCGCGGAGCACGAACTCGGCCAGGGCGCGCCGGGTCTCGGCCTCGCGGTGGAAGGTGGACTTGATCAGCTTGATCACGGTGAGGACCTCTGCGGCGACACGCGGTGGTGCCCTCGCGCCGACGGCGGCGCCGTCCAGGGGCGGAAGGCTCGGAACAGGGTGGGGACGAGCACGATGAGGGCGTAGGCGGCGACCGAGCCGATGACGGGGCCCTCCGCTCCCAGACGCGCCAGGGGGATGGACACGGCGAGGTTCACCACGGCCATCAGGCTGCAGGCGACCGCCTGAAAGCGGAGCCCCGCCTCGTCCGTCGCCCACATGGTGGCCGGACAGGCGACCGCCTGCACGAACAGCAGCGCGGCGAACGCGGCCATGAGGCCGGTTCCCACCTGGATGCGCTCGTGCATCATCCAGGTGCCCGCGAGCGGCCCGAGCACGACGATCCCGGCGCCCACGACCAGGCTGCCCGCGGCGAAACACACCGTGAAGGCGGCGAGTTGCCGCCGGGGCGCGCCCGGCGAGCGTCTGCGGCGGGCGAACAGCGCCCACAGCGGCAGCCCGGCCGCGCCCAGCAGACTGCTCGCCGGCGCGAAGAACTGGGCGCCAGCCGAGTAGCCGGCCACCGCGGCCGCGTCGGCGGTGTGGCTGAGGACGAGCCGGTCGGTGGCGTAGGCGACGGCGGTGGCCGCGGTGATGACGGTCATGGGAAGGGCCAGACGCGCGATGGGCGCCCGCTCCCGCACCGCCGACGCGCGCACACTGCGCACGGTCATACCGAGCAGCGGCATCCCGAGACACCGGCCGACGAGCACCCCTCCGGCGGCGCTCACCAGGCACTGCGAGAGAAAAGCCGCCGCGACGAACGCGCCGGTGGAGGCACCCAGTCGGGCGGCGAGCAGGACGAGCGCGAGCAGCAGCACGCTGCCGGCGCCCTGGAGCAGGAACGCGACGTCGTTGCGGTTCACGGCCAGCAGCACGGATCTGCTCAGCCCGAGCGGCATGCTGCACCCGAACAGCACCGCGGCGACGGCGACCGTCAGGTCCGAGCCGGGCTGCGCCGCGTCCCCCAGCAGCGTGTCCCACATCCCGAACAGGGCCAGTGTCACGCCCAGGACGGCGATGACGGCTCCCGCGCACATCAGATTGCGCGCCGAGGTGAGGACCGCGCCGCGCACCAGGCGCCGTTCGCGCGAGGTGTCCTGGGCGACGGCCTCCGTGATGGCGGCCCCCGCGCCCAGATCCGTCAGGGGCAGCACCGCGGGCAGGGTGGTGACCAGGGCGAACTGCGCGTAGCCGGGCACCCCGGCGGCGCCGACCACGGTGTGTGCGAGGGCCAGATTGGTCACCGCGGTGACGGGGAGGGTCACGGCTCGCGCGCCGATCGACCGGACGAGGGCACCGGCGAACCGCGGCCTCGGCGCGCCGCCCGCCCCTTCGGGCGCGCGGGCCGCGGGAACCGACGCGACCCCGGGCGGCCGTCCGGCCGGACTCAGACCGCGCGGCGGGCGCGGGGCTGCCACGGCACTCCCGCCTAACGCCCGTGGACGGCCGGCACCTGGGCCGGCGCGGGGATCGTCGCCGCGAAGGACCGCTCGCCGCCCCGCAGGGCGTCGAGTTCCGCGTCGGTCATCAGCCGCGCCAGCTCCGGCGCCCGCACGGCGGGCCGCCAGCCGAGGACGCGTGCGGCCTTGGATGCGTCGCCGACGAGGTCGTCCACCTCGGCGGGGCGCAGATACCGCTCGTCGAAGCGCACATGCTCCCGCCAATCCAGGCCGACATGGGCGAAGCAGTGCTCGACGAAGTCGCGCACACTGTGGCTGCTGCCCGTGGCGACGACGTAGTCGTCGGGCTCGTCCTGTTGCAGCATCCGCCACATCGCGTCGACGTACTCGGCGGCGTAGCCCCAGTCCCGCCGCGCGTCGAGGTTGCCCAGATACAGGGTGTCCTGCAGTCCGGCCCTGATGCGGGCCGCGGCGGTGGCGATCTTGCGGGTGACGAACGTGGGCCCCCGGCGCGGCGACTCGTGGTTGAAGAGGACGCCGTTGACCGCGTGGAGGCCGTACGCCTCACGGTAGTTACGGGTGATCCAGTACGCGTAGACCTTCGCGACCCCGTACGGGGAGCGCGGGTGGAACGGGGTTCCCTCGTGCTGCGGCGGGGGCGACGCGCCGAACATCTCGGAGCTGGAGGCCTGGTAGAAGCGGCAGGGCAGGCCGGTGGTGCGGATGGCCTCCAGCAGCCGGGTGGTGCCGAGCGCCGTGGTGTCCCCGGTGAACAGGGGCTCGTCGAAGGAGACCCGCACATGCGACTGGGCGGCTAGGTGGTAGACCTCGTCGGGCTGCACGCGTTCGAGGAGACCCGCGACCCTGCTGCCGTCCGTCAGATCGCCGTAGTGCAGGAACAGCCGGGCGTCGGGATCGTGCGGATCCTGGTAAAGGTGTTCGATACGGCTGGTGGTGAACGTGGAGGCACGCCGGACGATCCCGTGCACGGTGTAACCCTTTTCCAGGAGCAGCTCGGCGAGATAGGAGCCGTCCTGGCCGGTGATTCCGGTGATGAGCGCCTTCCTGGCTGTCACTCACACTCCCTGGGGTGAGGCGGGCGATTCGGCGATTCGACGGCTGACCGTATTTTCATTTCCCTTTTCCGGACGGCCGGTTCGCACCTTCCCCCCGAGCACAGCCTAGGAAATATTTCGGGAATCCCTCCGCGATCATGGCCGCACATCCCCCGTGCGGCCGTATTCACCGGGATTCGCAAACATTTTTGTGCCCGCCCGGAGGGTCAGGAGGAGACGGGCATCACCGCCGGCGCGGGCCGCGGACGTCCGGTGCGGGAGCGGTCGGAGAGTACCGCGGCCCGGGTACCGCCGACGGCCACCCCGTCGCCCCGCGGGACGCCGACCAGCGCATAGGCGCAGGCGAGCACCATCCACGAGGGCAGTCCGATGTACGTGGTCTCGAAGGCGACGTTGGTGAACGCGGTGACGGAGACCCCCACCGTGGCCCCGAACCAGGACGCGGCCGCCGGGTGGTGCCGGGCCCGCCAGGTCCGGCGCAGGGTCGCGGCGACGAGCAGGACCACGGCGATGCCCGCGGGCCAGCCCAGGTAGTAGAGGTACCCGACGAACGAGTTGTGCGGCCCGGCCCGGGGGGCATTCAGATGCTTGCCGTTCTCGACCACCTCGATGGGATGTCCGGCCCCCGCGCCCAGCAGCGGATCCTCCCGGACCTCCCGGAGGGCCTCTTTCCACATCTCCAGCCGCAGTTCGACGTTCGCGCCGGCCTCGGTGCTCGTGTCATGGGACCGCGACACCCGGGCCGCGAGACCGCCGACCACGGGCATACCGGAGACGTCCTGCCCGGAGAGGGTGAACCCGAGCACGCCGACCACCCCGAGCGTGGCGATGCCCCACGACAGCACGGGCAGACGGCGGGCGCGCCGGTGGTACGCCCGCCCGGCCAGTGTGGTGGCCGCCATGGCCGCCAGCACCGCCAGCAGCGGGCCCCGCTTGCTCGCGATGGCGGTCATCAGAGCCGCCCCGACCAGCGTCCACAGCAGCAGCCTGCTGTTTCCCCGCAGCCTCAGCTGTGCACCGAACGCGCCGGCGATCGCCAGATAGAGCCCCCAGGCCGCGGCGGGCAGCGGGACCCGGAGGGCCGCCGCCAGCAGCAGCCCGGCGGTCGGCACGTACAGCACCCACCGCCATCGCACAGCCTCGTGCGCGGGCCGGGTGAGGAACCAGGTCGCGGCACACCATCCGAGGACCGGATAAAAGCCGAGGATCAGGCCCTTGAGGGCCTCTGGGTACCCCGAGGCCATCCCTCGGTACACCGCCTGGCACGTCATCACCGCCAGCCCCACCGCGGCCGCGCGGAACCAGCGCAACCGCTTCTCCGAGAACACCCTCGGCCCCCACTGATGCAGGGTCGCGAGCAGCGCGAAGGCGGCCAGCACGTCCAGGGCGTAGAACGGGGCGACACCCACCGTCGCGTACGTCCTGCACAGCAGGAAAAGCGGCACCAGGCAGACCGCCCAGAGCAGCCAGCCCACCCCGCGCAGACACATGGCCAGCACCAGAACACCGACGACGGATACGGCGGCACACACCACGGCGAAGTCGGAATAAAACTGTGGAGTGGAGTTGAAAAAGCTCACAGCTCTCCCTTTTGCCAACTCCGTCGATTCATATCACGCCGGTCCGCAATAACGGTCCTGCCGCCCGCCAGGTGACGCATCCCTGAAGTCCCACGCCTGCATACTGTATGAAGAAAGCGTTTCGACGTGTTGCACTGGACTTCTCCGCCGAGCAGATGCTTCGGTTGATTCACTGGTCTTCCCGCTGGAATTTCACTCGGATTTCACTCGAACCACGCAGTCCCGCACCCCATGCCTGGAGACAGGGAATGTTTCCCGTCCGTCCACGTTTCCCGCGGCGATCCGCCGGGCCGACCGTCCTTGTTTTCCGACACAGTCCGCGTCTCGGTGGAATGGGCAGGGCGGCCGAGTTCTTCACCCCCGTTCTCACCGGCCGCTGCCGGGTTCGGGCGGTCATCTCGCTCTCCGCGAGCCGGGACGGCTCCGACCGGCTGGCGGCCTCCTGGCCCGCCAAGGCCTCGGCCACCGTGGCGGCCCTCGCCAAGGCCGCCCGCACACTGATCGGGACGGCACCGAGCGCCGTCTATCTGCCGGTCTCCCAGTGGGGCCTGCCCCTGCTCCGCGATGTGCTCCTCGTACTGCTGGCCAAGCTGGCCGGCTCGACCACGGTTCTGCACCTCCACGGCGCCCAGCTGCCCGCCCGCCTCGCCGCGAGCCGTACGCTGCGCGCGTCGCTGGGCGGATGCCACTGGATCGTGCTCAGTGAGGAAGTGGCGCAGCAGCTGCGGGCCTGTGGGTGCCGTACCGCGTCGGTCACCGTGCTGCGCAACCCCGCGCCCCCGGCGGCCCCGCCCGCCCCGGAGCCCGCCCCGTCCCGGACGCTGCGCGTCGGCTGGATCGGCACGATGAGCCGGGTCAAGGGGTTCGACCTGGTCTGCGCGGCGGTCGACACGCTGAAGAGAGAGGGACTCGAAGTCGAGTTCCGGGTCGCCGGGATGCGGCACGACGTACCGCTCAGCCGTATGGCGTGCGTGGACGACGACCTCGGGGTCCTCGATCTGTCCGAGGCCCTGTCGTTCTGGTCGAAGGTCGATGTGTTCGTCCTGCCGGCCCGCTGGGTCGAGGGGCTCCCCTTCGTCCTGCTCGAAGGACTCCAGGCGCGCTGCGCGGTCGCGGCGACCCCGTCGCCGGGCAGCGCCGAACTGTTCGGCCAGGGCTGTGTGGAGCCGGTCCGGGCGATGGCGGAGTCCGTGGCCGGGTTCCTCAAGGCGTGCGTGGACGACATCGACGACATCCGGCGGCGCCAGCAGAAAGCCTGGGAGGAGCTACGACCACGCTACGAACCCGACCGTGTCACCGAGGAGTTCGTGCGGTTCTGGCAGAACCTGGGCCTGGCCAGGCAGCGTTGACGGAACGGAGACCGGCATGCCGACCACCCCGCTCGTGAACGAGAACGCGCCGACCGGACCGAGGGGCCCGGGCCGGCCGGTGACGGTGTGCGGACTGCCCGTCCACCCGCTCACCCTGCGGGAGTCCGTGGCGGCCGCCGAGGCGCTGATCGCGGACGGCGGCCCCCACCAGCATGTCGTGCTGAACGCCGCCAAGATCGTGCAGGCGCACGACGATCCGGAACTCGCGGGCATCATCCGCTCGTGCTCGCTCGTCAACGCCGACGGGCAGTCGGTCGTGTGGGCGGGCCGCCTGCTCGGCAGCCCGCTGCCCGAGCGGGTCGCGGGCATCGACTTCATGCTGGCGATGTGGCGCAGCGCCGCGCACGGCGGCTACCGGGTCTATCTGCTCGGCGCGGAGCCGGAGGTGGTCCGGGAGACCGCCCGCATCGCCGCCCGGCAGGGCGTCGACGTGGTCGGACACCGGGACGGCTACTGGACCGAGGCCGAGGAGCCCGAGGTGGTGGCGGCCGTCCGCGAGGCCCGCCCCGACCTGCTGTTCCTCGCCGTGCCGAGCCCGCGCAAGGAGTACTTCCTCGCCCGTCGGCAGCAGGAGCTGGGCTGCGCCCTGGTCGTCGGCGTGGGCGGCTCCTTCGACGTGGTGGCGGGAGTGCGCAGCAGGGCACCGCGATGGATGCAGCGGACCGGCCTCGAATGGTTCCACCGTCTGGCCCAGGAGCCACGCCGTATGTTCCTGCGCTACGCGGTGGGCAACACCCGCTTCCTGGCCCTCACGGGCGCGTACTGGGCACGGGAGCGGGGGCGCGGCCGGTGAGGGCTGCGGCCCTCAATCCTCTCGGCGTCCCTCTGATCCCCCTGATTCCCCGCCAGGGGCCCCCTTAGGGGATGTCACAGCTCGGCAGCAAAGCCCCTCCCGTTGGCCTGGGTCCGGCATGTCACCTTCAGGGACCAGGTACGTTCGAAGACGTGGCTGGATTCAGGATCGGACGCGGCCGGACCAACGGCGCTCCTCAAACGCGACCGCAACAACCCCCGTACGGACGGCAGGCGCCGCAGGGCCCGTCGTACGGCTACCCCTCCGCGTCGCAGCAGCAGTACGGCGGCGCGGCGCCCCACGGGGCCGCAGGGCCCCAGGGGGGTCAGCCGCAGTGGCGTGCGCCGCAGGGCCAGGGTGAGCCGGAGTACTTTGGGGACCCCGGCGGCCAGGGCCAGCCCCTGACCCCGGACCCGTACGCGGCCAACAACCCGGGCCACACCCAGGCGTTCTCCGTCGGCGAGGACCCGTACAGCCAGGGCGAGACCTACCGCGCGGGCCAGGCGGCGGCGCCGCCCATCGGTCCGCGGCTGCACTGGAAGGAGCTGCTGCGGGGCGTGGTCTTCTCCCCGACCCAGACGTTCCTCCAGATGCGGGACTACACGATGTGGGGCCCGGCCCTCATCGTGACCTTCCTCTACGGCCTGCTGGCGGTCTTCGGCTTCGACGGCGCACGCAAGGACGCGATCAGCGCCACGCTGTCCAGCGCGATCCCGATCGTCCTGACCACGGCCGTGGCGTTCGTCGTCAGCTCCTTCATCCTCGGCGTGGTCACCCACACGCTGGCCCGCCAGCTCGGCGGCGACGGCGCCTGGCAGCCCACGGTGGGCCTGTCCATGCTGATCATGTCCATCACGGACGCGCCGCGCCTGGTCGTCGCCATGTTCTTCGGCGGTGACGCCCCCTTCGTGCAGTTCCTGGGCTGGGCGACCTGGGTTGCGGCGGGTGCGCTGCTGACCCTGATGGTCTCCAAGTCGCACGACCTGCCGTGGCCGAAGGCGCTGGGCGCGTCGGCGATCCAGCTGATCGCGATCCTGTCGATCGTGAAGCTCGGCACGTTCTAGCGCACGCTCGCCCGGCCCCACGCAGAAGGCCCCGTCGCCACGCGCGACGGGGCCTTCCCGCATCCCGTACGGCAGCCCCGTACCGCCTGCCCGCTCGCACACCGATCGCGCGCCGACCGTATCCGACCGGACACGAAGCGTGCGCAATCCGTGCACGGGGGCGGACCACTCGGCCCCGCGGGTGGAAGATCGGGGCGCCGGAGAGGGACGCTGTTGTCATGCGGTGGCACATACGATGGCCCTTCCGCACGTCCGGCGAGTCAGGAGCGGGCGCTCAAGACCGAGTCCGCCTCCGACTGGGGCAGTGTCTGCCCTTCGCGGTCCTGCTCATCGGGCTGGGCATCGAACTCTCGCCGATGCACATCATGTACACCGGTCCGCTCCTCACCGCGATGCCGGCGGTCGCCGCACTGACCATGGGTCCCGTGGGCACCCTGTCAGCGGCGGTCGGCGCCCTGACCGTCAACGTCATCTCCGCCACCCTCCATCACTCCTGGGCCGAGGAGCAGGTCACGGGCAACCTTCTCGGTCTCATCGTGGTCTCCGTCGCCTGCGTGACGATCAGCGACCTCATGCGGCGGCGCAGACAGCACGAGCTGGACCAGATCCGCCGGGTCGCCGAAGCGGCTCAGGACGTCCTGCTGCGGCCCGTGAGCCCCCGTCTGGGCCCACTCCGGGCCGCCAGCATCTACCTGGCGGCCGAGTCCGGGGCGCAGATCGGCGGTGACCTGTACGAGGCCCTCCAGACCCGGTACGGGGTCCGGATGATCGTGGGCGACGTCCGGGGCAAGGGCCTGCCCGCCGTGCGCGCGGCCGCAGCCGTCCTGGGCGCGTTCAGGGAGACCGTCCACTACGAGCGCGATCTGGCCGAGGTCGTCCAGCACTGCGCGGCCGCCATGCGGAGGGAACGCGCCGCCGCCGACCACGACGAGGAATACCGGATGGAGTGCTTCGTCTCCGCGCTCGTCGGCCAGGTGACGGACGACTCCGTGGTCGAGCTGGTCAACCGCGGCCATCCGGCTCCGCTGGTGCTGCACGAGGGCCGGGTCCGCGCCCTCAGACCCGAAGCGGCCATGCCGCCCCTCGGCCTGGAGGACCTGATGACCGGCCCGTCGCCCGCCGCGGAGAGCTACGCCTTCGCGCCGGGTGACCGGCTGCTCCTCTACACGGACGGCGTGGTGGAGGCCCGCAACGGCTGCGGCGACTTCTTCCCCCTGCCCGAGGCCATGGCGGCGGTGCACGCGGCGACCCCGCAGCAGTTCCTGGAGGAACTCCACCGGCGGCTGATCCACCACACCGCGGACTCCCTGATGGACGACGTGGCCATGGTGCTCATCGACCGGCTCCCGGAGGGCGCGGACGAACGAAGCCCCGTCGCCCCTCGTGGCGGGCAAAGATCGCGCTAAGAACCTGACCGGCCCTTCCCCGCCGTACGCCCGGCCTGGCACGCTCGCTGCGCTGCGGGCACGAGCCGCAGTGATGTGCCTGGTCAACCGGCACGTATGGCAGATCCGTGCTGACGAGGGGTACCGATGCTCGGGTTCATGGACTGGTCCGTCGTCGCGATGGGCTGCCTGCTGGTTCTTCTCGGTTTCGGCTACCGCCGATGGGCGCAGGCGAAGATCCGCGAAGGAGCGAGCCCCCGCCAGGGCGTGCGCTTCTACGGGTTCCCCCTGCTCATGGGCCTCGGCCTGATCCTCGGCAGGGCGCCACGCCTCTTGGGCGCACCCTTCGCGGTGGTGATGACCACCGACTCGCTGAGTCTGGTGCTGGTGGTCACGGCAGCGCTGGTCCTGCTCGTAACGGGGAGGCGCCGGACCGGCTCCGGGCCGTCCGCAGGGTGACGACCGCGCCCGGCCCAACGGGTGCCACGGCTACCACGGATGCCACGGCCGAGACAACGCCTCCGGCGGGGGGATCGGCCGGCGCCGGGCCGGTCGGCTGCCGCCGAGGCGGTACTCAGCCCACCTGTCCCTGCTCCGTGCCGGTTGCCGGCGGGACCGCCCGGAGCTTCGCCTCGAACTGCACCCAGGACAGGTCCGGACCTTCGAGCTCGACGACAGCACTCCAGACGGCGGGCAACTCGGTGAACTCCCCGAACGGCTGCCGGTGCATACGGACCACCCGGGCCGGGGGAGTCACGGCTCCCGGTGGGCTGTCCACCGGGAGCACCGAATCGCCGAGGAAGACCGGCCGCTCCAGACTGACGCTGCGGGCGTGGCAGACCACCCGGCGCGCCGAGGGACGCTCGTAGATGATCAACACGTTCAGCAGTCCCACGGGCTCAGTGCTCGTCATTGTGCGGATGTCTCCGTCTGGGGTCCGGTGCGGAGCGCTCGGCGTCCTGAGCGCGAGTACCTCTGCAAGCGGGCACTTCGACCACGAGGGCCGGCGCTGAGACGACGCCGGGTCGTGCCCCACTCCATGAAGTGCGGCACGACCTGGTGCGAGGTCACGAAGCGATCAGGTCAGAGCGCTTCCTTGTTCTCCTTGGCCGCCTGTCCCGACTTGTGCACCGGAGGCAAAACACTCCACGGGAAGTTGATCCAGTCGTCCGTGCGCTTCCACACGTACTCGCACTTCACGAGCGAGTGGGACTTCTCATAGATCACCGCGGAGCGGACCTCGGCGACGGTCTCGAGGCAGAAGTCGTGGACCAGCTTCAGGGTCTTGCCGGTGTCGGCCACGTCGTCGGCGATCAGCACCTTCTTGTCGGTGAAGTCGATCGCGTTGGGGACGGGGGCCAGCATGACCGGCATCTCCAGCGTCGTACCCACACCGGTGTAGAACTCAACGTTCACCAGGTGGATGTTCTTGCAGTCGAGGGCGTAGGCGAGGCCGCCCGCCACGAACACGCCGCCGCGCGCGATGCTGAGCACGATGTCCGGCTCGTAGCCGTCGTCCGCGATGGTCTGGGCGAGCTCGCGGACGGCACGTCCGAAGTCCTCGTAGCTCAGGTTCTCCCGTATGTTGGTCATGTCCGGCTCACACCTGGGTCCGATGGAAGTTGACGAAGGAGCGCGAGGCGGTGGGTCCGCGCTGGCCCTGGTAGCGCGAGCCGTAGCGCTCACTGCCGTAGGGGTACTCGGCCGGTGAGGTGAGCCGGAACATGCACAGCTGCCCGATCTTCATCCCCGGCCACAGCTTGATCGGCAGGGTGGCGAGGTTGGACAGCTCGAGCGTGACGTGGCCGGAGAACCCGGGGTCGATGAACCCGGCGGTGGAGTGGGTCACGAGCCCCAGCCGCCCGAGGGAGCTCTTGCCCTCGAGCCTCGACGCAAGATCGTCGGGCAGCGTGATGACCTCGTACGTCGAGGCGAGCACGAACTCCCCGGGGTGGAGGATGAACGGCTCGTCGCCCTCCGGCTCGACGAGCCGGGTCAGGTCGGCCTGCTCGATGGAGGGGTCGATATGCGGGTACTTGTGGTTCTCGAACACCCGGAAGTAGCGGTCCAGCCGCACATCGATGCTCGAGGGCTGCACCATGGTCGGATCGAACGGGTCGATCACGACCCGGCCCTTGTCGATCTCGGTCCGGATGTCCTTGTCTGAGAGAAGCACGCCCCGAGAATACGCAAGGCGCGTGGAGTCGCCACAATCGTGACGACTCCACGCGCCTTCATCGCTTGCCGCTACTGCTTCTCCAAGGCCACCGGTACCGCGCTGCGGAGCCGGGCACAGCGCGGGCACCGGACGAGCCGTCCGGGTCCGAGGCGCTCGGCCTGCTGCATCGGGAACGAAGCGGTGCTGAACACGTGCCCCTCGGCACATCGGACGACGGTGCGCTCCATCAAGTCCTCTGAGTCCCTTCCCCAAGAACCTTCGTCTCATGTCCACGACGGGACGGCGAAAGCCACATTACGGGATCAAAGGGACGGCTCTCCAGGCGGCACTCCGACCGCACAGGACCCCTCTCCAGCACCCCCACCGTACGCCCCAACTCCCGCCCCCCGCAGCCACATCCACACCCCGGAACGACAGCGGACCCCACGGCTGCGACACCGGGGGTCCGAGATGAGGTAGAGTGAGCGAGCGTTCGGACACCGGGCTGAGTCGGCGTCTTACGCGGGTGTAGTTTAATGGTAGAACATCAGCTTCCCAAGCTGAGAGCGCGAGTTCGATTCTCGTCACCCGCTCCATGCGAAACCCCCAGGTCAGAGACCCGGGGGTTCTTTGTTGTCTAGACCAGTGGGCGGGGCGCGCACCACAACCGCACCATAAGGACGCTCCTGGCTGCCGGTCGGCTTCTCGTTGTGGTGCGCGGAGTTGTCTTTGTGGTGCTTCGCACGTTCGGCGCGGACCATCGTGTCCTTGAGGGGCCCCGGAACGCGTTGAGAGCGTGCGCTCCGGTGTGACGAAGGTCGTAGCTCCGCCAGCTGCACCCTTCTGGCCTAGAAGTCGGGGTGCGCTCGAGGGCCGGACAGGACTGCGGGTGCTTGGTCGGCCTTGAACGACCACCCGGGCATGCCGCCCCAGGAGATCGACAGGCGCAGGTAGTCGACCAGGGTGATGCCGGGACGTCCGCCGACGCCGTGGATGACGGGGTCGGCAACCGCTCGGAGCAGCAGGATGTCGTGGGTCGCCCCACTGACGTTGGCCTTGTGCAGTTCATCCGGGGCGAAGTCGATCCCGAACCCGCCTTCGGCCAGTTCGGGATCGTCCTCCACCTGTTCGCGATGCTCGTCCCAGCTGTATCGCAGATAACGGACGTCGGGAAGGACCAGCGGGTCCGGGAGCACTCCGGCAGCACCGTACTGATCCCCGAACGCGTAGCTCTGATCCAGGGCCGGACAGTCACCCGCGAACCAGACCCCGCCGACGTGGCGAAGGCAGGCATCAAGCGCCGCGGGCAAGGCGCCGATCTCGTCGGCGAGCGCATCGAGCTCCGAATGATCCGCAGCGGTCGGGGGCGTCAGCAGCTCCCCGCCGGCAACCAGACCAAGGCGGTCAGCTGCTCAGCGAGCCGGACGGCATGGCTGCTCACCCGTTGCATCGTCTTCGCCGCCACGGCCGCACAGTCCTCGGCCATCGCGTCCGGAATCGGCCCAAGGCGGCGAAGGTCCGCCCACACGCCCTCGTGATCGCCATCTACGTAGCGTTGCCCAATTCCCAGCCCCAGCGGCGACATCCACGTGACCTCACGCGGCATCGCGGATGGGCGGCCGTGCCCAGCCTGCCTGCCAAGGCTTCGTGCGGCGGCTGACACCAGCCGCTGACACCAACAAGCACGAACAGCAGCGGTCGGCGCCGGGACTCAGTGGGCGATCGGCCGAGGCGCTCAACTCGGCCTCGGTTACTGTCTGGAAGCCCGAGACTCGGGCGCAGTGAAGGAGAGGCCTCCGCCGTGTCGATGAGCGAGAACTTCGCCAAGCTCTTCAAGAGGACGGCCAAGAGTCCTGACGGCGACCCGTTCGCGGTGCAGCGCCCGTGCCAATGCTCGTCGGCATGGCCCGGCTTGGAGACGACGGCGAACGGGCACATGCTCCCGGCTCAGCCCTCCAGTCACTACAGCGTTCTCACGAACCCCGAGATCGGTCCGTTCGTCGCGCGCTGCACTGGTTGTCACGCTCACTATCCCCGCCCTTGGGTGATCCCGCAGGACGCGCCAATGCCTTTCGACTGGGCTCGTGAGGATCCGACAACAACGTGAGCGCCACCGCGGGCTCAGCGTGCGCAAACGCCGTCCTGACTCATGCACGGCACCCCCGCTCGTACGGCCCGGTCATTCAAACGCCGGGCCAAGTCGTTCCGCCGCCCGCGGGTTCGGTTACCGGCGGTTGGTACGAGTGGGCCCATCCTTGCCGAAGTGCAGCGCCTCGAGTACCGCAGGCACGTCCTCTGCCTTGCACTTCGAGAGAGCCTGTTTCCCGAGGTGAAATCTGCACAGTTCCCGCGCAAGCGGCGTGAATTGGACGGTAAGCACACCGAGAGCACCGATGAGAGCGAGGATCGCGGGGAGAGGGAGCGTGCGTACAGGCCGAACCTCCGGGCCACTCACAAAAGCCACCTTGATCAGTTCACCTCGGCCAGCCAATGGAGATTCCTGCACGCCTAACGCGTGCTCCCGAAGCAGGGCGCTCCAGGGGTGCCAGGCTTCCACCCTAGTGCGTCGTCACGGACGCCGTAGAGAAGTCCCCAACTCGTCCGCAGCTTCCCAAACTGAGAGCGCGAGTTCGATTCTCGTCACCCGCTCCAGAGAGAATCCCCATTTCAGTGGCCTGGGGTTTGTCTGTTGTCGAGGCCGATGTGGGGGCGGCGTGGCGTGCCCTCTTTGCCGTCACCGTCGCCGACGAGGCGGACCGGCTGCGGGCGCCCTTCGCGTTGCCCTTCCTGTCGGCGACACCTCGACGCACTCCGGCATCGACAGCAGCCTGAACGGCGCGGAGCTGAGCCTTCGTCCAGACACCGACGCGCGATATGTGCGGCTCCGTCTCCGGGGCGGCAGACCCTACGCTGATCCCCGTGAGGCAGGCAGGCGTTGGAAGGGACCATCGACGATGACGCCCCTGAGCACCGGGGACCCGGAGTCCATAGGCGGGTACAGCCTTCTCGGTCGGCTCGGGGCGGGCGGCATGGGAGTCGTCTATCTGGGAGTCTCCGCCTCGGGACGAAAGGTCGCGGTCAAGCTCGCGCGCGGGCCGTATGCCCAGGAAGAGGAGTTCCGGACGCGCTTCCGGCAGGAGATCGCGGCAGCGTGCAGAGTGAGCGGAGCCTTCACCGCGCCTGTCGTGGACGCCGACCCGGACGCCGACCAGCCGTGGATGGCGACGCTCTACGTGCCGGGACTCAACCTTGCCGAAACCGTGCAGAAGAACGGCCCGTTGCGCCGGCGGGAACTGCGCGCGCTGGGGCTGGGGCTCACCGAGGCGCTGCGCGACATCCACCGGGCGGGCCTGGTGCACCGGGACCTCAAACCGAGCAACGTCCTGATGACCGAGGACGGGCCGCGTGTCATCGACTTCGGCAAATCGCGCGCCTCCGACAACCAGAGCCTCACCACGACCGGGATGATCGGCACTCCACCCTTCATGTCGCCGGAACAACTGGCCTCTCCCCGAGAGGTCACCCCGGCCTCGGACGTGTTCTCGCTGGGGTCACTGCTGGTGTTCGCGGCCGTCGGCACGGGACCGTTCGACGCCGACAGCCCGTATATAACCGGCTACCAGGTGGTGCACGGGGCCCCGGACCTCGGCGGGGTGCCCGAAGCTCTCCTGGGCATTGTCGAGCGCTGCCTGGACAAGGACCCGGCCGCGCGGCCGGAACTGGCGGACATACACCGCATGCTCCAGGCGCTGCCGGAATCCGACGCCTCCGCGTCCCCGGAGACCGGGCGGTCCGCGAATCCTCAGCCCCGCCCCACTTCTCGGAGCACGGCCACCACCTCCGCGGGTGCCGCGACCGGCACCGGCAGGCGGCGCCGGGTCCGGATGCTGCTCACCGGCCTCGGCGCGGTGCCGGCCGTCACGGGGCTGTGTGTCGGGGTGGGTGTCTTCATGGCCGAGCGGGACACCGCCACTGCCACCGCCCGTGCCGCGTCCCTGCCCGACGGCTGGCGGCCGTGGCGCACGGAGCTGCGGTACGACGTGAAAGGTGTCCCTCTCGACTACGACAGCCCCGGATGCGTGGCGGAGGGAAGCGCCCTGTTTGTGCCGGTACGGGTGTCACGGTCGCCCGGATCGACGCGGCCTCCGGCCGCACCCTGTGGCGGACCGGCACCCGCCCTCAGGGGGCTCAGAGATCGTGGCGATGGCCGGCGACACGGTCTTCTCCCGGAGCCCGGACGGGCCCACCTGACCGGCCGGGGCAGCCGGCGCCGGACTTCACGTCGCGCGCCGTCCCACGGTCAGGACGCCTTGCGCTGTCGTCTGATGGGCTCCCCCACCCGGTGCAGATGGGTGAGAGCCTCGCGGTAGGACTGGATCAGCCCGGTCTCGTGGTACGGGACGCCGATCTCCGCGCAGTGCGCGCGCACGACAACCTGGGCCCGCCGCAGATGAGGAGTGGGCATGCTCGGGAACAGATGGTGCTCGACCTGGTAGTTGAGGCCGCCGAGCATCAGGTCGGTGAATCGGCCGCCACGCACGTTGCGCGAGGTGAGCACCTGGCGACGCAGGAAGTCGGGTCGATCGTCACCGGTGAAGGTGGGCATGCCCTTGTGGTTCGGGGCGAAGACGCTGCCGAGATAGACACCGAAAAGGCATTGGTGCACGGCGAGGAACGCCAACGCCTTGCCGGGAGGGAGCACCAGGAACAGCGCGGACAGGTAGGCCGCCATGTGCAGGATGAGCAGACCGCCCTCCAGCAGGCGGCTCTTCATGGACGGCGAGCGCAGCGCCCGCACGCTCGCCACGTGCAGGTTGAAGCCCTCCAGCGTCAGCAGCGGGAAGAACAGGAACGCCTGACGGCCGCCGATGAAGCGGGCCAGACCGCTGCTGTTGCGGGCCTGATCGGTGGACCACACCAGGATGTCCGGGGCGACATCGGGGTCGAGTTCCTCGTGGTTGGGGTTGGCGTGGTGGCGCGTGTGTTTGTTCATCCACCAGCCGTAGCTCATGCCTATACCGAGGTTGCCGAAGAGGCGGCCCCAGATCTCGCTCGGGCGGCGCCGCCTGAACACCTGCCGGTGCGCCAGGTCGTGGGCCACCAGCGCGACCTGGCCGAAGATCAGGGCCATGAAGGCGGCGACCGCCAACTGCCACCAGGTGTCGCCCAGCGCGGCGAAGACCGCCCACCCCGCCGCCAGCAACCCGGTCACCAGGCCGAGCCGCACCGTGTAGTAGGCGGGGCGCTGCCGCAGCAGACCCGCCTCGGTGATGCGCCGGGACAGTCGGGCGAAGTCACTGCCGGTGTCAGGGCGTGGCCTGCGGGGACGCACGGCTGTCGCTGCGGTCGCGGCCGAGGCGTCGGAGGAGATCGTCATGCATCCGAGTCTGGCTACGGCGGTCCGACCGGGACCAGCCTGTCAGCTGTAGGCCTCCTGGGGGCCGAGCCCCCCGGCACCCCGTCGGGTTATCCCCACCCCTATGCCCCTGAACTGGTCCTTCCCCGGGCGGTGGGGTCCGTGGCAGGAGCGCCGGCCCTCTCACACCGTCCGACCTGAACTCCCCACGTGTGCCGGGGACTTCAAGCCCAGGTGTGATCGGCACCCTAGGTGCGGCGGCGGGCGGGTGGCAGGATCACGGGGGTGAATGATCACGGCGAGCTGTCCCTGAGAGCCGGAGGAAGGACCCTGCGCGTGGCGATCGCGGTGTCCGCACTCGCGGCGATCGCGACAGGGGCCACGGCCGGACTCGGTGTCGCGCAGGCCGACAAGTGGGGGATCCTCTCCGGAACCATCGCTGTGGCGACCGTCATGTGCGCCGTCGGGCTGCTCGGGCGTCGTGTGGAGGCGGGGCCGGCCGGGCTGAGGTACGGCACGGTGCTGCGGTGGCACCGGCTGGAGTGGCACGAGATCGCCCGCTTCGAGAATGTCCGGGTGGCCGCCCTCGACCACCGCGTCCGCAGCACCGCTCTCCGTGTCGCGGTCAAGCTGCGCGAAGGCTCTGCCGTCCGGCTGCCGGTGCCGTACATGGGCGCCGAGGAGATGCAGTCCTTCGAGGAGCAGGTGGCCCGGCTGCGGGCACTGCGCCGCCGCTGCTCGCGCGACACCTCGGCGCAGTAGTCGCGGGTGTTCGGCATCACCGTGCCGGTACCGGCGAGCACGTGTGATCATTGCCCCCATGCGGGGGGTCGAACGTCGTCCGGCACACGGTGTGATGTCCGCCGCCGTGGTCGCGACAGTCATGGCACTGACCGGATGCAGCGGGACTCCGTCGCCAGCCGGGGACCCTGATCCCGGGCATCGACGGCTCGATGCGATTCACCCGGTGCTGTCCGCGGTGCCGCCGGGCGCACACGTCACGCTGAAGCAGAGCGTCGCGCCGCAATGGGACTCGTGCGACGGAATCACGTCGGCCTACGGCTGGGATCCGGCGACCGTCGACGTCGACTTCTCCGGAGGCGGGACCGCGCCTCAGGTGGTTGCCCATGTGCAGACGGCCCTGCGGGGTCTGGGTTGGACGTTCGACCAGGGCTCGATCGCTCAGGGCTCGTGGGCGTGGCACATGAAGCTGGCCGACGGCGGCCAGGCCTCGGCGCAACTCATCGGTGGACCCGGTGTCGAGCCACCCGGCTGGAGCCTGCAGGCGACAGCGCCGCCCGCTTCTCATCCGTCCACGGGCTGCTGAACGCGACCGGTCGGCCGCTGCGCGGCCTCCCTCCCAGCCCTTGAAGCGCCTGCTTTCGAAGTCCCGGTAGGCCTAGACTCCGCGGATGGCCTTGGAATGGGAACAGGTAATCGTTCACTCGGTGGATCCGGTCGCCTTGGGGCGGTGGTGGGCCGAGGCTCTCGGCTGGGTTGTGGTCCACTCCTCCGATGAGGAGTTCGAGATCCGTCCGGAGCCGGATCGCCTGCCGGGGCTGGACTTCGTCCGGATCGAGGAGAGCAAGAAGGCCAAGAGCCGGCTGCATCTCGACTTCAGGCCCGATGACCAGGACGCCGAGGTGGCTCGCCTGGAGGCTCATGGCGCGAAGCGTGTCGACATCGGCCAGGGCGACCAGTCGTGGGTTGTCATGGCAGACCCCGAAGGCAACGAGTTCTGCGTCCTCGGCCAACGGCGTCAGTAAGGGCCCCTGAGAGATATCGCCCGCAGCCTCGACGACCGTGTCGAGAGCGCGAGTTCCTCGGGCGGGCAGGCCGGCGGCCGGTCCCGCTGCCGGCCGGTGGGGGTGTGCCCGTGAGACCGCCGCCGTCATGACGGATCGGGCGGTCTCACGGCGCGGACGGACCGCTCAGCGGGTGACCATCAGGGCGTCCAGGGTGACGGTGGACCGCCCGGGTGCACTGCCGGAGAGGATCCGCAGCTGCACCTTGTGGGTCGTGATCGTGGTGCCGAGGGTGCGGGTGAACACCACCTGCCGGTAGGCGGTCTTCGCGGCGTAGGTGTTCACCGTACCGACCGTCTTTCCGTCCACCACGACCGCGAATCGCCCGCCGTCCGACTTGCGGGTCGCGACTATGCGCAGCTGGGTGCCGTCCGCGGAGAAGGACACGTACGCGCCCTTGGCCGCGGAGGTGCGTTCCGTGCCCGACCAGGCGGAGGATGCCGTCGCCGACTTCCAGGCACCCGTGTAGTGCAGTGCCGTCGCACGGTCGTCGACCGGGATGCCGCTGGTCGCCGCCGTGCTCCAGGAGCCGGTCTGGCCGGTGTCGTCGTGAGCGCGGACGTAGAAGCGGTAGGTGAGTCCGGCCACCGGCTTCACCGGGCTGCCCGCCTTGCCGAAGACCGCGGAGGTCGCCGTGGTGCCGGTGCGCCAGGTCTGGAGCGACCCGAGCTTCCAGACGCCCCCGCTGGTACGGGTGGCGACGCGCCAGCCGATGTCGTACGACGTCACGCCCGCGGTCTTCGCCGACCAGGTGACCGGCACCGCTGCGCTCGTCGCCGCGCTGCTCGCGAGGGCCGGCGCGGTGACGGAGGCGGCGGGGGCAACCCGGCGCAAGGTCACCTTGCCGCTCACGTCGGCCGCCGCCCGGCCGGTGACCGTGTCACGCGCGGTCAGCGTCCAGGTGTAGGCGCCCTCGGGGGCTGCTCCGCCCGTCTGGGTCGTCCCGTTCCACACCGGTGCGACCTTGCCACCGGAGGCCGTGGCGGTCAGCGAACGCACCTGCGTGGCACCGGACTTGATGGTGAGCGTCCAGCTCACCGGCCGGTTGTAGGTCCAGGCGGGGGTCCAGGTGTCGGCCGATCCGTCGCCGTTGGGGCTGAAGCCGGCCGGGGCGGTGGCCGAGGCGGCGGTGGGAACGCCCGCCCAGGTCACGTGAGTGACGCCGGCGTCGTCCATCCAGGCCGCCCAGGGCGCGTCGCGGTCGACCGCCCACCGCTCGGCGGCGGCGGAGTCGGCCTTCTGCGGGAGGGTGAACAGAGGCTGTGCCGTGGCCGCCGTCCCGACCAGCGACTGGGCGTTCAGCGTGACGGCGCCGCCGTCCGAGGACTTGGTGAAGGTGTAGAGGACGTCCGTGCCGAGGATCGGCGTACGGACGGAGGCGTCCACGGTGGTGCCGGTCGAACTCCCCGCCTTGAGCAGCAGACCGGTGGTGGACGCGGCCCCGCAGGTGGTCAGCAGGATCCGGGAGCCGCGCACCTGGAGGCTGCCTGGAAGGCAGTCCACGGTGGCGACGGTGGTGGTGGTGCCGGTGGTCAGGTCGGTGCGGCGGATCGACCAGGTGGACGTGGTGCCGTTGCGCACCGAGGAGTACACGGCGCCGCCGTTCAGCGCGGAGCCGGAAGGCACCCTCTGCGTCCGGCCGTTCGCGAAGGTGTAGAGGAGAAGTGTGCCGTCAGTAGTGGTCGTCCTGTCCGACATCAGGACGCGCTCACCGTCGAAGTCCACGACGGTCACCGCCGAACCGTTGATGTAGTTCAGCGGTGTGCCGACCAGCCTCCCGTCCTCGTAGACCTGGAAGTGGGCCGGCTCGTAGGCGCTGCCCTGCTCGACCAGGACCCGTCCACCGGCCGCGGCGAGAGTCTGGTGCACCAGGCCGCCGGAGTAGGCCAGTACCCGGGACGGCGTGCCCGCCGAGGCCCCGGCCGGGCCGGCCGACAGGTTGGAGCGGAGCAGGACGCCCTTGCGCCGGGAGGAGTCGTCGGCCGTGTAGAGCGCGCCGCCGGACAGGGCCAGGGCGTCCAGCCTGGCGGGGCCCGCGGGGATCGTGGTGGCGTCGCCGGCGGCGGTGGAGACCCGGCCGTCGGTGAGCGTCTGGATCGCGGCGTCCACGTCGGGCCGGTAGAGCGACACTCGCATCCTGCCGTCGTCGCCGACCGCGAGGCCGGTGAAGGTCCCGCCGAGGTCCTTCGCCGGTGTGGATCCGTCCCTGGACATCGCGAACAGCTCGGCCGCTCCGTCCGCGGAGCTCCACTGGTACCAGGCGAGGGTGTCGTCGCTGATCCAGCGGGCCCCGCTGAAGGGCAGGGTGACTGTGGACGAGCCGTCCCCGGGCGCCGACCGCTGCCATTCGGTCAGGGTCGCGCCGTCGATGACCCCGACCCGACTCGGGGTGAACTCCAGGCCCTGCGGCAACTCGTCGGTCGTGGGCTCTGCCACGGTGACCGAGGCGCCGGTGGCGAAGTCGACGTACACGATCTTGTGGTCCCAGCCGGGCGCGGTCCGCCGGAGCACCAGGGCGCCGTGCGCGTCCGAGGCGAGGATCTCGTACTGCTCGTCGTCGGACAGCAGTGTCCGGTCCGCACCGCCGGGTGTGCGCAGCAGCAGGCGCACGCGAGAGCCGGAAGCGTCGTCGTAGCTCTGCTGGACGAGGATGCCGTTGCCGGCCTGCCCGCGGTAGCGCTCGTCCCCCGCGGCTCCCGAACTGTCGTAGGCGACCGGGAGAACGTCCTCGTCGCCGGAGTCGAGGTGGCGCAGGGTGACATGGTCGGCGAGAGCACCGTTCGGGTTGACGGAGGTGGCGACGGCCACCACTCCGTCCTGGACGGACACCGCGTCGACGTTCACCGTCTCGCCGGTGTCCGCGAGCGGGCCGAGGTCCTTCGGGGTGCCGCCGGAGACGGCGAGCCAGCCGTGCGGCAGCGTGTCGGCGGCGGTCTTCTGACTCCAGACGACCGCCGGGCCGGAGCCGGATATGTCGTCCGCGGCGGGCACGGAGGTCGTCCGCGCGGCCAGAGTGGTCGACACATCGGCCGCGGGCGCGGCGACGGCCGTGACGGGGGTGACGGCCTGGGCCACGGTGAGTGCCGCGAGGGCGGCCACCGGGACAGCGAGGAAGCGGCGTCTGTGCGAAGGCATGGCAGCCCGATCTCTACTCGAACGTCAAGGCAGGGATTGTCACACAGAGACCCGCCACGCCCGGCGGCCGGATCCGTTTCCCACCGGACAGGAGTCGGGCCTCACCTCGGGAGCGCAGGGCGGAGCGGATCGGGTAGCCGGGCCGACACACGCCCACGTGTCGACAGGACCGAGGCCATGAGCCGGGTAGCGCATGAAGGTGCGTCCGGCGGCGCTCCCGTCCCGTCTGCCATCGGCCCAGGCAGGGTGAGGGCTCGGCGCTTCACCGCCTTAGGCTGTGGCGCCCGCACCGTCCCGCGATCCATCAGCGTGGAGCATTCATGGCCTTGAAGGAACGGCACTTTCGCCAGCTGCTCGAGACCGCAGCCCCGCTTCTCCTGCAGGATGAGCGAGTTGAGTTGACCACTCTCGCCACCGTCGGCTCCGTCTCCGTGAAGAGGAAGGCTCTCACCGCCGCCGCGGTCGGCGTGGCAAGCATGGGCACCCTGATCGCCACTGCCCAGCCTCGGCCCATGTACCTCATCCTGACCGATCAGCGCTTGCTGTTCTTTGCTTGCCTGAGACCCAACAACAAGACCGGAAAACTGCTGATAAACGTTCCCCGGCAGTACGCCGGCGTCGGCACGGCGCAGAAGGGAATGTTCGGGTTGACTCTCGTGACCAGTCTGTTCGTAGCGGGTGCCGAGCGGGGGCTCACACTGACCTTCCCCGCGCCGTGTCGCCCTCAAGGCCGCGAGCTCATCGCAGCTCTCCCAAGCGCTCCCTGACATGGCCTCAATGTCCCTGAGCCTGTACGGTCGCCGTCGTCGCCATCGGCCGGCGGCCATCGCCTTGCCTCGGCCATCGGGCCGCACACGGTGGCTGACCAGCGGCTTGATCGACCATCCGGCACCTTAGGACCTCTACGTCAACATCGACGACCTCGACCCCGGCGAGAGCGACGCCGACGACTTCATCTGCTCCTCCACCAACAGCGGCCACACCGCCATCACCGAGGAACTGCACCTGGCTGCTGGACCGGCTGCCCGACTGACCTGACCGCTCCGGGAAGCGATGTCGGCCCGCGAGAAATGCCGATGGGAGTTTCCGCGGGTCAACGCCCTTTGCGGGCACCGTCGGTCGGCACCCCCGTCCCTCCTGTGTCGGTGAGCTCTGCTTGGATGTGCCCCTGCTACCGCTGATCGCCACACTCTGCTGGGCGTACGCCCTGGTCAGGCACGCGCGTCGGCGGGCCACGGTGAACGACGAGGAGGGGCCCGTGAGCACGAAGGAGCCGGACGACGGCAGACCGGCGGGGGATGCGGAGAAGTCGTCGGTACCCGACGAGGTGTGGTCGAAGTTCGTCCAGGACCACGAGGGCGAGATACGGGACACCGCGCCCAAGGAGCCCTCGGCCCGCGCCCGTATGGTCACCGCCCGGCTGCGGGAGCAGGAGGCGCGTGCCGCGGATCGGCAGAGCGGGGGCAAGAAGCGGTTCCGGAAGAAGGGCGGGGCCGGCGCGGCCGGTCAGCCCTGGCAGCCGGACGGCTGGCGGACCGGTCCGGCATGGCGTGAGCTGGACGGGCGGGCGACGCGGCGGCGTCGGTTCCTCAGCGCGGTCGGCGTGGTCGCCGCGGTGGCCGTCGCCGTCGTCGCGGTCAATCCGGGCTGGGCGCTCTCCCGTCTGCCCGGCGGGCTGGGAGACCGGTTCACCTCCTCCGGCGACACGCGGGCGACGCCCACTCCTCTGCCCCCGGAGACGGCCCGGCCCACGGCGGCACCGTACGCCGCGGAGCCCGGCATGCCGACCCTGAAGCAGCCGTTCGCGGGCTCGCCCGCCGAGCGGTGGGCGGACGGAGCCGGCGCCATCGTGGTGCCGAAGGCGACCCCGGTGGGCTCCTTGAGCAAGGCACAGGTCGCCTTCGCGCTGACGGAGACCAAGCAACTCCTCGTCGCGGCGAACCTCGATCGCCGCACCCTGCTCGGGGAGCGTCCGCAGACGGCGCTGAACGTGATCGACCCGCATCAGACGGACCTGCTCGGCTGGCTCGGCACCGCGCTGCGCAAGCCGGACAAGCGCCACGACCCACTGACGATGTTCAGCCGGTTCGACCCGCACGAACTCCGGCTCGTCGGCGATGTGATCAAGGTCCGCGGCCGTACGACGTTCAAACGAGGCGACCACGGCTCCGTCGTGGTCCACGCCGACTACACCTTCGTCTATCCCGTCGCCCACGCCGACGCCGGCTCCACGGAGGTCCAACGGACCATCGTGCGGCGAGTGCTGGACACACAGCTGCTCGACGCGGCGCAATACCGGGTCACACCCGGCAAGTTGTACGTGCTCCGCTACGACGAGGACATCTCCAACACGGCCTGCGAGGTCTATGACGGCTTCCTCCACCCGGAGTTCACCACGGACACCCCGGCCGAGGAGCCGACCGGGCCGGCGACGGACCCCTACGACCGCAGCAAGAACCTCGACCCGAACCGATCCGAGGCCTGCGGCACGGTCACCCGCACGTGACGCGACCTGCGAGACGCCGTCCTCGTTCGGTGGACGGCGTCTCGTGGACCTGCCGCGCCCATGGAGACTCCGTCTCCTCGGCGGGTGACCTCGTCACCGGCCCGCTTGTCGGCTCCCAGGAGTCCGGGTCCTCCAGTAGGCCACGGCCTCCGCTCCGAAGCCGGCCAGGACAAGCAGGCATCCCAGCCAGAAGAGGGAGGTGATCCGCCGCTCCACGCCGCCGAACAGCATCACGGCCATGCCGAGGACGGGAAGCAGGGTCGAGCCGGCCCTCCACCACTGCCCCTTACGGGCCTGGACCACCGCGGAGGCCGATCCGAGCACGAGGACCAGCACCGTCACCGCCGTCGCTGTCCGCATGACCGCATTCTGCCGTGTCCTTGCGGGCGCCGATGCCAGGGCACCTGTCATCGGCGCACATCACGGGTGGCCGACTCGCAGACACCGGCCGGCCCCGGTGCCGCCTGCCACCCCCCATGACTTCCTCCGTGGACACAACGCCGTGCGGACGGCTGCCTCGACCTGGGCCGCAATGTCGGCCTGGCCAGCCGCGTCGGGGTGCACGATCGTGGCCCGGTTCCCGCCGGAGCACACCATCGTGACGTGAACCAGCGAGATCTCCTTCGGCCAGTACGGGGCTGCCTGCCCGCAGAAGCCGTGCACCCACTTCGCCGCCCTGGACCGGCACGCGTCGTGGCCGACGCTGGAGGTGGCGGTGTCGACGTATGTGTCGCCGTAGCGCTCCGTCAGGGACCGGATGATCGCGTTGACATGGGTGATCACACCGTGCAGCCACGCGATGTCCCCATGAGTCACCGAGACCAGTTCCCCTCCCACCAGCCGGGTGGCCAGCTCGGTGGGGTCGTGGCGGTCACAGCCGCGGGCGTCCGCGGGGAAGATGGTGGGATAGCCGACCGTGATGATCTTCGCGTGGGGCGCCCTCTGACGCACGGCACGCAGCATCGCGCCGTACTGCCGGGTGATCCGGTCGTACTTGGCGTGGATCGACTCGTGGTCGAGGGGCGGACCGCCGTTTTCGTAGGCGTCCCGGCAGGGTGTGGCCCGGTCGGGACGGCCGGTGCCCAGGAGCAGGCAGGCCTCCTCCATGTCGGCGATGGGCAGGGTGTTGACGCCGACCCCGATCGTGACCACGCCGGTACTCGCGCGCACATGGGCCCGGTCCACCTGGGGGGCCACGCCGGGCCAGCCGCCGGGGGGCTCCTGCACGGGGTCGATGGGGGTCTGCCGCTCCACGGTGATCTCGTTGACGGTGGCGTTGCCGCAACCGACGTCGGTCAGTCTCACCGCCCGGCCCGCGGGCGGGTGGGCGGCGAGACCGCGCTCCACGAGATAGGGATAGGACCCTGTCGTGCGGGCGCATCCGTCTCGGTCCGGGCTGCCCAGCGGCGGGCTCGGCGCGCCGACGAACACTCCGGCGGTGTAGGAGTCGCCGAGGGCCGCCCACTGCACGGGCTGCGGCTTCGCCGAAGCCGTCGCCGGGACCGTGACCGCGAGCATCAGCACGGCCAGCACGCCCAGCGCGCCCCTCCGGACGGCGACCCTGCCCAGCAACGTCCGTAGTGCGCCCCTCCCCTGTCCGTGCGGCACGGGCCCGGACGCCTTGGTGTGGAACATGCATCTCTCCCGGGAGGTGGACCCGAAGTGTGATTACACAGAGAATTGCAACAGACGCCGTCGGTGACACGAGAGAGGCGGGCCGCTCGTTCACTCCACCGCGGCGGCCCCAAAGGGGTGGACCCGTCCCACCGTCAGGGCCGATCGTGAGCGGCATGGACGATCAACGCGACGCATCCGTCGGCCCTGCCGGCTCCGCCGGACCCGCCCCCGCCCACGGTCCTTCGTACGCTGCCGGATCGCCGAGGCCGAGCGTGGCCACGGGCGTACCAGGAACCACGAGCGACGACGGGACGTCGGGCGGAGAGGCCGACGAGGTCCGTCGCTTCTGGGGCCGGCTCGGTCTTCCCGGGCTGGTCGACGTCCACACGCACTTCATGCCCGAGCAGGTCCTGCGCAAGGTCTGGAACTACTTCGACACGACCGGACCGCTGCTCGGTGGGCTGGAGTGGCCGATCACCTACCGGAAGGAGGAGGCGGAACGGGCCGCCCTCCTGCGGGAGTTCGGCGTCCGGGCCTTCACCGCCATGCTCTACCCGCACAAGCCCGGCATGGCCCGGTGGCTGAACGGATGGGCGGTCGACTTCGCCCGCCGCACCCCCGACTGCCTGCACACCGCCACCCTCTATCCCGAGCCGGGCGTCGAGACGTACGTCCGCGAGGCCGTCGAGGCGGGCGCGCGTGTGTTCAAGGCGCATGTGCAGGTGGGGGCCTACGACCCGGCCGACGAACTGCTCCAGCAGGCATGGGGGGTGCTGGCCGAGGCGCGGATCCCCGTGGTGATCCACTGCGGCTCCGGGCCCGCGCCCGGCAAGTACACCGGACCCGAGCCGATCGCCCGGGTGCTGGCGCGGCACCCGCGGCTGCGGCTGATCGTCGCGCATCTGGGGATGCCCGAGTACGAGGAGTTCCTCGGCCTCGCCGAGCGGTACGACCAGGTGCGGCTGGACACGACGATGGCGTTCACCGACTTCACCGAGGGGTTCATGCCGTTCCCCCGCCGGGCCCTGCCCCGGCTCGCCGCGCTCGGCGACCGCGTCCTGCTCGGCTCCGACTTCCCCAACATCCCCTATCCCTACGTGCACCAGCTCCACGCCCTGGAGCGGCTGGGGCTCGGGCAGGAGTGGCTGCGGGCGGTGTGCCACGACAACGCGGCAACGCTGTTCGGACTGTGAGAAGGGCTCCGTGCGGCGGGCGCCCTCCCACCGAGGGCGCCCGTCTCGCCGTGCGCGTCAGGCAGCCGTCCCGGCCGTCGAGTGCGTCCGGGCCGGTTCCGGTGCGACCACGCGGCGGCGCCGGGCCGGTATGCCGAGCGTCGGGTTGGCGACGCCCCAGGCCGCGCCCTTGCAGACCAGTTCCTTGTAGACGGCGGCCGGCCGTCCCGTCAGGGCCGCCCGGACCGAGCGGTCGTCGGCGGTGACGTACTGGATCAGGCCTTCCCGGCGGCCCAGCGAGATGCACTGGTTGAAGTAGCGGAGCGGCGCCTTCGGGAGCTTCCCGCCGGTCAGGCGTGCCGCGATGGCGTCGGCGGCCTGCCATGCGGCCGGGGTGCCCGAGGCGCACGACATCCGCAGCGGCTTGTCGCCGGGGCCCATCGCGAGGGCCGCGTCCCCGATGGCGTAGACGTCCGGGTGCGAGACCGAGCGCATGGTCCCGTCGACCACGATCTGTCCCGTGTCGCTGACCTCCAGGGTGGTGGCGGTCGCGATCGGGTGGACGGCGAAACCGGTGGTCCACACGGTGACCGCGGCCGGGACGGCCTTGTTGTCGGCGGCGGTGACACGGTTGGCCTCGACGCCGGTGACGGCGGTGGTGACGCGATCGGCCTCGACGCCGGTGACGACGGTGTGTTCGTGCACCGTGATGCCGAGCCTGCCGAAGACCTTCCGCAGATGCCGGGCGCCCTTGGGGGAGAGCCAGTCGCCGAGGGCGCCACGGGCGACGAGAGCGATGTCGAGGTCCGGGCGGGCCTCGGCGATCTCGGCCGCGGCCTCCACACCGGTGAGGCCGCCGCCGACCACGACCACGGGCTGTCCGGCGTCCAGACCGGCCAGGCGCTCGCGCAGCCGGAGCGCTCCGGGGCGGCCGGCGATCTCGTGGGCGTGCTCGGCGGTGCCGGGGACGCCCTGGTCGTTCCAGGCGCTGCCGAGGGCGTACACGAGGGTGTCGTACGCCAGTGTCTCGGTGCCGTGTGCGCCGTGGACGGCGACGGTCCTGCGGTCGACGTCGACGGACGTGACCTTCGCGAGCTTCAGTTCGACTCCGGTGCCCGCGAACATCTCGCTGAAGGGCCGGGGGGTGAGGTCCTGGCCGACCGCGAGCTGGTGCATCCGCACGCGTTCGACGAAGTCGGGCTCGGCGTTGACGAGGGTGATGGCGACGTCCTCGCGATGCAGGCGCTTGGCGAGGCGGCCGGCGGCGATGGCACCGGTGTATCCGGCTCCGAGGACGACGATGCGGTGCTGCATGTCCTGGCTCCTGTCTTCGGCGGGTTCGCCCCTTGAACCGGGCGGCCCGCCGTTTCCTGACAGCAGCGCGATGTGAAGCACCTCACATGGCGTCAGAAGACCCGGAGCAGGGGTTCGCCGTGGTCGGTGGCCGCCCATCGCCGGGTCGCGCGGTCGAGCTTGTCGGGGTTGACCTGGTTGCGGAACGCGGCGATGCCCTCGGTGGTGATCTCCAGGCACATGACGCCGACGACCCGGCCGTCGACGACCGCCACCACGGCGGGGTCGCCGTTGGCGGTCGTGGCGTAGAGCTCGGGTGAGCCGCCGACCAGGGCGCTCTTGGCCTTGCTGGGCTTGAACAGGCCCCGCATGAACTTCGCGACCGCGACGGCTCCCTCGAACGCCTTGGCGCGGGCCGGGATCTTTCCGCCGCCGTCGCCGATCGAGACGGCGTCCTGGGTGAGGAGCCGTACGAGCGGTTCGGTCCGGCCGGTGGTGGCGGCCGCCAGGAACTCGTGGATGATCCGCCGGGCGGCGGCCTCGTCGATCTCGGTGCGGGCCTCGCCGGCCGCGACATGCTTCTTGGCGCGGTGGAAGATCTGCTGGCTGGCGGCCTCGGTGAGGTCGAGGATCTCGGCGATCTCCCGGTGCGAATAGGCGAAGGCCTCCCGCAGCACGTACACCGCCCGCTCGCCCGGGGACAGGCGCTCCAGCAGGGCGAGGACCGCGTACGAGACCGACTCGCGCTGTTCGGCGGTGTCGGCCGGGCCGAGCATCGGGTCTCCCGCGAGCAGCGGCTCGGGCAGCCATTGGCCCACATAGGTCTCGCGCCGCGCGCGGGCCGAGGTGAGCTGGTTGAGGCACAGGTTGGTGAGCACCTTCGTCAGCCAGGCCTCGGGGACCTCGATGCGGTCGACGTCAGCGGCCTGCCAGCGCAGGAACGTCTCCTGTACGGCGTCCTCGGCCTCGCTCGCGGAGCCGAGCAGGCGGTAGGCGATGGCCTCCAGGCGGGACCTGGAGGCCTCGAACCGGTCCACGTCGTTCATGGTCAGCGCCATGGGCCGGATCCTAGTACCCCGCCGGGCGGTGTCCGCCGCCCGGTCGTGACGCCCGCGGGCACCCGCGCCGCCACACGTCCGCACCGGCCCCGCCGGTTCCCTCAACTCCCCTAATTCTCAAGCATCGTTCTGCGCCGCCCCATACGATCCCCTCGCCGCCCGCACACCAGTGCGCATCAGCGCCCGGTGCGGGCATCCGAACGGGAGGGACCACTTGACCATGTCCTTCGGCGCGCGCCCGCGTGCCGTCCTCGCTTGCCTGGGCACCCTCGGCCTCGCACTGGCCGTCGCGTCGCCCGCGAGCGCGGCCGGCGGGACGCCCACCACACCCACTCAGCTGTTCAACGGCTACCGGACCTGCTCGACCGACGCGGACCGGCCCACCTACGTCTGGGCCGGCACCGGCCTGGTCGTCGAGGGCATCCCCGCCACCACCGACACCACCGACAACTCGTCGCTCAGCGTGCAGTACCAGGTCTGGCCGGTCACCGACCCGACGCAGATCACGACGGTCACCCGTGACCACGCCGCACCCGGCTTCGAGGCCCCGGGCCAACTGCCCTCCGAAGCGCTCGCCGAAGGGCAGACCTACGCCTGGCGGGCGCAGACGGTGGCCGGGGGTACGGCCTCGGACTGGTCGGCCCCCTGTTACGTCGCGATCGACGACACCCGCCCGGCGAACGCGCCCACCGTCTCCTCGCCGAACTATGCGCCGGACACGTGGAACCCGGGCGGCGAGCCGGTCAGGTTCACGCTGAACGCCAACGGCGTCGGCGATGTCACCGGGTTCGAGTACTCCTGGCAGCCGGACCTCCCGGTCATCGGCACGTCCATCGGCGACCACGGCATTCCCCAGCCTGTGGATCCGTACACGGACCCCAGATACTTCACGCGCGCCGACGCCCCGGGCGGTTCGGCCACCCTCAGCCTGGTACCGCCGACCGGCTCCGGGCGGATGACCCTGTGGGTGCGCAGCCTGGACCGGGCCTACAACGTGTCGGAGACCACCAGCTACAGCTTCCTCATCAGCTCCACGGCTCCCACCGTCACCCCGGACGCCCCGTCGCCCGAGTTCGGCAGGCCGGCCACGTTCACGCTTCGGCCCAGTGCCGCGCTTCAGTCGACGAGCCCGGTCGTCAGCTACTCCGTACACACCGTGGGCAGCCCCGACGGCGACAGGACCGTGGACGTCAAGGCGGCGGCGGACGGCACGGCGCAGGTGAAGCTCACGCTGGACGGCCTCTACGGCGAGTCCCTCTCGGTGACCAGCAAGAGCGCGAACGGCTGGGTCAGCGACGCGGGATCGTGGTCCACCGGCTACGACACCACTCCCACCGTCGCCTCGGACGTCTACCCCGAGAACGGTTCGGGTGGCGGTGTGGGCGTCCCGGGCACCTTCACCTTCACACCGAAGGTGAAGGGGATCGTGAGCTACACGTACTCCTTCGACGGGGAGCCGGAGGTCACGGTCGCCGCCGGCGCACACCACACCGCGCGCATCGACTGGACCCCCACCTCGGACGGCCCCGTCGACCTGACGGTCTACGCGACGACCCGCTCCGGTCTTCAGACGGCGCCTTACTACTACTCGTTCACCGTGCAGGCGAACAGCGGATCGTGACCGCGGACCGGCCGCACGTCGGCCGTGCGTCGGCCGTGCGTCGGCCGTGCCCGAGCCCGCCGCGGCAGCGCGCGGGCCCGGGTGCGGGCCACCCCCGTGCACGGCAGACACGGGTCGGATCCTGATCCGCGCGCTACGCGGCGATGACGGCGACCCCTGTCCTGCCGCCGTCCACATCCACCACGGTGCCGTGGACGAAGGCCGCTTCGTCGCTGGCCAGCCAGACCACGGCGTGTGCGATGGCGTCCGGTGTGCCGACGCCACCGGCCGGGGTGCCCTTCATCATGATCTCGCCCGGATGGGCCTCGCCGCCCTCCGGGGACGGGGGCAGGATCACGCCAGGGGAGACGGCGTTCACCCGTACGCCCATCGGGCCGAACTCCGCGGCCCAGGCCCGGGTGAGCGTCTCCATGGCGCCCTTGGTGGAGCTGTAGAGCGCACCGAGGGGGACGGCCAGGCGCGCGATCCACGAGCCGAGGTTGACGATCACCCCACCACCGGCCTCCGCCATGGCCGGGACGACGGCGGCGGTCAGGAAGAACGGCGCCTTGACGTTCACGCCGTAGACCTTGTCGAACGTCTTCTCGTCGGTGTCGACGGTGCCGGGGGCCGGGTAGATGCCGGCGTTGTTCACCAGGATGTCGATCCGTCCGCCCAGGGTCTCCCGGGCCCGGTCGGCCAGGTCCTGGGAGGCCTCCTTGCTGCCGTCGAGGTCCGCCATCAGGAAGTCGGCCCGGCCGCCGGCCGCCCGGATCCCCTCGACGACCTGTGTCCCGCGTTCCCGATTGCGCCCGGACACGATGACATGGGCCCCCTCGGCGGCGAACGCGTCGGCGATCGCCTGCCCGATATTGCTGGTCGACCCCGTGACCAGCGCCGTCTTGTTCCGCAGTCGTGCACTCATGACGCGTCCTTTCCCGTCCCGTACGGCTCGTGGTGTACGGATGTCCCGGTGTGCGGACCACTGTGCGTCGGGGATTTTGGACCGGCAAGTCCAGACTGGGGGACTGCTCCTCTCGCCGTCGTCCGGGCCCTCCGTTCGGTAAAATGGACCCGATGGTCCATTGAGGTGGGGGACAGAGGAGGCCGTATGCCGGACGCGCTGACCGCGAAGGGCCGCGCCACTCGGGCCCGCATCGTCGAGGGAGCGGCCGAGGTGCTGCGCGAGCAGGGTGTCGCCTTCACGACACTCGACGACATCCGCAGCCGCACCGGCACGAGCAAGAGCCAGCTCTTCCACTACTTCCCCGACGGCAAGGACGAACTGCTGCTGGCGGTGGCCCAGTTCGAGGCGGACCGCGTCCTGGCGGACCAACAGCCGCATCTGGGACGGCTGGACTCGTGGGAGTCCTGGCACCAGTGGCGGGACGCGGTGGTGGAACGCTATGAACTCCAGGGCGACCACTGCCCGTTGGGATCACTGTTCCTACAGGTCGGGCGGTCCGGTCCCGGTGCGCGGGCGATCGTGACGGAGCTGATGCGCCAGTGGCAGGAGCAGCTCGCCCGCGGTATGCGCACCCTCCGGGAGAACGGCCTGGTGTCGCCGGACCTCGATGTGGAGCGGACGGCCGCCGCGCTGCTGGCGGGCATCCAGGGCGGCGTGACCATCATGATGTCCACGGGCGACTCGACCCATCTCAGGGCGGCGCTCGACACGGGGATCGCACACCTTCGCGCGACGAAGGGTGCGTCGGCGACGGCCTGAGACCGTCAGGCCGTCAGACCGTCAGACCGTCGCCATGGTCGCCGGGTCAGTGGGCCGTCGCGGGCACGGCCTTCTTACGGGCGCGGTACGCCGCCGCCTTGATCTTGTTGCCGCAGGACTCCATCCCGCACCACTGCCGGCGCATGCCCCGCGAGCGGTCGATATAGGTGCGGGTGCACTCGGGGTTGTCGCACTCCTTGAGCAGGGGCACGTCCGGACCGCTCAGCAGCTCGACGGCATGGCGCGCCACCATGGAGAGGGCTTCCTCCGGGGTCGCCTGCGTCCATCGCCCCGACGGAGTGAGCTGCGGTACGGCGGACGGTCTGCGGGCCGCGTTGTTCACCACGGTCAGCGCCGCCCCGTCGTACTCCTCCCCGAGCCGACGGGCGGTGACCAGCTGATAGATGGCTTCCCGTACGGTCGTGGCCTCCTCGACGTCGGCCTCCCGGCTGGGGGAGACGGCGTCGACGAGGCCGGACTCCACGTACCATGCGTTCAGCCGGTCCGGCGTCGCGAACATCTCGAAGCGAACCGAGCGGCGCGCTCGGAGCGTCGCGGCGAAGTCGAGTGCCGGGTTTCCGCATACGAAGACATGGTCGAGGTTCACATCACCATTCTGGCCGGTTACTGCGGTGCCGGGCAAGACACGTCACCCACCGAAGCGGCGGCCGATCGACACCGCCGGGCTCAGAGGCCCAGGTCGGCGGCGAGACAGGAGAAGGACATCCACGACGCCTCGGGGTCGTAGGCGTATCGCGTGGAGTCGGCCGGCGTAGCCGCCTTCTCCTCGACCATCTCCTCGTAGCGGATGCGCTCGGGCAGCTTGCCGAACCGCGCTCGGCGTGCCGCCGCGGCGCCGTCCTTCGTGTTCTGGCTCTCCATGACCTGACTCCTTTCGACGTCTGTGTCTGTGTCTGTGTCTGTGTCTGTGTCTGTGTCTGTGTCTGAGATGGTCACCCGCCAAGAGGGTGACTCAGAAATGGTCCACGTCGATGACGGCCCGGGCGAAGGCGGCGGGGGCCTCCTGGGGCACGTTGTGGCCGATCCCCGTCAGGGTCCGGTGCTCGTACGCGCCGGTGAACCGGTCCCGGTACGAGATGCCGCCGCCCGGAGCGGTGAAGGGGTCCCGGTCGGGGTCGAGGGTGATGGTGGGCACCTCGATGACCGGCCGCGTGGCGAGCCGCTTCTCGAGTCCGTCGTAGCGGCGTTCCCCGTCGGCGAGGCTCAGCCGCCAGCGGTAGTTGTGGATGACGACGGCCGCGTAGTCGGGGTTGTCGAAGGCCGCCGCCGTGCGCTCGAAGGTGGCATCGTCGAAGTCCCAGGTCGGGGAGACGGTGTCCCAGACGAGCCGGGTCAGGTCGTGGCGGAGGGTCTTGTCCTCCATGGCGGCCCGGCCTCGCTCGGTGGCGAAGTAGTACTGGTACCACCAGGCGTGCTCGGCCGCGGGGGCCAGGGGCTTCAGGTTGGCCTGGAGGTTGGTGACGAGGTAGCCGCTCACCGACACGAGAGCCTTGCAGCGCTCGGGCCAGAGCGCGGCGATGATGTCGGCGGTGCGCGAGCCCCAGTCGAAGCCGGCCAGCACGGCCTTCTCGATCTTCAGGGCGTCCATCAGGGCGACGATGTCGAGGGCGATGGCGGACTGCTGGGCGTTGCGGAACGTCCGGTCGGAGAGGAAGCGCGTCGTGCCGTGGCCCCGCAGATACGGGACGATCACCCGGTAGCCCTCCCCGGCCAGCAGTGGGGCGACGTCCACATAGCTGTGGATGTCGTACGGCCAGCCGTGCAGGCAGATGACCGCGGGGCCGTGGGCGGGTCCCAGTTCCGCATAGCCGATGTCCAGCAGGCCCGCCCTGATCTGCCTCAGGTGCGGGAACGAGGTGTGCGCGCCGGGGCCGACCGAAGGTACGGCCCGCGCCGCGGTCCCGCGTGATGTGGCGGCGGAGGCCGACGAGACCCCCTGCACTCCGCCCAGCGAAACGGCCGCCGCGCTCGTGCCCACGGCCCTGCCGAAGGTGCGCCTGTTGATCACGTGAGCCCTCCGTGAAACGTCGCCAAGGTGCGTACGGGATGACTGTTGCAGAGCCTGCATCACTGGTCAAGGTAGTGACGCAAGCGTTTCCGCTCATCTCGGCAGCCGCTCACACAGCGACTGAGAACCCGTCGGCATGAGTCGACGTCGTCAGGCGTCACCTGCTTGACGGGTGACGGTCCCCGCTGTCAGCATTCAGTCACCGCCTGAACGGGTGACGCAGAAGGGCGTCCCCGTCGACCCGGTGTTTGATGCACAAGAGGGGATCCTGGCCATGGCAGTCAGCTACACCGCCGCTGTCCACGTCGACGGAGAGGGCCGTAACGGCGGCCGCGTCCGGTCCGCGGACGGACTGCTGGAGACGACGCTGTCCATCCCGAAGGAACTGGGCGGTGCCGGCGACGCCACGAACCCGGAGCAGCTGTTCGCCGCGGGATGGGCGGCCTGTTTCCTCGGAGCCGTACGCCGGGCGGCCGCGCAGCGCAAGGTACGGCTGACCAGCACGGCCATCACCGCCGAAGTCGCCCTCGAGCACGGGGACGACGGAGAGTTCGGCCTGGCCGCGGTCCTCAACCTGGAACTCGGCGGCGTCGACCAGGACACCGCCACGGAACTGGGCGCCGCCGCCCATCGGATCTGCCCCTACTCCAAGGCCACGCGCGGCAACATCCCGGTCACCGTCAACGCCACCGCCGTCTGACGGGGCCTGCCGGGGCGGGCGGCGCGCGCGCCGGTACGCCTTCCCCCGCCCCTTCCCTCCCGTGGGGAACGACTCGGGAAGGCACGGGGAACGCTCCCCCGCAGCATCGGTGACGTCCCGAGGACGGGACGATCACCGAACTCTCAGGGGGAACGACGATGAGCACGATGACTCAGCGGACGAGGGCGGCCGTGGTGACGGTGACCGGCCTGGCGATCCTGGCCGTCGGGCCGGCCGCCCCGGGCCACACCGCCCGGCCCGCCCGGGCGGACGACCGCGGCCCCGGAGTCATCGCGACGAAGGTCCTGGCGGACGGCCGCGGGCCCGGGGTCATCCGCGCAGCGGCCCCTGCCGACGACCGCGGCCCCGGAGTGATCACCGTGGCAGTCCCCGCCGACGACCGCGGCCCCCGAATCATCACCACGGCCACCCCCGCCGACGACCGCGGCCCCGGTGTCGTCGGCACGAAGGTCCTGGCGGACGGCCGCGGGCCCGGGATCGTCGCCGTAGCCACCCCCGCCGACGACCGCGGCCCCGGTGTCGTCGGCACGAAGGTCCTGGCGGACGGCCGCAGGCCCGGGATCGTCGCCATAGCCACCCCCGCCGACGACCGCGGCCCCGGAGCCATCGCCGCGGCAGTCCCCGCCGACGACCGCGGCCCCGGAATCATCGCCGCCGTCCCGGCCGACGGCCGGGGGCCCGGTGGTGCGGCTGTCTGACGGGGCGGTCGCGTGACCCCTCCGCGCGCCGGGGAGGCGGGCCGTCACATGTGGCGGCCCGCCTCCGTCACGTCCATCACGTCGTACAGTTCATCGGCCGCCCTGCGGTGGGACTCGGCCTCCGTGGCGTCGCCCAGGGCCTCGGCCGCCTGGGACATGCCGTGCAGGGCACGGGCCGTCTCGATGCGGTAGCCCAGGGCGGAGGCCAGGCGGTGGGCGTGGCGGTGGAGGTCCATGGCCCGGGCCGGTTCGCCGCGCCGCAGATGGACCAGCGCGACGACGTTGGCGACCGCCGCCTGCCGCAGGGGCATACCCCGGGCCGAGACCAGTTCCATGGCGTGGTCCGCGTACTCGGCGGCGGTCTGGTCCTGGCCGAGCCGCTGGCACAGCTGGGCCCAGTGCGCGTGGACGAAGGCCACGTTGCCGGGCTGGAGCGTCTCGTCACACAGTTCGAGGGCCTGGGCGAGGCAGGCCCGCGCCCGTTCGTCCTCGCCGAGGCCGAGGTGGGCCAGCGCGAGCCAGGTGAGCGAGGTGATCTCGTTGCCGCGCTCGCCGAGCCGCCGGTTGAGTTCCGTCGCCCGGGCCGCGTGCCCGGCGGCGTCGGCGTACCGGCCGGTCCAGGTCAGCACCGAGCTGAGGTTGGCCAGCGCCTCCGCCTCCATCCGCGCCACGCCGAGCTCGCGGTGCAGCGCGATGCCCTGTTCCAGATAGACGCAGGCCCGCTCGAAGTTGCCCAGGGCGCTGTGCAGCAGGCCCAGCACATCCAGGCAGAACGCCTCCGTGGGCCGGTGGTCGGTGGCCGACGCCAGTTGCAGCGCCTCCTCGGCGACCACGATGCCGTCCTGGAACGCGCCGAGCCACCAGTGGGCGATCCCCAGATTGCCGAGGCTCACCTGAAGCAGCGGAGGATCCCCGAGCACCCGCGCGGAGTCGACCGCCAGCCGACTGATCGCCCCGAACTCCTCGTGGTGGCCGCGCAGGTTGAGATAGAACATGACGTTCCGGGCGAGGACGACCGCGTCGCGGTGCAGCCCGTAGGCACCCGCCCGCTCCACGACGACGCGCAGCGCGTCGTGCTCACGGCCGAACCAGCGCAGCGCCTGCTCGTCGTCGGCCATCTCCGGCAGCCGCCACGGCCGCCGGTCGGCACCGGTGTCGTACCGTGACCGCCCCGGGAAGAGCACGTCGCAGGCGGCCTCGCTGGCCGTGACGTAGTACGACACCAGTCGCTGGACCGCCTCCCGGGCGCCGTCCTCGTCACCGCGCAGCGCCATCGCGTAGGTGCGCACCAGGTCGTGGAAGCTGTAGAGGCCCATCTCCGGCTGTTCCAGGAGATGGATGTCGAGGAGGTGCTCCAGGGCGTCCTCGGCCTCATGGACGTCGCCGCCCAGCAGCGCGGCGGCGGAGTGCACGTCCAGGGTGCCGCCGGGATGCTCGGCCAGCAGCCGGAACGCGGCGCGCCGGCCCTCCTCCATCGCCTGGTACGACAGCCGCAGCGTGGCCTCCACACTGCGTTCGCCCGCGCTGAGTTCATGCAGCCGGCGGGTCTCGTCGGCCAGCCGGTCGACGAGGTACTGGACGGTCCAGCGCGGCCGGTTGCGCAGGCGCGCGGCGGTGATCCGCAGGGCCAACGGCAGCCCCCCGCACAGCTGGACCAGCTGGGCGGTGGCCCCGGGTTCGGCGAAGGAACGTTCCTCCCCGAGGGTGCGGGCCAGCAGGGCGGCGCTGTCGTCGCCGGAGAGCAGCTCCAGGGAGAGCCACTCGGCGCCGTCGAGGTCGAGCATGCGGATCCGGCTGGTGATGAGCACCAGGCAGCCCTCGGAGGGAGGCAGCAGCGGCCGGATCTGCGCGGCGTTCACGGCGTTGTCGAAGACCAGCAGCAGCCGGCGCTGCTCCGCGATGTTGAGCCACAGGGTGATCCTGCGCTCCAGGCCGTCGGGCATCCGGTCGTCCGGCACCCCCAGGCTGCGCAGCAGGGAGTCGATCACCGTGCCGGCCTCCTGCGGCTTCTCGCCGGGGCTGAACCCGCGCAGGTCGACGAAGAGCTGCCCGTCCGGGTACTCCTCGGCCAGCCGGTGGGCGGCGTGCACGGCGAGCGCGGTCTTGCCGCTGCCGCCCATGCCGTCGATACCGAGGATCCGGGCGGCACCCCGGCCGGGGGCCCGGCCCGCGGCGACGATCCGCCGCAGCTCCGCCTCCCGCCCGGTGAAGTCGGGCAGGTCGTACGGCAGGGTCCGGGGCGGCTGCTCCAGCTTGGGCGGCAGGTCGTCCTGGGCGACGGGCGCCGGCGCCCCGCGGCCGGTCACCGACTGCGGTGGCCGGGGGGCGACTTCGGGGCTGTCGCGCAGCATCGCCTCGTAGAGCCGGGTGAGTTCGGCGCCGGGGTCGATGCCGAGCTCCTCGACGAGCAGATCGCGGACCCGGCCGAACTCCTCCAGCGCCTCCGCCTGCCGGCCCGAGCGGTACAGGGCGAGCATCAGCTGACCGCGCAGGGCTTCGCGCAGCGGGTGCGAGGTGACCAACTCACGTAACGGTGCGACGAGTTCGGCGGCCTCACCGAGTTCGAGGCGCAGCTCGTGATACTGCTCGGCGACCGTCATGTGCCGCTCCTCCAGGGCGGCGGAGGCGGCGCTTATCACCTCGCCGCCCGCGCCCGCGAGAACCGGCCCGCGCCACAGGTCGAGCGCGGTGCGCAGTTCGTCGGCCGCCTCCGCGGCACGTCCGGCGGCCACCGCCTCCCGTGCGAGTCGCGCATGCAGGTTGAACAGATGCAGATCGAGCTGCCCGTCCTCCAGGACGGCCCGGTAGCCGATCCCGTCGGTGACGATCAGTTCGAAGCCGCCCGGGATGCGGTTGCGCAGCGCTGCGACCGCCTTGCGGACCTGGTGGGCGGCTGTCTGCGGCGGCTCGTCGTCCCACGCGGCAGCCACCAGCCGGGGCACCGGGACCATGCGGCCCGGTTCCAGCAGCAGGGTGACCAGCACGCGTTCCTGTGTGGGGCTGCCGAGCTTGAGTCGCCGCTCCCCGTGCCAGCCCTCCAGTGATCCCAGAATGTTGAATCTGACGGCAAAGTGTCCCGACTCCCCCAGCGCCATGGACCTTTCGTCCACCCCCCGTTTTCCGCCCCGACCGGAGACGATCCCCCATCCTAGGACTCGGCGCGGGGACGTGAAGTATCGGCTGTGTGATACGGAACACAGCGGTCGCCCAACGGCCGTCGTGCGCAGGTGCGTCGGGAGCCGCCGCGGAAGGCCGGCCCGGCGCCGGCCTTCGCGGTGCAGCGGTCACGGGGTCTCGGCCAGGCGGAAGCCGATCACGTAGATGGGCTTGTCGTACCAGCCGTGCCGCCTGCGGCACCGGGTCAGGTCGCCGTAGCGGGTGAAGCTGCCGCCCCGGGCCACCCGGTACGAACCCTGGGTCAGCAGCAGATCGTCCGGCTCGGGGGCGCCGCCGGGGTAGGGCCGGTAGTCGTCGGCGACGAACTCCTCGACGTTCCCGCCGAGGTCGTCCACGCCGAACGGGCTGCGCCCGGCGGGGTAGACCCCGACCGGGGTCGTGGTGAGCGGGCCCGCCTCCACGGTGTTGGCGCACTCGGGCCGGAACGACTCGCCCCACGGGTACTCGCGGCCGTCACCGCCCGAGGCCGCGTACTCCCACTCGGCCTCCGACGGCAGCCGGAAGCGGCGGCCCGTGCGCCGCGACAGCCAGGCCGCGTACGCGTCGGCGGCCTCCGCCGGCACGCCCCACACCGGGTGGTTGGCCAGCTCCCGGGGGTGGACGCCGAACGGCCACGACCGCGGCAGCCAGGTCTCGTGGGTGTCCTCCAGGAAGACGCGGTACTCGCTGTTCGTCACCGGGTAGCGGGCGATACGGAAGGCCGCGAGGTCGACCTCGTGGGCCGGGCTCTCCTTCGCGATCCACTCCTCCACCACGCCGACGTGCCGCCATCGGTCGGTCACCTCGGCGACCCGCTCCGGCGCCAGGCCGAGGGTGACCCGGGCGGCCGGCACGTCGATCATCTCCGGGTCGAGGACGCGGATGCGCGGATCGCCGAGCAGGCCCAGCACGGTGCCGGCCGCGTGCCGCCGGGGGCACGGCTCGTGCGGCGCCGTCGCCACCGCGATCAGGGTCTCGGGGGAGGCCGTCAGCAGGTCGCGGTGGGTGCCGATGGCCTCCTCGGAGCTGCGCCGCACGAAGGAGTCGGGCAGTCCCATCGCCGCCCGGTCGCCCACCAGGTTCGGGTTCACCGGTCGCCTCCCGGGATCTCGTACACCCGCCCGTCGTAGGAACCGGCCAGGAAGGCGTCCCGCCGCGGGTCGTGGCACAGCGAGGAGATGCCTGCCGTGGTCGGGCGCTGGACCACCGGCCAGGTCCCGGACTCCGTGTCGAAGACGGCGACCAGGCCGCTGTAGGAGCCGGTGGCCACGTACCGGCCGTCCGGCGAGGCGGCGACGCACTTCACCGAGTGGTCGTGCGGGGTCGGAAGGGCCATGGCGGCGGGGCCGTCCCACAGCCGCAGCAGCCCGTCCCGACTCACGCTCGCGAAGCGCCCGCCGGGCAGCGCCGCACAGCCGTTGGCGATCCGGTCGTGGGCGGCGTCGACGCGTGCCGCCTCGGTGAAGTCCTCGGTGGAGAACCAGGAGGCCGCCGCGTCCGCGCACACCGCGAAGATCCGGTCCCCGGACACCGCCACACCCTTGACCGCGCCGGTGTGCAGCGGCAGCGTCGCCTCGTGCCGGACGGCGCCGTCGGGCCGGACGGAGAACACCAGGCCCTCACCCGTGTAGGCGCCGAGCACCACGTGCGGCACCCCGGCGCGCTCGAAGGCGGCGCCGCAGTTGAGCGGTGAGCGGTGCTGGTACAGCACCTCGCCGGTGAGCGCGTCGAAGACGGTGCCCATCTGGCCGCCGCTGAACACCCGCCCGCCGGCCGGGGTGAGGAAGTTGCACAGACTGCCCGTCTCGGCGGCCGGCACACCGTCGGTCCGCAGGATCCCGGCGTCCCCGATGGTCAGCAGCCGTCCCTCGTGCACCGCGACGGCGTTCACGCCATGGGTGGGCTCCACATGGTCGAGGTCCCAACTGCCGTCGGCGATGCGGTGGATGGCGTACGACGACCCGAAGGTGGCGAAGGCCAGGGTGTCGCCGTCGAGGAAGGCGCACGAGCGGGGCCACACGTCGGCCGGGAAGGTCGAGGAGGCGACCGGGCGCAGCCCGTCGGTCACGTCCCACACCCGCAGGGTGCGGTCGTAGCTGAGGCTCACCATCCGGCCCTGGGCCACGTCCAGCACCAGTCGCTTGATGCCCGCCTTGTGGGCGTGGTGGGTGGAGGTCCCGTCGGCGGCGAGGACGACGATCTCCCCCTCGTCGTTGCCCGCGTACACCGTGCCCTCGGGGGTGACGGCGATGGTGTCGGTCTCGATGCCGCCGAGGTCGGTGTCGGAGACCAGGCCGCCGGTCACGAGCGACCAGCGTTTGATGGTGCCGTCGTCGCTGGAGGAGACCAGCTCGTCGCCGACCGCCGCCCATTCGACGGAGATGACGTCAGCGGTGTGACCGCCGAACGTGTGCAGCAGGGTGCCGGAGAAGTCGTAGACCCGGACCCGGTGGTCACGGGACGCGGTGGCGATGAGCGGCTTGGACGGGTGGAAGGACGACATCTCCACGTCGTCCTCCTGCTCGGAGAGCACCGCGAGGAGCTTGAGGTCGGGCACCGACCACAGGCGTGCGGTGTAGTCGCTGGAGGAGGAGACCAGATGGCGGCCGTCGGGGCTGAAGGACACCTGGTTGGCGAGGTGGTCGTGGACGGCGCGGGCGAGCGCCCGGCCGGTGTGCGCGTCCCACAGGACGAGCTGGTTGTCGTAGCCGGCGGTGGCCACGTACCTGCCGTCGTAGGCCGCGACACCGCTGATGGGGCCGTTGTGGCGGATCACAGGACAGACACCTCCAGGTCTTCGGTACGGGATGCGGACACCAGGGGCAGGGCGTCCGGGACGAGCAGGGTGTGCCCGGCGTGCCGGGCCTTGGCATCGAGGTAGCGGCCGTTCTCGTCGGTCAGATAGACCCCGGTGGGCACGGTCTCGGTGACCTCGATGCCCAGGTCGGCCAGCTGCCGCGCCTTGTCGGGGTTGTTGGTCAGCAGCCGGACCCGGGTCAGGCCGAGGGCGCGCAGCATCTCGGCGGCCGCCGTGTAGTCACGCTCGTCCTCGCCGCGGCCCAGCAGCCGGTTGGCCTCGAAGGTGTCGTTGCCGCGGTCCTGCAGGACGTACGCGTCGAGCTTGTTGTACAGGCCGATCCCGCGCCCCTCCTGGCGCAGGTACAGCACGGCCCCGCCCTCCCCCGCGACGCGCAGCAGCGCCTCCTCCAGTTGGGGGCCGCAGTCGCAGCGCGCCGAGCCGAACACGTCGCCGGTCAGGCACTCGCTGTGCAGCCGGACCAGGGGAACCGTGCGGCGGGGGCCGGGGACGACCACGGCCATGTGCTCCTTGCGGTCGGGCAGATCGGTGAAGGTGACCAGGTCGGCCGTGCGGTGCCCGGCCCGGTGCAGGGTGACCGGGACGCGGGCGCGGACGGCCGTTCGGCCCGGTTGCCACGTGGTGTTGCTGCCGTCGTTCATGCGGGGACGGCCTCCTCTCGGGACGAGATGTGCGGTGCGGAAGGCGCCCACTGCCGCCAGGTGCGCCACAGCCACAGCAGGCCGGCGAGCTGGAGGCCGCCGAAGCCGAGGAAGGTGGCAGGCGCGCCGAGCGTGTCGGCGAGGGCGGGGACGGCGAGCGGTCCGGCGAGGACCGGCAGGCCGAGGACGAGGTCGACGATGCCGCCGACCCGGCCCAGTGCGTCGGCGGGGACGAACGTGAACACCATCAGGTCGCTCGCCACGCCCAGCGCGGCCTGGAACCCGAACATCACGACCATCGCGGTGACGAACACGGGCTCCGAGCGGGACGCCATCAGCAGCAGGGCCCCGCCCATGCCGAGGGTGCCGACGAGGACGATCGCGCGGAACGGGAAGGTCTTCCGCTCGGAGACGAGGACGGTGCCGAGCACTCCGGCGATCCGCACGGCCACCAGGACCAGGCCGACCGTGCGCGGCGAGAGGTCCCAGTCGTGCTGGAGCCGGAACAGGGACAGGGTCATCGTGCCGGTCGTGCCGACCAGCAGCATCGGCACGAAGACCAGGACGGCGTGCAGCAGTACGGGCGTCGTCCGCATCACCCGCAGGCCGTCCACCAGGCCCCGGGCCATCCCGCCGGCCCGGTCGGCGGGCTGCTGCCGGGGCGGGTGGACGCCCGTCAGCCATACGGCGATCGGCGCGAAGAAGGTGACGACGTTGAACCAGAGCAGTCCCGCGTAGCCGACCCACAGCAGGGCGGCGCTGACCAGCAGCGGCCCGACCACGTTGGTGACCGTGTAGAGACTGCCGAGGCTGGCCCGGGAGCGCACCGGGTTGTCCGGGAACATGTGCGCCACGCCCGTCATCCAGCCCATCCGGTAGGCGGCGCCGCCGATCTGCACCAGGGCGCCGAAGACGAACAGCGGCCACACCGGGGCGTGGGCGGCGAGGCCGGTCAGGTTCAGCGCGATCGCCGCGGCGGCCTGGGCCAGCAGCCCCGGCACCACCAGGACCCGCGCCCCGTGCCGGTCGACGATCGCGCCGAGCACGGGGGCGAGCAGCAGGGTGGCGGGGGTGAGCACGGCCAGCAGCGACATGACGGTGAGCGAGCCGGTGCGTGCGTAGACGAACAGCGGGAGCCCCACGGTGTAGACGGCCTCGCCGATGTTGTTGACGACGTTGCCGGCGGCGAAGATCCGGAACCGGCGGTCCCGCCAGGGTGACGGCTTGGACTGCTCCGCGGCCGGGCTGCTCACGGCATGGTCCTCTGCCGGGGCAGGAGCAGGTCACGGACCCGGGTCAGCGGGGCCTTGCGGTCCTCGCCGGCCAGGCGGAAGAGGCGGATCCAGCCGCCGCGGCCGCCGGCGAGCAGCACGTGCTCGTCCGCGAACGGCACGGCGGCGAGCGCCTTGGCGAAGTCCGGCAGGTCCTCCACGAGGGCCGTGATCTCGGTGGACTCGCGCTCGTAGGCGGACAGTTGGGCGCCGTAGGAGACCGCGTAGACGGTGTCGGCCAGCAGGACGCCGTTCTCGACGGTGTTGTCGAGGAGCTCGGTCCAGCGGTGGGTGACCTCGCCGTCGGCGATCGAGACGCGCTTGACGCCGTTCTCACCGCTGATGATCACGGCGTCGGGGCCGTCGGCCCACATCCGCTTGGGGTACTCCTCGGTGTCGAACTCCCGCAGCACCGCGTCGCCCTCGGCGGCGTGGACGCCGACCAGGCCGGTGCTGGAGGCGATGACCCGCTCCCCAGTGGGCAGATAGCAGCCCGCCCAGGCGGAGGCCCGTCCGATGTCCAGGCGGGAGATCACCTCACCGGTCGCCGCGTCGAGTTCCTCGACACCGTCGTTGTGGCAGGCGAGCAGACGGGTGTGGTCGGGGGAGCCGGCGACGGTGTGGGCGAGGGAGCCGAGGCGGTGCCGCCACAGCACCGTGCCGTCCCGGTCGGCGCGGAAGACCCACTGGTCGCGGGTGACACCGGCCCAGCCGCCCGGCAGCGGCACCACGCGCCGGGTGAAGCCCATGCCGTGGGTGTGGTGGGCACGCAGGTCGAGGCGCGGTTCGCCGAGGCCGTCGGGGACGAGGGAGAGCACGGCGACGCCGTCGTCGGTGGCCGCGTACAGCTCGGCCGGGTCGTCCACCGAGGGCCGGATGTCCCACACGCACTGGCGCCGGAAGGGGGCGCGGGCCAGGGTCCGGGTGCCGTCGGCGGTCAGCCGGCGCAGGTCGCCGTCCTGGGTGAGGGTGTAGATCGTGCCGTCGTCGGCGACGGCGAAGTCGGTGAGCTGGTGGGAGAAGCCGGTGACCGTGGACGCCACCCGGAGCTCAGGGGTGCTGTTGTCCAGCAGGTGCAGGACGCCGTCGAAGCCGCCGACGTACACCGTGCGCTGGTCGGGCGAGAACGCCAGGAACTCCACGTCGTCCCGGGCGAGCAGCAGCTGCCCGGTGATGTTGCCGTGCACGTCCAGCGTGAGCACGCCGTTGGCGATGTTGTCGTTCTCGTCGACGCCGTCGTCCTGGGTGGCCCAGAACCGGTCGTGCAGCCGGTCGTAGAGGATGCGGTGGATGTTGCCGCCGTCGGCCTGGACGACGGTGGGGAAGTCCAGGGTCTCCAGGTCGCCGAGGAAGACCCGGCCGGCCTTGTCGGAGGCCGCGTCGATCTCCGGGTGGTCCTGGCAGAACCACTCCAGCGGGACATGGCCCGCGAAGTTCGGCTCGATGCGCTCGACGGCGAAGGTCTCCAGGTCCAGGACGGCCATCTGGCGGTAGCCGTTGTTCATGTAGACCTTGCCCTTGTGCACGGTGATGCCGCGGCTCATCACCGGGGAGGGCTCCTCGCCCTCCAGCAGTTCGGCGCGGTTGGCCGTGCGGTCGGCGTCGAGGACGTCGACCAGGTCGAGCGTGTCCAGACGCCAGCGCAGCAGCGTCCCGCGCTTGTCGCGGCCCACCACCCAGTCACCGGCTGCGGTCACGGTGTACACCGGGGCGTGGCCCGCGGCCACACTTCCCGTCGGGGCGGCGGAGGACCTGAGGACGTGCAGGTTCTCGTCGAGCAGGTGGATGCGGCCCATGACGTCGGCGGCCAGCAGCCCGGCCCCCGGTACGTGCACGATCCGCACGACGCGGTCGGTCAACTCCATTTCAGGCTCCTGTGAGTGGGTGGGGTGGTGCCGTGTGCGGGAAAAGGCGGTGGCGGGCACGCGGTGGCCGCGGTGCCCGCCACAGAGAAGGGCCCGGATTACGAGGCCACCGACTTGCGGGAGCTGACGCCCCGGCGAACTGGCTTGCGGATCATGGCTGTTCCTCCTTCCGGAGGCCGAAGGGACGGGGAGCGAGGGCCGTCAGGCCTACAGCGCAGACTTGCGGGAGCTGACGCCCCGGCGGACCGGCTTACGGATCACGACTGTTCCTCCTTCCCGGTGGTCGTAGGAGCG
>NZ_JBIARC010000010.1:0-124615 GCF_042889625.1 Streptomyces sp. NPDC002573 | reverse complement strand
CGTAGGAGCGGGGAACGGAGGCCGTCAGGCCTAGAGCGCAGACTTGCGGGAGCTGACGCCCCGGCGGACCGGCTTACGGATCACGACTGTTCCTCCTTCCCGGTGGTCGTAGGAGCGGGGAACGGAGGCCGTCAGGCCTAGAACGCAGACTTGCGGGAGCTGACGCCCCGGCGGACCGGCTTACGGATCACGACTGTTCCTCCTTCCCGAAAGCCGAAGGGACGGGGGACGAAGGCCATCAGGCCTAGAGCACTGCCTTGCGGGAGCTGACGCCCCGGCGAACCGGCTTACGGATCACGGTCGTACCTCCTCTCGGGGGTTCGTCCCTGCCACCGTCTCCCGGCGACACCCCAAAGGTGCCGCCCCGCCTTCCCGAACCGGTCCCGGTCGGCTCCCGCCCGGTCCCGGTCTTCCGCCCCGGACCGGGAGCGGGCGGGGACATCACCGGTACGGCCTCCCTCGACGCTCGGGACGAACACGACATGCGAGACGCATGTGCCGTACGAGCCTGGAGTCACCCCATGACAACGACGCGCACCGCGACGTACCTGGGCCACGCCCGGATCATCCGCTCCGAGGAACTGGCGTTCGAGCCCCAGGAAGGGCTGCGCACCACCGTCGCCACGCCCGTGAGCCCCGAGGCCGGGGCCACCTGGGTCACGCTGCACGTGGCCCGCATCGCGCCCGGTGAGACCTGGAGTCCACCGCACACCCTGGAGGAGGAGAACACGGCGGTCGTCTTCGCGGGCTCCGGCCGGCTCACCGTGGACGGCGAGAGCCGCCCGGCCGGGCCCGCCTCGGCCGCGTACGCGCCGACCGGCCGCGCCCTGGCCCTCACCGCCGACGACGCCGGCCTGACCGTCTATGTGTGGCGGTCCCCGCTCCAGCAGGGCCGCCGCCCCGGCGCCGACCCGAAGGCCTTCTCCTCGCTGTGGGACGAGACCACCCGGCTGCAGGGCTTCGCCGGCACCGGTCAGGTCAGCGCCGAGGGCCGCAGGGCCGCCATGAACTTCGTCTTCTGGCCCGGCTCCGGCAGCTGCCGGCTGTGTCTGCACTGCGGCATCCAGGAGCCCGGCGAGACCTTCAACGTCCATCTGCACCCGGACTCCGACGAGGCGTTCATCGCCTTCGAGGGCGTCGGCCAGATGTACCTCGTCGACCGCTGGGTTGACGTCGCCGCCGGTGACGTGCTCTACGCCGCCCCCGGAGTGCTGCACGGCGCGCGCAACCCGCACACCGGCCCCGAGGCCCGCCGGTTCGTCACGTGCGGCGGCCCCACCCCCTTCGACCCCGCCCTCTACGACGCCGCCGGCGTCTCCTCCGAGGTGATCTGACGCCATGTGCCGTATCTACGGAACCTTCAACGCCCGTACCGCCCACCGCGAGCTGCGCACGGTCGCCGCCCTGCTGCACCACGGCGGGCCCGACGCCCAGTCGTTCACGGCGGGCACCGGGGCCGGGCACCCGGAGTGGGCCCTCGGCAACAACCGGCTGTCCATCATGGACCCCGAGGGCGGCGACCAGCCGTACCACCTCGACGGCGTCACCGTCGTCTTCAACGGCGAGCTGTACAACCACGACGAGCTGCGCGCCCGCCTCACCCGGCACGGGTTCACCTTCACCGACCGCTGCGACGGCTCCGTCCTGCCCGCCCTCTACCACCTCTACGGCGACCGCTTCCCCGAGCACCTGGACGGCATGTACTCCGTCGCCGTCATGGACCTGCGCGACGAGCCGCGCCTGGTGATCGCCACCGACGAGTCGGGCATGAAGCCGCTGTACCACACGTGGGACGCGGCCACCGGCCGGTTCCGGTTCGCCTCCGAGATCCCCGCGCTGCTCGGTTTCGCCGACATCCCCGCCCACGAGGACCCGTTCGGTCTGGACGCCTATCTGTCGCTGAAGACCCCGTTCGGCGAGCGCACCATGTTCGAGGGCATCGACGTGCTGCCGCCGGCCGCGACCCTCGTCGTCACCCGCGGCGAGGGCCCCCGGCTGCGGGTGCGCGCCGGCTCCGGGGCCGCCGAGCCGCACGACCGCACCCTCGACGAGACCGGCGACGAACTGCGCGCCCTGCTCGGCCGCGAGGTCTCCCGGCTCCTGGTCGCCGACGCCCCGGTGGCCGCGATCACCTCCGGCGGTCTGGACTCCAGCCTGGTCACCGCCCTGGCCGCGCGCGTCCACTCCGGACTGCACAGCTTCAACATCGCCTACTCCGGCGACTGGCCCTTCGACGAGCGCGCCTACGCGGCGGAGGTCGCCCGGGCCGCGGGCACCGTCCACCACCAGGTGGAGATCGACCCGGCGAGCTTCCCCGAGCTGCTGTCGGACGTGGTCTGGCACCTCGGCCAGCCCAACGCCGACCCGATCACGCTGAGCACCTTCTCGCTGTTCCGGGCGGTGCGCGACGCGGGCTTCAAGGTGGCGCTCACCGGCGACGCGGCCGACGAACTCTTCGGCGGCTACGCCCGGATGACCCAGGCGGTCACCGCGCCCTGCGGCCCCGGCTGGGTCGACACCTACCTCGACCACCTCGCCGCCGTGCCCGCCGCGCTGCGCGCCCGGCTCTACACCGACGACTACGCGGCGGCCGTCGCCGACCGGGGCCCCGCGCTCCCGGAGGACCTGCTGCTCACGCTCCGGCACGGTCCGGGCAGCCGGCTCCAGCGGCTGTGCGCCGTGGAGCAGCGCTACCGGCTGCCCGCCTACCACCTGCGCCGTGTCGACCACCTCAGCATGGCCAGCTCGGTCGAGGTGCGGCTGCCGTTCTGCCAGCCCTCGGTGGTGCGCTACGCCACCACGCTGGCCGACGAACACCGCATCACCGGCGGCGGGGTCAAGCGCGCCCTGTACGCGGCGGCCGGCGGACTGGTCCCGGACAGCGTGCTCAACCGGCCCAAGCAGCCGTTCACCCTGCCGATAACGGCCATGCTCCAGCCCGGCTCCGCCCTGTGGGACCTGGCCCGCGCCACCCTCGCGCCCGCCGTTCTGCGCGCCGACGGCCGGCTGCGCCCCGAGGCGGTCGAGGGCCTGTTCACCGAGCAGGCGGCCCGCCCGTCCGACCAGGTCTCCCTGGCCCTGTGGTCCCTGATGACCCACCAGATGTGGCGGGACCAGTTCTTCGCCGGCTCCTCCATATCCGCCCCGGCACCACAGGAGGCACGGTGAACGCCACGATCGACCGGACCGGCGCGACCCACCTGGTGCGCGCCGAGGGCGCCCCGTGCCCCACGCTCGTCATCGACGCGGACCGGCTTCCCGCCGGGGACGCGGAGTTGCTGGAGGGCCTGGCCGGGATCCGCGACGGACTCGACCCCGCGACCCGGCGGACCGTGCTGAAGAACGCCGTCGTCCGCCCCTCCGCCCATCCGCTGTTCGACCTCGACTACTACTTCGTGCAGTCGCTGCCCGGCGGTCGGGGCCGCTTCGAGACCCGAGGCTCCTGCGGCCACTCGATCCTCGCCGCCGTCGAGGCCGCCGCCCGCGACGGGATGATCCCGCCGCTGGAGCCGGGCCGGCGGGTCCGGGTCAACGTGGTCAACAACGGCGACCACGTGGTCTGCGAGGTCGACGAGACCGGCCCCGACCGCACCCGGTTCACCGCGCACTTCCTGTGCACCCCCGCCCGCCCGGTCGGCGACCTGCTCGTCACCGGGGAGCCGGTCACCCATGTGCGGCTCGACGGCCGGCGGATCCCGGTGTCCCTGGTCGACATGGGCAACCCGTACGTCTTCGTCGGCGCGGGCGATCTCGGGGTGCGGGACACGAGGGAGCTGTTCACCGCCGGGGACGAGCTGTTCGGCCTGCTGGGCAGGGTCCGCCTCGCGGTGTGCGCGCAGATGGGCTGGGACTCCTCCGGCGCGTTCCCGAAGATCGCCACCCTGCTGCCCGGCTCGGACGGCGAACTCGCGGTCCGCGCGGTCTCCGTGCCGTCCTGGCACCCCACGCTCGCCCTGACCGGCGCGATCTGCCTGGGCACCGCGGTGGGCATCGAGGGCACCGTGCCCTTCTCCCTGGCCCGCGCCGCCGGGCACGAGCCCGGGCTGGTCCGGCTGCTCACCCCCGGCGGCCCGCTGCGGGCCCGGGCCCGGATCACCGGCCCTGCCGACGCGCCCCGCCTCGGCTGGGTCTCCGTCGCCGACAAGTACGTCAGCTACGAGCGCACCGTGGCGCCCCCCGTCGGCGCCTACGGCCTTCCCTCCCCTTCACGCTCCGAGGACACGTCATGCCTGTCACTGCCCCTGTGAACCCGGCCGCCGCCCCCGAGGCGCTCCCCGCCGACCTCGCCGACCTCACCGACGGCCTCGCCGAACTGGCGCGCTGCGCCGAGGAGGCCGACCGCACCGGCGAGCCAGACCTCGCCGCCGTCGCCGTGCTGCGCCGCACCGGGCTGCTCGGTCTCGCCGTGCCGCGCCGGTTCGGCGGGGCGGGCGCCGACGCGGTGGAGCTCAACCGGCGGGTGGCCCAGGTGGCCGAGGTCAACGCCTCCGCCTCGATCATGCTGTTCCAGCACTACGCCGTCACCAGCCGCATCGTGGAACAGGGCACCGACGCCCAGCACCGCGAACTGCTCCCGAAGCTCGCCTCCGGGGAGTGGCTGGCCGCGTCAGCGTGGAGCGAGTCCGGCGCCGGCGCGAACAAGAAGAACCTCTCCACCACCGCCCGCCGGCTGCCCGGCGGCGACTGGCTGCTGGACGGCGCGAAGTCCTTCACCACCAGCGCCGGCATCGCCGACCTGTACCTCGTCCTCGCCCAGACCGGCACTCCCGAGGACAGCGCCGCCCCCGACACCGGCTACGGCGCCGCGGGCCAGACCTTCTACCTCGTCCGCTCCGGCACCCCGGGCCTCAGGCCGGACACCTCGATGAGGCTGACCGGGATGCGCGGTTCGGCCACCGGCTTCGTCTCGCTGCACGACTGCCGGGTGCCGGACACCGACCGGCTCGGCCCGCTCGGCGCCGCCGCCTCGATCATCGCGCGGGTACGGGAGAGCGGCGCCACGCTCGGCGCGGTCGCCGTCGGCCTCGCCCAGGCCGCCCTGGACGCCGTCACCGACCAGGCCGCCCGCCGCGGGCTGCTGGCCCAGCAGTCGGTGCGGCACCGGCTGGTCGACCTCACCACCCGGGTCGAGGCGGCCCGCGCGGTGGTGGAGCGCGCCGGACGCCGGGACGCGCCCGACCCCGGCATGGCGACGCTGCACTCCAAGCTCTTCGCCTCGGTGTGCGCCGAGGAGGTGTGCGCGGAGGCCGCTCGGATGCTGGGCTCCGCCGGCTACGTCGAGACACACCCCGTCAACCGCCACGGCCGGGACGCCCGTGCCGTGGCCCTCATGGGACCGACCAACGATCTGTGCAGGGAACTGGTGAGCATGTCATGGAACAGCTGATCATCGAGGGCGGCCGGCTGGTCACCCCGCAGGGTGTGCGCGAGGGCACGGTCGTGGTGAACGACGGCAAGGTGGCCGCCCTGCCCGGGCCGGACGCCCCGCTGCCCGAGGGACCGCGCATCGACGCCAGGGGGCGGTATGTGCTGCCAGGACTCATCGACACCCATGTGCACTTCCGCACGCCGGGCCTGGAGTACAAGGAGGACTGGGCGCACGGGAGCGCCGCGGCGCTGGCGGGGGGCGTCACGACGGTGATGGACATGCCGAACACCCGGCCGCCCGGCCTGGACGAGGACGCCCTGCGGACCAAGGCGGAGCTGGTGGCGGGCCACGCGGGGGTGGACCATCGCTTCCACATCGGCGCCGACCCGGCCAACCCCGGTCTGCTGGCCACCCTGGACCCCGATGTCGCCACCTCCGCCAAGGTGTTCATGGCGGGCCACCACACCGCCCCGGTCGTCTTCCGCGACCGCGCGCAGCTGGACGCCGCCTTCGAGGCGGCCGCCCGAGGCGGTGTCCGGCTGGTCCTGCACGCCGAGGACCAGCAGGTCTTCGATCTGCTCGACTCCTGGCGCGGCGACCCGCACTCCTACGCCGAGTACGAGCCGCACCGCCCCCGCTCGGGCGCCATCGTGGCGGTGGCCCAGGTCGTGGAGCTGGTCCGGCGCCACGGCACCGCCGCCCATGTGCTGCACACCTCGTCGGCGGAGGAGATCGACCTGCTGGTCGCCGCCGCCCGTGAGGGACTGCCGGTCACCTTCGAGGTCACCGGCCACCATCTCTCCTTCACGCACGCCGACACCTGCCGCCGCGGCCCGCGCACCCGGCTCTCGCCCGCGATCCGGGACGAGCCCGACCGGGAACGCCTGTGGCAGGCCGTTCTGAACGGCGAGGCGGCCACCGCCGGAAGCGACCACGCCCCGCACACGGTCGAGGAGAAGAACCGCCCGCCGGCCGACGCGCCGCCCGGACTGCCCGGGGTGCAGGAGCTGGCGGTGTCGATCTGGACTGGGCTGCGCACCCGTGCCGTACCCGCCGACGAGGCGGCCCGCCATCTCGTGCGCCTGATGGGCAGCGGGCCGGCGGCCCTGTTCGAACTGCCCGGCAAGGGCCGTCTGGAGCCCGGCGCGGACGCCGACCTGGTGCTCTTCGACCCGGCCGAGCGATGGCAGATGTCCGCGGCGGACGTGCGCTCCAAGTGCGGCTGGTCCGCGTACGAGGGCTGGACGTTCACCGGCCGGGTGGTCACGACGCTGCGGGCGGGCCGGATCGCCTGGGACGTCCGCACCGGTCTGCACACTCCCGCGGACGGCCGCCTGCTGCCGACCGCGCGGCGCGTGGAGGCGGTCCGATGAGCACCCCGCTACTGACGGCGCCCTCCGGCGTCCGGCAGTCCGTCGACCCGGCGGCCTTCCGCTCCGCGATGGCCGCGCTGGCGGCCCCGGTGACGGTGGTGACCTGCTACGACGACCTCGGTGCCCCCCGCGGGATGACGGTCAGCGCGGCCTCCTCGCTCTCCCTGGACCCGCCGCTGTTCCTCGTCTGCCTGGACCGCCGCGCCGGCTCGCACGACGCCCTGGTCTCCGCGCCGTTCTTCTGCGTCCATGTGCTGGGCCCCGGCGACGAGGACCTGGCGATGCGCTTCGCGGGTCCGGCAGACCGCCGGTTCACCGACGCGCCCCTGCTGCCCGGACCGGCGCCGGCCCCGGCGCTGGCGGCGGGTGTCCGGCTGACCTGCGAGCGGTATGCGGCCCGGGACGGCGGCGACCACACGATCCTGATCGGCCGGGTCACCGAGGTCGACGCCCCGGAGGGCGCCGACGGGGGCCTCGTCTGGCACCAGCGCGCCTTCAGCTCCTGACCACGCTCTCCCCCTCGTACGCCGAATGTCCCGGTGGCCGGCCACCGGGACATTCGGCGTTCCCGAAGGAAATCAGTCGAACAACCGTTTTATGCGCGACACGAGTTCGGCGGCGTGCTCCGGCGACTCGGCCTCCAGGACGGCCTGGCCGCCCCGCTCGCCGTCGGACGCCACGACGTGGCGCACGTACGGCAACGCGCGTACCTCGCCCGGCGGGATCTCCGGCAGCGTGACGGAGGCCGCGAACCGCAGCGCCCGTACGGGCGCGACGTCCTGTCCGGCGAGCACCTCGAAGGCGTCCGTGACGAGCTCGCGCCCCGAGGCCACCCGCACCAGCCACGGCACCGGTTCGTCGGCGACGACGGCCGCGCAGCCGGTGGTGACCGGCCCGTCCGGGGTGAGGACGACCTCGGTGTGCGCGGGTCCGTACTGGTACCCGGCCAGGTCCAGCAGTGAGGTGACGACCGACCGCAGCGTGGCGGCGGTGTCACCGGCGAGCGGGGCGGGATGCAGCAGGCCGTAGGGGGTCTCGGCGGTGATGCCGACGGTGTGGTGCATACCGTGCACGCTCAGCGTGTCGACCCGGTACCGGTCCCCGGCCGCGTCCTGGGCGGCCTCCGGCGGACACAGCTGGTTGTCGTGCACGAGCCGCCGTACGGCGTCCGGGTCCGCCAACAGCCTCGCGGCGGCAGGCGGGTTGACGTGCAGGCCGGACTCGGCGGCGGCGTCCAGGGCCTCCTTGAGCGCGATCTCGTCGCCGAAGTCGGCGACCAGTACGCGTTCGGAGAGGGCGGTCAGTTCCTCGGGCGGACATCGGCGGGCGTCACACAGGGACCAGACCCGGAACCCGGCCGCTCCGGCCGCCCGTACGAGTGCGGCGGTCGGGCCGGCGATCAGGATCCGGCGGTGCGGGGGTGGTGTGCTCATGACGGCGAAGGCTTTCGGCGGAGGACTTTCGGCGGAAGGGTGTCGGGAGAGGGGTGGGGGGCGGGGAAGGTCGGGTGGCGGGCGGGAAGCGTAGGACGGGGCGCGCCACCGGCAACGGCGGCACGGCCGGGCGCGGACGACTGTTCTGCCGTCCGTGCCCGGCCGTGGACCGGTACCGCGATCGTGACCCGGAGCATGTGGGCCGGGCAATGAGGAGGGGCGCCGGAACACCGGCCGCCCAGGACTGGGTGCATGTGACTCCGTGGCGGTACGGGCGTGGTGTCGAGGGTACGCGGGGTCAGACGGCGAGCGAGGGCACGGGCTCCCGGGCCGCCGCCAGCGCGGCCCGCAGCAGGCTCTCCAGCGCGTCCAGGGTCTCGGCACCCGCGAACTCGCCGTCCGCCGTGAGCAGTTCCCCGGCGTCGGCCACGGCCACCGGCGGGTGCTCGGCGACCAGCGCACCGGCGTGCCCCAGCACCTCCACCAGTCCCGGCTGCGCGTCCACGGCCCCGCGCGGGCCGGGCGAGGCGCTGGCGACGGCCACGATCCGCCCGTCCAGGCAGCTCTCGCCGTACGGCCGCGACAGCCAGTCCAACGCGTTCTTGAGGACGCCGGGGGCGGCGCCGTTGTACGACGGGGTGCTGATCACCAGGATGTCCGCGGCGGCGACCCGGTTACGCATCCGCAGCACGGCCTCGGAGCCGTTCGCCGCGTCCATGCCCTCGTCGTAGAAGGGCAGTTCGGCGGGGTGTACGACGGTGGTGCGCACCCCTTCGAAGCGCTCCTCGGCGATACGGCGCAAGGTGGCGACGACCGCCGAGTTGTACGAGCCGTCCCGAACGCTGCCGGACATGAGCACGATCTCGGTCATTGCACTGACCTCTCCCTCACTTGACGTTGTCGCGGCCAGGTTAGGAACGCCCGTTCCCGATCCGTTCCCGGTCCGGGACCAGCAGGCCGGGGCGCTCGGGCGCGGGGGACCGCCGACCGCTGAGCGAGCCGGATGGAGCCGAACACCAGGACGACACCACAGATCTGAGCGAGCGACAGCGACTGGTCGAGCACCACATAGCCCAGTGCCGTCGCCACCACGGGGCTCACGAAACCGAGCAGGGACACCGTGAAGGCGGGCAGCCGCTCGATGCCGCGGAACCACAGGGCGTACGAGACGAGTGCGCCGATCACCGCCAGATAGCCGAAGCCGAGCAGGTTCTCGCCCGTCGGCCGGGGCGGGAGCCCCTCGACGGCCAGGGCCAGCGGCAGCAGGAGCAGACCACCGGCGGTGAGCTGCCAGCCGGTGAACGCCAGCAGTCCGACGCCCTCCGGGCGCCCCCACCGTTTGCCCAGCACGATTCCGGCGGCCATGCTCGACGTCGCCGCCAGCTCCGCGATCACGCCGACAAGGTCGAGCCTGGCCTGCGCGCTGAGGACCAGCAGCGCCACGCCGGCCGTGCCCAGGACACAGGCGAGGCAGTCGCTGAGCCGGGCCCGCTCGCGGAGCAGCAGGAAGGCGAGCACGATCACGATCATCGGCTGGATCGAGCCGATGATCGCGGCGAGTCCGCCGGGCAGCCGGTACGCGGCCACGAACAGCAGGGTGAAGAAGGCCCCGATGTTGAGGACCCCGAGGGTGAGGGCGCGGCCGATCCAGGCGCCGCGCGGAAGACACCGGGTGATCGCGAGCAGCGCCAGTCCGGCGGGCAGGGCCCGGACGGTCGCGGCCAGCAGAGGGCGGCCCGGCGGCAGCCATTCGGTGGTGACGAGGTACGTACTGCCCCAGACGGCGGGGGCGAGGGCGGCCGTGGCGACGTCGGCCGCCTGCGCCCGGCCGGCCGGTCCGGTCCCGGTCATGGCCCGACCACCTCGCGTTCGCGTGTCAGCGCGTCCCGTACGAGCTCGTCGAACCGGTCGTACACGGCGTGCGCGCCCGCCTCGGCGAGCGTCTCGGCGCTCGCGACCCCGGTGGTGACGCCGAGCGCCCGCATCCCGGCCCCGCGCGCCATCCGCATGTCGTCGCCGCTGTCGCCGACGACCACGCAGACCTCCGGCGGCACGGCCAGTGCGTCCGCCGCGTAGAGGGCGAGGTCGGGGTGGGGCTTGCCGCGGTCGACCATGTCGTGGCAGGCGACCGTGTCGAAGAAGCCGTCCAGACCGGCGGCGCGAAGGAGCGGTTCGGTGCTCGCGCGCACCTTGCTGGTGGCGACGGCGAGCGCCGCCCCGGCCTCCCGGGCCAGGGTGAGTCCCTCGACGACGCCCGGCAGGACGATCTCGCGGGCCCGGGGCAGCACGGTGGCGGCGAACGCCTCGCGGTAGCGGGCGACCGCATCGGCGACCACCGGGTCCGCGGGGTCCCGGTCGAGCAGCGCGGCCACGGAGGTGTCCAGCGGCCTGCCGACCGTGGCCCGCACCGCGTCCGTCCCGACGGTGCGTCCGGCGACCTCGAAGAGGACGGAGCGGAGTGTGCGGGCGATGGCTCCCGGGGTGTCGAGCAGCGTGCCGTCGAGGTCGAGCAGCAGCGCCCCGGTCATGACGTCTCCTCCTGACCGGCCGCCGTCAGGGCGACGGCGACCTCGCCCGCGAGGGCCGCGGTGGAGACGAGCACCGCGCGATTGGCGGCGGCACTGGCCCCCGCGGTGGCCGCGCTGACCGCCTTCATCAGGAAGGGGGTGATGGCGGGACCCGTGACGCCCTGCGCGTCCGCCTGTGCGAGGGCGTCGGTGATCGCCCCCTCGACGTACTCGGAGTCGAGCGCGTCGGCCTCCGCGATCGGGTGGGTCACCAGGGCGCCCACCTCCGTGCCGGTCGCCCAGTGCGCGCGCAACGCCCGTACCAGCAGCGGCAGTTCGTCGATCCGCTGCGGGTTGCGGTGGCCGCTGGAGCGGCAGTAGAAGGCGGGGAAGTCGTCGCAGCGGTAGCCGATGACCGGCACACACTGCGTCTCGAGGTACTCCAGCGTGAGACCGAGGTCCAGGATGCTCTTGGCGCCCGCGCACACCACGGCGACCGGGCTGCGGGTGAACTGCACGAGGTCGGCGGAGATGTCGAAGGTCTCGCCCGCGCCGCGGTGCACGCCTCCGACACCTGCCGTGGAGAACACCCGGATTCCCGCGAGGGAGGCGGCGACCAGCGAGGACGCCACCGTGGTCGCGCCGAGCCCACCGCCGGCCAGGACCACTCCGATGTCACGGCTCGACACCTTCGGAATGCCCTGGGCGGTGCCGAACCGCTCCAGGTCCGACTCGCTCATGCCGACGGTGAAGCGGCCGTCGGCCAGGCCGATGGTGGCGGGCACGGCGCCCGCGTCACGCACCGCCTTCTCGATCGCCGTCGCGGTCTCCACGTTGCCGGGGTAGGGCAGGCCGTGGGCGATGACGGTGGACTCCAGAGCCACGACGGGACGCCCGTCGGCGAGGGCGGCCCGGACCTCCTCGCTGATACGCAGCAACGGGTGCATAGGTTCCTCCATGGGGGGTGCACGGGCCGGACGGGCCCGATGCGGACAGGGAACAGGCGGCGGATCCCGGCGGTCGGACGGCCGGGGAGGCCCGGCCGGGTGGCGACGACTCCCCTTCACACGGTGTCCGTTCCGCCGGAACCGGCTCGTGCAGGCTAGGAAGGGCCGATACCGATCCGTTCCCGGCCGGTTACCCCCGAGGACGCCGAAGGCCCGGGTCGGGAACCCGGGCCTCCGTGCTGTCCTCCCTGGTCCGTGCCGGCCCTCTCAATCGGCGGCGGGCGCGGCGGGCGGGGTGGTGTCCGGCGGCACCGGGCGGCCGCGAGCACACCGGAGGGCGTCGGGGTCGTCGCCAGCGTCGGCGGCCCCGCCCAACTGCCGGAGTCCTGCCGCAACGTGACCGTGCCGGACCCGTCGACGGATCCGATGCCGCCGGCGCCCGCCGTGCCGTACCCGAACCAGAGGGTTCCCCCGGCGACGACCGGCGACTGCGGACGGGTCCCCGCTCCCGTGGCGTAACGGGCCGACTCGGTCAGCTTCTCCGTGCTGATCGCCGCGATCGTGTCCTGGTCCGGGAGGGCCGCGTAGAGCAGGGATCCGTCGTCGGAGAGGGCGAGGCCGGTGGCACCCGGCTCACCGCCGATCGTCGTCGGGTTCCCGCCGTCGAGATCGGTGACGAGGATGCCGTCGGTGCCCGCGCCGCCGCTGATGAACAGGTGTCCGTGGGGAGCGTCCACGACCATGTGCGCGAAGTGCGCGATCGGCAGCGGGATGTCCGACGCCGCGTGCGCGCCGGCCGCGCCGGGACCGATGACGGTGGTCATTCCGAGGAGCAGCGCTACGGCGGTTGGCGTCGAGAAGCGCGCCGTTTTCATGAAAGTCCCCCACACCACCTTCACGATCAGGGGGCGCAACCTGGCACGGGGAGATCGGGCACGCCATGCTGCCCCCACCGTGGGCGTGCGCGGGGCCGTCGGGGCAGGTCAGGGCCTTCGGCGCCGGGACCGGGCCGGGTCCGTCCGCGCCACCCGGCGTCGTACGGCCGAGCACACCACGCCCACGAACGCCAGAGAATCCACCCAGGAGTGCCACACGGGACCCACAGAGTCTTACGAAAGCCCCGTTAGCGTGACTAGCCGCTGGAACCCGTGTGCGAACGCGGCCAGGCCGCGGCCGAGGCTGCAGGCGCAGTCGACTCAGGAAGACCGCAAATGGACTACTGCTCCTCGTGCCGTCGGCATCTCAATGGCGCCCTGGTGTGTCCGGGGTGCGGAGCCTATGCCCCGGACATCGCTCCCCCCATGACCACGCGCGCCTACACCCCGACGACGGGCGCGGCGATGACCGGGACCCAGGCGCGTGAGTTCGCCCTGTCCCCCACGTGGCACGACAGCGATCTTCCCGCCGGGGACACCCACCCCTTCGACGGGTCCGACGACGTGGACACCCCGTCCTTCGACCCGTCCGACGAGGTGGACGGCCCTCCCTCCGCCGCGCCGACGGGACGGGCGGCCCGGCGCCGCCAGCTGGCCCGCTGGAAGAAGAACAAGCGGCGCGCCGCGGTCGCGACCGCCGTCGCGATCGTCGGTGGCGGTCTGACCATCTCCGCGCTGAACCGGCAGGCCCCCGACCGGGCTCAGGCGGCCGCGGCGCCGGACAACCGCAGCATGGGCGTCGCGGGCGAACAGACCGGCGCGGACAGCCTGCCGGAGACGGCCTCGCCCGGCACCGACCGGTCCTCGTCGGCACCGCAGCCCTCGCACACCATGTCCGCCGCCGAGTCCTCCGCCATCGGCACGCCCCGCGGGCAGGGCCCGGTCACCACGCCCCGTACGGAGCGGCCGGACACCCGGCCCGACTCCGCGGCCGCTCCGGTGCCCGCCCAGACCATGGCCGCGCAGCAGCAGACGGCCGCGCCCGCCGCCGGCGGCTCGACGAGCACGGGCAGCTCCGGTACGTCCGCGCAGACGCCGACCGCGTCCCCGTCCGCGACCACCGGCACGTCGGACCCGGGCACCCCGCAGACGAACCCGTCGTCGCAACCGACCTCACCGTCACACCTGTGCCTGCTCGTGGTGTGTCTCGGCTGACCGGGCCGTTCCCCGCGTCCCGAAACCCGGTCCGGGGCGGCACCCGCCCCGGGCCCTCGAGCGTCCGCGCGCACAGCACCAGCGCCCCGGCAGGCAACGTTTGCCCGTGAAGGAGCGGCGTTCGGTGCGTGCTCTGGGGGTACCCCCTGCTCGAAGAGCTTGGGGGAGTGCCGGCCGCAAGTCCTCGTACTGGATGTACTCGGGCTTTCGGCCGGTGCGGCGAGAGCACGCACCTGACGCCGCAGAGCCCGCCCTCCGGGCGGACGGCGGGAGTTTGACGACAGGACCTAGCCCGCCAGGCCGGCCCCGAACTCGGTGTATGTGCGGGACGGCAGGCCCAGCCTGGCCGGAGTGAAGGTGGTCGAGGCCGTGGTCGAGTAGAGGGTGGACGAGGCGCCCGGCAGGAACCAGGCCGCGCCCTCCGGGTCGTTCTCCTGGGCGGCGACGGCCGTGAGGTCGGCGTGGCCGTCGTGGTTCACGTCGGAGGCGAGGAGGGTCTGGCCGAAGCGGTCGCCGGTCTCCAGGGTGTCCGGGACGCCGGGGCTGTCCTGCGTCAGGAACACCGGGCGGGTGGTGGAGAGGCCGGAGGCCGAGCCCCGGAGCAGGGTGATCGCCCCCGCGGAGGCGCGGTAGTCGGAGTCGTCCCCGAAGGTCTCGCCCGGCGCGCCGACCGCGAGGTCCCCGTAGCCGTCCTTGTCGAAGTCGCCGATCGCCAGCGCCTGACCGAAGCGGTCGCCGTACTCCGAGGAGTCCGGGACGCCCGCGGTGTTCTGCGAGAGCGAGACACGGCGGGTGGCGCTCGGGCCGGACGAGGTGCCGTAGATGATGTGGATCTTGCCGCCGGTGGAGGCGGAGGGCTCGTCGGCCGGGTCCTCGGGGTTGCCGAGGACGATGTCCCCGAAGCCGTCCTTGTTCAGGTCGCCGATCGCGGCCGTCGCGGCGGAGCGCAGGGTCGCCGCCTTGCTGATGCCGTCGGGGGCGCCCCGGTAGTAGACGGCGGTGGCGAGCTGGTCGTGGTCGGGCCTCAGGCCGGTGACCACGAGGTCGGCCTTGGTGTCGCCGCTGACCCGGCCCGCGGTGAGAACCGGCTTGTCGACTCCCGGGGAGTACGACGACACCTTGCCGGTCGTGCCCGACTTGGCGAACGGGCCCCGGATCAGCCGGATCCGCCACGCGGGGGTGCGCGCGTCGCTCTGTGCCGAGATCGCCAGGTCGGGCTTGCCGTCGCCGGTGAAGTCGGCGGACGCGATGCCCAGCCCGAAGTAACTCCCGTACAGGGTCTGGGGGTTCTTCACCGTCGTACCGCCGGACAGTCCGTTTCTCGATCCCCACACGATGGTGACCGTGCCCGCGTCCTGGGCGCTGCCGACCTTCTCGTGAGGGGTGCCGACGACGAGGTCGCTGTAGCCGTCGCGGTTGAGGTCGGCGGTGGCGATCTGGTCGCCGAACTGGTCGTTCTTCTCCGCGTCGTCGGGGATGCCCGCGGTGTTCTGGCTGATCAACTGGTGCTTGGCGGGGTTCAGTCCGCTCGCGGTGCCGTAGACCACGGCCACCTGTCCGGCCCAGGACTTCCCGTTCACGGTGGCGGCGGGGGCCGCGACGGCCACGTCACGGTAGCCGTCGCCGTTGAAGTCGCCCTGAAGGCCGGAAGGGGCGGCGGAGGCGGGGGTGGACAGGACCACCGGGGTGAGGCCCGCGACGAGCAGGCAGGCGAGCGCGGTGGTGCCGCGCAGGGAGTGCTTCACGTCCGTGTCTCCAGACAAGTGGCAGGTCGGGGAGTGGGGTCAGTCCTCCGGTGCCGCGCCGAAGTACGGGCGGGCACCCAGACCGAGGAATTGGGGGGTGAGCAGGATCGAGCCCGTCCCGGTGGGGCCGGAAGTCGTGCCCGGGAGGAGGTGGAGGCGGCCGATCTCGTCGGCCGCGGCGACCAGTTCGGCCCGGCCGTCGCGGTTGAAGTCGCGCAGCAGGACCGAGGAGCCGAACCAGGCGTCGCCCTCCTCGGCGGGGTCGCCCGCGACACCCGGTGTGCCGACGTCGTACTGGAGGGAGTTCCTGCCGGTGAGGCCGCCCTTGCCGCCGCGCAGGACGGTGACCGCGCCGTCGTGGAAGATACCGCTGCCGACCGTCTCGCCGGGGATGCCCACCGCGAGGTCCGGGTAGCCGTCGCCGTTGGTGTCCGCGGCCGACACGTCGTAGCCGAAGGTGTCGCCGAACTCGGGCGTGCCGGGGACGTCGGCGGTGGCCTGGGCGAACGAGGTGGCCGCGGTCGCCGGGGCGGCCAGCGCCAACGGGGTCAGGCCGGAGGCGAGAAGCGCGGCGGTCAGCAGAAGGGTGCGCTTGCGCAAGGAGTCTCCAACGGTCGTACGGTCGCGGTGGATCCCGGGACCCGGATCCCGGGACCCGGGCGTCGCGATCAGGAGACCTTCGGAAAAACGCAAGGGTTGCACGTGAGTTGGGTGAATTCTTGAGTTTCCTGTGACCACGCCGACGGTGCCTGCCGACGGTGCGCGGCCGGTCCGGGTCAGTCCGCGTGGGCCGGGATCCGCATCCGTACCCGGAATCCGCCGTCCGCCGTCGGGCCGGACTCGAGGGTGCCGTGCAGGATGTCGGCGCGTTCCTTCAGGCCCACCAGACCCTGGTGCGCGCTCGGGAGGGGGAGGGCCGGACGGGACGGCGCGGTGTTGCTGATCGTCACGCCGACCTCGGGGCCGTCGTGCCACAGCTCGACGGTGGCCTTGGCTCCGGGCGCGTGCTTGCGGACGTTCGTCAGGGCCTCCTGCACCGTGCGGTAGAGGGCCCGCTGCGCGGGCGTGCCCACGGTGGGCGAGAGTTCGCCCTTCAGCTCCGCCTCGATACCGCTGGACGCCACCAGTTTGTGCAGGTCGGCCAGGGTGGGCTGCGGGGTCAGTTCGGTGACGTCGCCGCCGGAGGCGCGCAGCAGCGTGACCATGGTGCGCAGTTCGTCGAGCGTGCCGACGCTCAGCGCGCGGATGGAGCGCGCGGCCTCCCGGGTCTCCGGGTCCTTGGCGGCGACCTGGACGGCTCCGGCCTGCACGGCGATCAGGCTGACCTGGTGGGAGACGACGTCGTGCATCTCGCGGGCCAGCTGGGCGCGTTCGCGGGCGAGGACGGCCTGCGCGTGCAGGACGCGTTCGTGTTCCCTCGCCTCCTCGATCTCCGTCAGGCGCTGCGACAGGTCGCGGTGGGCCTGGACGAGCTGGCCGAGCAGGACGGGGGCGGCGGCGGTCGCCAGGGTGTAGACGAAGTCGACCAGGGTCCAGGTCCGGCCGATCCATGTGCTCGGGCCCGGCGGCCAGGGGATCGCGGTGGCGATCGCCGACAGGATCGCGCACACGGCGAGCAGACGGCGGTCCCGGTAGCGCACGGCCAGGGTGAACAGGGCCGCGAGCGGCGCGACGAGGGTGTCCTGTATCAGGGTGGCGGGCAGGGTGAGCAGGAAGACGATCAGCGGAAAACGCCGGCGGACGGCGAGGGCGGCGCAGGCGACGGCGGCGAGGGCCAGTCCGAACGGCGTGTCGTCCGAGAGGTTGAGCCCCGCGTCGAGCGCGGCGAGGGCGACCAGAGCCACATCCACCACGGGCGCCGGTACGCGTTCCCAGAACTGCTTCCCGGGCCGGGCGATCGCCCCGGTGACCCCCGTGGCCCCGGTCGTCCCCACAGTCCCGGTGGCACCGGCCGTACCGGTCATCTCGATCACCGCCCTTCCCGGTCGGTGTCCAGCAGCCCGGCCCGCTGGGCGAGCAGGGCGGCCTGTACCCGGCCGGCCACGCGCAGTTTGGTGAGGATGGCGCTGACGTGGTCCTTGACCGTGCCGGTGCCCAGGTGCAGACGGGCTCCGATCTCGGCGTTGGACAGGCCCTCCGCCAGCAGGACCAGCACGTTCCGCTCCCGGTCGGTCAGCAGCTCGACCCGGGCCGCCTCCTCGTCGACGGCGGAGGCCTCGGCGCCGGGGTGGGTGTGCAGCAGGGTCCGGGAGGCCTGCGGGGACATCACCACGCCCCCGGCGGCCAGCGTGCGCACCAGCTGGGCCAGCTGGTCGGGCTCGGTGTCCTTGAGCAGGAAGCCGGCCGCGCCGGAGTGCAGGGCCGTCAGGACGTACTCGTCGGCGTCGAAGGTCGTGAGCATGGCCACGACAGGCGGATCCGGCAGTGCGCGCAGCTCCCGCAGCACGGTGAGGCCGTCCACGTCCGGCATACGGATGTCCAGCAGGACGACGTCCGGCCGGTGCTCCCGGACCGCGTCCAGGGCGTCCGCGCCGGTCGCGGTCGTGACCACCTCGATGTCGTCCGCCGCGTTGAGGATGAGGCTGAAGCCGGACCGGACCAGCGCCTCGTCGTCCACCACCGCCACCCGGATCACGTGCGCTCCGCCCTCCGGTTAGTCGCCCCCCTCCAAGGATCCGCCTCCCCACCGTCCCAGGCATCCGCCTCTCACGGCCGGAGCCGGCCACCGCCCGCCGCGGGGACCCGCACGTGCGGTCCAGCCGGTCGGGGGGCCCGTTGCCGCCGGTCGGCGGGGGTCGCGCGGACTCCTGCCGGATACCGCGCTGACCAGTACTTTTCCACTCTGGAACGCATGACGTACGACGCAGTCCTCACCGTGCCCCGGCCCCGAGTGCCCGAGAGCGCCACCGGAGTACGGGGGAACGGAACAGAGCAGAGCGGGCGGCCCTCGACGGGCCGTCTGGTCGGCGTGGACCTGGCCCGCGGTCTGGCTGTCTTCGGCATGTTCGCGGCCCATGTCGGACCCGACCCGGCCAAGGGTGGTGTCACCGGCTTCCTGATGGAGCTGGCGCACGGCAGGTCCTCCGCCCTGTTCGCCCTCCTGGCCGGCTTCGCGGTCGTTCTCATCACCGGGCGCCGTGCGCCCAAGACCGGGCAGGCCGGCCGGCAGGCCGTCGCCAAGGTGATCATCCGCGCGGTCATCCTGCTGGCCGTGGGCAGCGCCCTGACCATGTGGGGCGCCCCGGTCGATGTGATCCTCGCCTTCTACGGGCTGTACTTCCTGCTGGTGCTGCCGCTGTACCGGCTCAGCGCGGGGCCGCTCGCGGCACTGGCCGTCGGTACGGCCCTGGTGTTCCCGCAGCTGGACTACGTGCTGACGCCGCTGGTCAGTACCGGCCCCAGCGCGGCCGGCCGGCCCGACGGCCTGGTCTCCCTGCTGGTGACGGGCAGCTACCCGGCCCTGACCTGGCTCCCGTTCGTCCTGGCCGGTATGGCCGTGGCCCGCCTCGACCTGACGTCGGCGGTCGTCCGTAGCCGGATCGCCCTGACCGGTGCCGGTCTCGCGGTCGTCGGCTACGGCGGCTCGTGGCTGGCGCTGCACCTCGTCCCCGGTGCCCTCGAGGCGATCGGGGCCTCCGGGGCGGGCGACGCGGCGGGGTCGGCCTGGTGGTCCGACGTCGCGGGCTACCCGGCCGGCACCACCCCGGCCTGGCTGCTGGCCGCCTCCCCGCACAGCGAGACGACCCTGTCGATCCTCGCCAACGCGGGCGTGGCGATCGCCGTCCTGGCGCTGTGCCTCTCCGCGGTGGACGCCTTCCCCCGGCTGCGCCGTCTGGCCCGGCCCGTCATCGCGGTCGGCACCATGTCGATGACGGCGTACGTGGCCCACATCATCGCCATCCAGGCCCTGGGCATCGACGAGCTGCCGGGCCCGGCGCTGCACGTGCTGCTCGGCTTCATCGTGGCCGTCGCCGCCTTCGCCACCCTGTGGTCGCGCTCCTTCCAGCGCGGGCCGCTGGAGTGGGTGATGGGCAGGGCGACCGGGATCGCCCGCCACATCCCCTGACACCGGGCGGGGTGACCGTCGAGTCGCCCCGTGACCGTACAGGCACCGTCCGCAACCGCTCGGCACCCGGCATCACGCCGGGTGCCGAGCCGGTTCCGGGCTCCTTCTGTGCCGGGTGCCAGGGACCTGTGCCGAGTGCGACGGACGGCGCCGCCAACCGGGCGGGCTCGCGGGCGGTCCGGCCCGGTCCCGGGACGGGGTGCGATCGGTGCCCACACACTGGTGCCCTCGTGACCAGGCGGGAGACACGGTGGACGACCTCGGCCTTCGAAGAGCCCGGAAAGACGTCGGCACGGGCGCCCCCGGCGCCGCGCCCCAGCCGGGAGTCATCGGCATCGCGCTGGCCGCCGTGCTGACGGCCGCACTCGCCCAGGGTTCCTGGCAGTGGTTCGCGACCTACCTCGGCGTGACGCTCCTCGCGCTGGTCCTCTGCTTCTACCGCCTGCCTTCGTGGGCGCCCGGCCTGCGCTCCGCGTACGCCGTGAACCTGATGACCTACGCGGTGGTCGTGGGCCTGTGCATCGCGATCACGCTGGCGCCGATGATGCAGCGCTGGTCATGGCTGTTCCCCATGCCGGGCACCCGCGCCCAGTGCCGTGAGCTGGGCAGATACGAGCGCCTCCGGGTGGAGGCGACGCTGGCCGGCCTCGCCGGACGCGACCCCGTGGCGCTGGCCCACGCACAGCAGAGCCAGAGTCATACCGTCATGGCCGACTGTCTGGCGTCCACCACGACCCTGTGGCTGCCGGTGTACGGGCTCGGAGCAGCCGTGCTGGTGGCTCTGGGCGCCTGGTCCCTCGGCCGGTCCCGGACGCGCGGCGGAGCCGGGAGCACGGGGAACGAGGCGCCGGGGCGCTCGTCGCGTCCCCTGTCGTAGCCCGCCCGTGCCGTGAGGCGCGGCCGCGCCTCGGTGGCCGGGCCTCAACGCGGTGCCGGTCCGGCGCCCGGCCCCTGGGCCGTCCGAGGAACGGCGTTCATCGGATCGGGTGACTTGCTGCGGTGCCTTCCTCCCGTCCGCGTACGACCCGCATGAACTGGGCGGCGGACCACGACGAGGCCGCCCGTCATCCCCGCCTGTCATCCCTCTTCGCGACCGGCTGTCCTCGCCCGCATGCAGGCGCCTGCGAGGCGCCAGGGACCGAAGGGACACCGGATGCGCCTCCTGCCCGTTCTCGTGCGGAGCACCCTCGCGTCGCTCCTCCTCCTGCTCGGCATCGCCCCGGTCACGGCCCACGCCGTCGAACCCCTGGCCGGGCCGAGCGCTCGCTGCCGGTGCCGTCCGGCCGGTCGTGGGCTGGGGCGACGCCGGGTCGGGGTTCGTCGTCACCGCCACCGCCCTGCTCGTGCTGAGCGTGCTGATGTCGATCGCCCTGCTGGTCCCGATCAATCCGACGTGGCGGTGGGCAGGCGTGGCGGTCGGCAGGTGGACAACCCGCGCGACGGTCAGGCCCGGCGGTTGCGGGCGAGAAGGCCGAAAGTGGTGGCGGGGCCGAAGCGGTCCCCCAGCGACTGGAGCACATCCGACTGCGTCGACCAGTAGCGTTGCAGCTCGACCTGGTGGAACGCGGGTCGCAGCAGCCCCTGGAGGGCCACCTCGTCCACCCCTTGCCGTACCACGTGGTACTCCGCCATGTCGGCCTCGTTCGTCTCGTCGTAGTGACCGCGCAGCCGGCGCGCCTGGGTGGCCAGTCCGCGCCGCAGGTTTCCCTGGCCGAGCCGCCACAGCAGATACGCGCCCCGGTCCAGCCGCATCGAGACGCCCGACCGGCGCGGGTACCACAAGGGGTCCTGGACGCTGAAGAAGGCACCGCCCGCAGCGATACGGCCGACGAGGTGCTCGACGGCACCCAGATAGTCGGGGATGTGGTGCAGCACGGAGATGCACACCACGGCGTCGAGCGGCTCCGCCCGCAGGACCGCCTCTCCCTCCGGGTCGTGCGTGACGGTGACGCGCGGGTTGTTGCGGAAGCGGTGCCGGAGAACCGCCGCGCTGGGGGCGCTCATCTCCGTCACCTCGACCCTCGCCCCGGCCGCCACCAGATGGTCGGTGAAAGTCCCGTGCCCGGCACCGACCTCCAGGACCCGGCACTGCCCGTTCCGGTCGGTGACCTCGCCGACCAGGGCGTGCAGACCCGAGATCACCCGCTCACGGATGCGGTGATGCCGGATGTGCGGGGAGCCCTTGGCGTAGTCGTGCCCCTCGTCGTGGGCGCGTTCCTGAAGCTCCCCGATGGTGGGCCCGCTGAGGATTTCCGTCATGCGGGGACACTATTTCGGCCCCCGCCGCCACGAGCCCGCCCTCCCGCGGCCGGACCGCGTAATTCACGCGTCCGGCCGCAGGCCACCCGGCGGACGCCCTCAGTCCGTCCCGGTGAGCGTGATCGCGGCGGCCGGGCACATGGTCGCCGCCTCCCGTACGGCCGGGTGCTGCCCGGGCGGGGGTTCCGCGTCGCGGAGCTGGACGATCCCGTCCTCCTCCCGCTGATCGAACACGTGCGGCGCCAGCAGCACACACTGACCGGCACCGCAGCACTTCGCCTCGTCAACCGTGATCTTCATGTCCTCCTCACCACCGCACCGGAAGTTCCTGGAGCCTGCCGACGACCAGACCCTCCACCCTGCGCAGTTCGCCGGGCTCTACCGCCAGTTCCAGGTCCGGCAGACGGCGCAGCAGCACGTCGAGCACGGTCTGCAGTTCGGTGCGGGCCAGCGGCTGGCCCAGACAGGAGTGCGCGCCGGCGCCGAACGCGATGTGCGGGTTGGGGCTGCGGCCCAGGTCCAGTTCGTCGGCGCCCTCGAACGCGCTCTCGTCCCGGTTGGCCGCGGCCATGCTGCAGATCACCGTCGTTCCGGAGGGCACCACATCGCCCCCGACCACGGCGTCCTCGGAGAGATAGCGCGGCAGGCCGAAACCGCCGTTGCCGTCGAAGCGGAGCACCTCCTCCACGGCCGTACGCACCAGCGACCGGTCGGCGAGCAGCCGCTCCCAGTGGCGGCGGTCGGCCAGCAGCAGGGCCACCATCTTCGCGATCATCCCGGCCGTGGTCTCGTGCCCGGCGACCAGCAGCGCCTGGGCCGTCGCGACCAGCGCAGCCCCGGACATCGGCCGCCCCTCGGCGTCGGTCGCGTCCATGAGCCGGCTCAGCAGATCGTCGCCGGGGTGTGCGCGCCTGCCCTCGACCAGCTCGCTGAGGTAGGCGGTGAACTCCTCCTGCGCGGTGTCGATCTCGGCCTCGTCGAACCGCGTCAGGCTGAGGCTGACGTCGGACCAGTGCGCGAACGCCTCACGGTCGCTCTCCGGGACGCCGAGCATGTCGCAGATGACCCACACCGGCAGCGGGAAGGCCACATGGGTGACGAGATCGGCCGGCCGGCCGTGCGCCAGCATCTCGTCGACGAGCTCCTCCGTCCGTGCCTCGATCCCGGGCCGCAGCGCGGACATGCGCTTGGCCGTGAACCACTTGCCGACCATCCGGCGCCATCGCTCGTGCCCCTCGGCGGCAAGCGTCCGCGACACCGGGCTGTTGAACAGTCCCCCCGACTCGGTGTCGGTGATCCGGGCCGCTCCGGGCGCACTCAGCTCGCGGGTGAAGCGCGGGTCGGCGAGCACGCTGCGGACGTCCTCGTACCGGGTGAGCAGCGCCGCCTCGTCGCCGCTGGGCAGCGTCACCCGCGCGATCGGGCACGTCTGCCGCAACTCGGACCACTCCGTAGGCACCTGAAGGGCCGTCGGGGCGGCGAAGGGATAGGGCAGCGGCTCGTTCCGCTCGGTATGTCCGTCACTCATGATGGCCTCCTGCTTGCGGGGGGTGGGGTCCTGCTGTCAGGCCATCCCTTCCCAGAAATCAAGTCAATCGACTGACTTACGAACTTGGCCGATGTCGGACCGTCCTCCCCCGGTCAGCGGCATGGGAGCCCCGCGCCGAATGGCCCGTTCCCGACGGGTCGCGCCCGTCGGCGGGCGTCCGGAGGAGCCGGGCGCCGCCGCGCCGGGAGTGCCGGACACGCGGGGATTGTGCGACAGGTTCGTCACCACTCGGTCATCACAGGGGGGAGACCGTGATCAAAAAGGGGAGCGTGCCGTTAGGCTGTGATCCGCTCCGGCCCCCCACCATCACCCGTTCCGCGGAGTCATGGCCGACGGCGGTCGAGCGGTCTCACGGCATTCGTCTCACGGCATGAGGATGTAACAACAGGTGCTGATCGCGGGCCGGTACGAGCTGAACACGACCATCGGACGTGGCGCGATGGGGGAGGTCTGGCGGGCGTACGACCAGATGCTCGGCCGGCCGGTCGCGGTCAAGGTCCTGCTGGCCCAGAACTCCGACCCCACCGCCGACTCCCGCTTCCGGCTGGAGGCCCAGACCGCGGGGCGGCTGCACCACCCCCATGTGGTCGGCGTCCTCGACTTCGGCGAGCACGACGGCCGCCTGTTCCTGGTGATGGAGTTCGTGGACGGCGACAGCCTCTCCCGGGTGCTCGCCGACGACGGTCCGCTGCCCGCGGAGCGCGTCGCCCGCATCGCCGCGCAGGCCGCGGCCGGACTCGCCGTGGCGCACCAACAGGGCATCGTGCACCGGGACATCAAGCCCGGCAATCTGCTGCTCGACGCGGACGGCACCCTCAAGATCGGCGACTTCGGCATCGCCCGCTTCATGGACGACCCCTCGGCCGCGCTCACCGCGACCGGGCAGATCGTCGGCACCAGCCTGTACATCGCGCCGGAGCGCGCCCTCGGCAAGCCCGCGGGACCCCCGAGCGACGTCTACTCGCTGGGCTGTGTGCTCTACCAACTCCTGACCGGCAAGCCGCCGTTCCAGGCCGACACCCCGATCGCGATCCTCCACCAGCATCTCGACAGCGCTCCCGTGCCGCTCCACCAGCTGGGCGTCTCGCTGCCGCCCGCCTTCGAGAGCTATCTGCTGAGCCTGCTCGCCAAGCGTCCCGAGGACCGGCCGACCGCCCAGCAGGCCGCCGACTGGTTCGGCACCGGCGCCTGGCAGGGCCGCCCCGAGCCGCTCCCCGCCGTCGTCCCGCAGCAGCGCCACACCCCGGTGCCCGTCATGGAGCCGCCGGCGCTCCCCCGTACGGACTCCGGCCCGGCGACGACGTACAAGCTCCCCTCCGCCGCTCCGGGCCCGGGCCACCGGGCGGCCCATCGCCAGCGCCCGCAGCCGGGCAGCCAGCGGGAGCGCCCCGCCATCACCGCTCAGCGGGAACGCCCCGCCACGGGAGGCCGCCGCGAGCGTCCGGCCGCGTCGGGGCGCCGCGACCGCCAGTCGTCCGGCGGCCGGCGCGCACAGCCCTCGCTGCGTACGTTCGTCGTGCAGCGGCCGCGCGCCGTGGGCCTGATCGCCGCGGCGGCACTCTTCCTCACGGCGATGTTCGTGAGCATGGCGGTGTTCTCGCCGGACGACAGCTCCGCGGAGACCCCGGACCAGACGCAGTCGAGCCCGGCGTCACCGACCCCCTGACCGTGTTCCGTCGGCTCAACTCCCTTACCTGTTAAACGGGTTGTGTTGACGGAACATTGACCAACCGATGAGAAACGGCGACGGGCCCGGACTGTAGGTTCACCCGCATGCCCCCACAGCCCCCACGCCTGCCCGTACTCCCGTACCGCAAGCCCACCCGAGGCCGTGACTACTGGGTCCTCGACGACGTCCTGCCGAACGTGGACGAGGTACGGGCCCGGTGCCTCGCCAAGGGCGAGGACGACTGGACCAAGGGGTATCCGTACACCCAGGAGAGCTGGCCGGGGCTGCGGACGATGCCCGGACTCGAACCGGCCGAACTCGCCCACGTGGAACGGCTCGTGCGCAAGGAGACCGGCGCGCAGAAGCTGTGGCTGCAGACCGCGCCCGATGGGGGCACCCTCAACCACAACTGCATCCAGGTCGTCGGCAAGGACGAGGGCGAGCCGCGTCCGCACACCGACTCACGGGCGCTGTGCCGCTACGCCGCGGTGCTCTATCTCAGTCCGAACATCCCCAAGGACTGCGGCACGAGCTTCTACCGCCAGCACCTGCCCGGCGGTGTCCTCGGCGGCAACATGGTGCAGGCGCCGCACACCAACCTGGTCGAGGCGCTGGGCACGCGCTATGTCTCACCGGACGCGTTCACCGAGGACGTGCGCGTGCCGCAGCGCTACAACAGGCTGCTCCTCTACAAGGCCAACATCATGCACAGTGCCACCGGTTACTGCGGAAGCGAGCTGGACGACAAGCGCATGACGGCCGTCTTCTTCTGGATGGCCTGAGCGGCCGGAGGGCCGGGGTCAGCCGAGGCCGAGGCTGGAGAGCGCCGTCGTCCAGTCCGTGATGATCGCGTCCTGGGCGTCCGACAGGCTGACCTCCCCCGCGCACACGGCCTTCTTGAGCTTGTTCTCGACGACGTCCTTGTCCCCCGAGGTCTCATCGCCGTAGTGCGGCTCGGGCCACAGGTTCAGCTCGCTCTTGGGCGCGCCGCCGAGTTCGAGCGGCACGAAGTGGTCTTCCTCGTAGTCCGAGGTGCTGGTGTCGGAGTAGCCGTACTCGACGATCTGCTTCTTCTTCAGGGCGTTGGTGTACGAGGTGGACGGCCGTACGGTCGCGGTCCAGCCGGAGACACAGATCGTCGACCCGATGGTGGACTGGGTGACGTCCGGGTTGAGGGCGCCCGGCTGGCAGTACGGGTCGGGGAGGGGGAGGTAGTCCTGGCTGCACGACTGCGCGTGCGCGGTGCCGGCGGTGACCGTGAGGCCCGCCGCGGCGAGGGCCAGGGTGGACAGGGTGGTGACCAGGGGGTGGGGTATTCGGGACATGGGAATCTCCCGGTGTGGTGCCCGGCGGGGTACCGGGCGGTCGTGAGCATGACAGCACCGGATGCTCTATGCGGGTAGACCCCTTTGCGGGACCGGGAGACCCTTGGTTGAACGTTTGTTCACGCCTGACCGGGCGTTGGAGAGTCATGGGCCGGGCTTGGGCGGTGGTTCACCCTCCCGTACGGCTGCGTGCGAGGCGGACGGTCAGCGCGAGGGGAGGAGCGGCAGATCGTCCGTGTACCCGTTCACCGGCCGGGCGATCCGCTCGACGGTACGGACGTCGAGCGCGACGGGCGCGGAACTCGTGCCCAGGGTTCCGCCGGAGTGCCAGGTACCCGTGACGGCCACCCAGGTGTTGGCGGCCAGGGCCGGCATCCCGTACATCCGCACCTTCACGGACTGGGCGTCCGCGGCACAGCACGAGATGATGATCCGGGTCAGGTACCAGTCGCCGCCCTTCTTGTCGGGCGTGACGAAACCGGACATCTGCACGCTGCGCCCCTTGATGGCCTGCCCCCGGTCCTGCTGCACCCGGGTGGTGAAGTCCGTGAGGGTCATCGGCAGCGGTGAGGTCCGGGGCAGCGGATCGAAGTGATCCTGCTCCTTGACCGCCTTGGGCGCCTCCCGGGTGGCGGTGTACGCGCCGAGGGCGGGCGGCGCGAAGAAGAGCAGGCTCAGCGCGGGCAGGAACAGCAGCCAGGCGATCCGGGGGGTGCCGGTGTGGTCGTGACCGTGGCTGTGACCGTGATCGTGGCCTCCGTCGTGGTCGTGGCCGCGCTCGTGGTCGCCGTGAGCGTCCTCCGGATGTCCGGCGGGTTCGCCGTGGCCCGGGCGGGGCCGGATCCGGCCCGACAGGGCGTCCACCACTCCCAGCACCAGCAGCAGCACCCCCGACGCGATCAGCAGCGGCCGCAGCCCCTCCTTCACATACCTGAGGCACAGGTCGGTGAAGAGCGAGGCGTGCAGCAGGCCGAGGCCGCTGAGGACGAGCAGGGTCACCTGGACGGGGCGCTTCACAGCAGGGCCGCTCCGATCAACGAGCTGCAAAGAATCGCGACCACGGTCGTCCCGGTGGAGAAGCGGGCCGCGAAGGCCCGTCCGAACGTGCCCGCCTGAAGGGCGATCAGCTTGAGGTCGACCATCGGCCCGACCACCATGAACGCCAGCCGCGCGACCGGCGAGAACCCGCTCAGCGACGCCGCCACGAACGCGTCGGCCTCGGAGCACACCGCGAGGATGACGGCGAGCCCGGCCAGGAAGAGCACCGACAGCCAGGGGGAGCCGGAGAAGGTGTCGAGCACGGAACGCGGGACGGCCACGTTGAAGGTGGCCGCCGCCATGGCGCCGACCACCAGGAACCCGCCCGCGTGCAGGAAGTCGTGCTGGAAGCCGAGCCGGAACTCCGTCCAACGGCTGTGCCCCGGCTGGTGTCCGGTGTGCCGCGCGGTGGGCCGCAGCCACTCCTCGCGGCCCAGCCAGAGCCAGAGCCAGCCCATCACGGCGGCGGTGGCGAGCGAGGCGAGCAGCCGGGCCAGCACCATGGCGGGGTTGCCGGGGAAGGCCACCGCGGTCGCCGTCAGCACCACGGGGTTGACAGCGGGGGCCGAGAGCAGGAACGCGAAGGCGGCGGCGGGAGTCACCCCACGGCGGATCAGGCTGTTAGCGACCGGCACCGACGCGCACTCACAACCGGGCAGGACGACACCGGCCACACCGGCGACCGGCACCGCGAGCACGGGCCGGCGGGGCAGCACCTTGCTGAACACCCGGGCCGGCACGAACGCGTTGATCGCGCCGGACAGCGCGGTGCCGAGCAGCAGGAAGGGCAGCGCCTGGACGACGACGGCGAGACACACGGTCCGCCATGCCTGCATGGCGGGCACGTTCAGCGAGCGGCTGAGCAGGAGCAGCACGGGGCCGGCGAGGACGGCCGGTCCGAACAGCAGCGGCCAGGGCAGCGGCCGTCGGCCGGGCGCGGGCGCGTCGGCGGTCGCCACGGGGACCGCGCCGGCCGGCTCGGCCTCGGTCTGCGCGGGCAGCGCATCCGCCTTCTGCATGGCAACCCCGAATGTCCGATGTTCAGACTGAACATAGCGGGTGCCGAGCCGGGCACCCCGGCAGCGCCACGCGTCATCTTCCGGCACACGGACCCCAGGGGCGGGGCTCATGACCACGGAACTGCCGTGCGCGCGGCGCGGGTCCGGGCCGGCGCGGGCCCGCCCGGGTGTGACGACCCCCACAGCGTGGTCCGCGGATTTTGCCAGCGGAAAAGGTTCCGGGCCCCGCCACCCGCGTACTTCTGGGCGTCCGAACAACCAGGAGGTGCCATGCGCATTTCGCGGAACGCGGCCGGAACCCTCTTCGTGACGGGCGCCCTGACACTTACGCTCACGGCGCTCGTCTATCCCTCGATGCTGGGAGTGCAGACCGTGTCGAGCGCTCCGTCGCGTGTCATCGCCAACACCTCGTCGGGGCCGCTGACCGAGGCGGACCGCGATTTCGTCGTCAAAGTACGGGCCGCCGGTCTGTGGGAGTTCCCCTCGGGTGAACTGGCCCTGAAGAAGGGCACCACCCCGGCCGTGCGCACCGCCGGCGCGCATCTGGTCAACGGGCACGCCAACCTCGACGAGGCAGACCGGAAGGTCGCCGCGGCGCTGGGCATCACGCTGCCCAACCAGCCGAGCCCGCAGCAGCAGGGGTTCGTGCAGACGCTGACGGCGGACCAGGGCAAGAAGTTCGACGAGGATCTCGCCAACATCCTGCGGGTGACGCACGGCCAGATCTTCCCGGTCATCGCCAACATCCGTGCCACCACCAAGAACACGCTGGTCCGCCAGCTGGCCGACCAGGCGAACGACACGGTCCTCGACCACATCACGGTGATGGAGCAGACGGGCCTGGTGAACTTCGACAACGTCCTGTTCCAGGAGACGACCCCGCCGAAGCTCCCGAAGAGCGACACGACCCCGCCGGCCCCCGCGCCCGGCGAGCCCACGGTGGTCCTCTCCCCGCCCGCCGGCTTCACGCCGCCGCCGTCGACCGCTCCGTCCCCGGTGCCCACGACGGGCTGACCCCCCCCCAGGATCCGCCCGGCCACGGCCGTCGGCGAGCGCGTGCCCCAACAGCACGCCCGCCGACGGCCGTTCGCGTCTCCCGCCTCAGCCGGCGGGGGCCGCGGGGCGAAAGGGTGGGCCCGGCGCTCCTCGGGGGATAGGAGCGCCGGGCCCAGGGAAAATGGTCACAAGGACGCCGGAGGCGTCAGGCGCGGGTGCGCGAGGAGCGGCGTCGGGTGACGACCGCGATGGCCGCGCCGGCCGCGACGAGGACCGCGGCGCCCGCCGTGAGCGGGAGCGCGTTGCTGCCGCCACCCGTCTCCGCGAGGCCGCCGGGCGGGGTGGACGAACCGCCGTTCGGCGTCGGCGCGGGCGGCGTGCTCGACTCCTGGGCGGGCGGGCTGGACGGCGAGGCCGGGGTCGCGGGCGTCGACGCGGGCGGGGTGGTGGCCGGCACGGACGCGGGCGGCGTCGAGGCGGGCGGGGTCGACGCGGGCGGCGTGCTCGGCGGCTGGGCCGTGCAGTCCTTCGTACCGCCGTTCCAGGACGCGATCAGCTTGTCCTTGATGACCGGGCGGTCCGGGCCCTTGGGCAGGTCACCGTGCTCGAAGCCGTCGTTCGCCTTGAAGTCGCCGTCGAACTTCACCTTGCCCCGGTACAGGTCGATCTGCGCGAAGCAGCTCGCGTCCGGGACCGAGATGTCCAGCGAGTCGGTGTCGCCCGGCTTCACCGTCACGGAGTCGAAGTCGTGGAAGACCTGGAGTCCGGAGGTGCCGAAGGTGGCGCCGTGCGCCCGGTAGGCGGCGAGCGAGGCGGTGCAGGTCGTGGCGTCGCCCGCGGCCCGCACCTTGATGTGGACCTTGCCGTCCTCGGTCGGCTTCAGGTTCTGGTCGTCGACCCGCACCGAGTCGGTGAAGGAGGTCCCGTCCAGCGAGAACTGGCACCGGTCGTTCTCGGTCACCGTGCCCGGGCCCTTGCCGGACGTGTAGCCGTGACCGGCCTTGTCCCAGCCGTCACCGCCAGGCGTGTCCGAGGCCCAGGCGGCGCCGCCCGTGACGGCGGTGAGAGTGAGCGCCACAGCGCCCGTCCCGAGCAGGCGGCGTACGGTGACACGGCGCGCAGCGGACATGCGTTCCCCCAACTTCCTGGGCTGTGCCCCGGACCAGGGCAGCGGGCAGCACAAGGCCGCCGGGACCGTGGCCGGGAAAGAGTGGTCGAAGAGAAACACTGGGCTCACTGGTCACATGAGCCACAGTTCGAGCACATAGTCGATCACAACCGATCAACTGTCAACCTCGTTGAAGCCGACACGAGTTCGGGATTCCATCACGTTTCAGCCACATCAGGAATGAGACCCTCCGGCCCTCTGGTCGGAACCCGGCAGTGGGGAGACGCACGCGTGCCCGAGGGTCGCGCGATGGGCCGCCGGGGGGCCGGGGACTGTACTCAGCGCCCTGCACGGCGTCCTACTCGGCGCCCTGCTCCGCCGGCTGCGCGAGACCGGCCGTCCACTTCTCCTCGATGCGGCCGACCTTCCACACCACCAGCGCGACCGCCCAGGTGGCGAAGAACAGGCCCACGATCACGAAGCCGACGGTGTTGAGGTCCACGCCGGCGACCCAGTCCCAGAACGCCCCGTGCAGCCCGAGCTTCTCGGAGAACAGGCCGAGCAGCTCGACCGTGCCGATGATCAGGGCGACGGCGACCGACAGACCCGTGATGGTGAGGTTGTAGTAGACCTTCCTGACCGGCTTGGAGAACGCCCACTCGTACGCGAAGTTCATGAACGATCCGTCGATCGTGTCGAGCAGCGACATTCCGGCCGCGAACAGGACGGGCAGACAGAGGATCGCGTACCAGGGCAGTCCGGACGCCGCGCCCGAACCGGCCAGGACGAGGAGCGCGACCTCCGTCGCGGTGTCGAAGCCGAGCCCGAAGAGCAGGCCCAGCGGATACATCTGCCACGGCTTGCTGATCGACCTCGTCACGCGGCCGAGGAGGCGGTTCATGAAGCCGCGCTTGTCGAGCTGCTCCTCCAGGGCCGCCTCGTCGAACCCGCCCGACCGCATCTGCCGGAAGACCTTCCAGATGCCGGCCAGGATGACGAAGTTGATCGCGGCGATGAGGTAGAGGAAGGTCCCGGAGACCGTCGTGCCGACGATTCCCGTGACGTTGTGCAGTTCCGAGCCGTCGTCGCGGACCGGACCGGCGACCGCCTTCACGCCGAGCGAGAGCAGCAGGGCCAGCACGAAGACGACGCTGGAGTGGCCGAGCGAGAACCAGAAGCCCACCGACAGCGGGCGCTTCCCCTCGCCCATCAGCTTCCGGGTGGTGTTGTCGATCGCTGCGATGTGGTCCGCGTCGAAGGCGTGCCGCATCCCCAGCGTGTACGCGGTCACGCCGATGCCGACGCCGAAGTAGTCGGCGCCGACCTTGTAGTGCTCGGGCGCGACGACGCCGACGAGCGTGCCCCAGCCGATGACGTGCAGCGCCAGGACGAACGCGGCCATCCCGCCGAGCCGGCCCCACTCCTGCCGTGTGATGGGCATCCGCATCCGGGAGGAGGACGGGGGCATGGAGTGGGGCCTTTCTTCGCGGGTGCTGCAGTCCCCTGCTTCTCCGGGTACTGCAATATCTACCTTGCTGCTTGATTCTGCTACTTGCAAGAAAGTCGCAGTAAAGGCTGGGCGCCGCCGACGGAGCCGCACGCGGCCCAGGTGATCCGCAACTCATCCTCCATACGAGTGACTTCCGGGATCCTTCCGAGCGCTTGGGAACTTCTTTACCTTTTCGGTCGGTTCAACGGGCAGCGGGTCGGCGCACGTCACGAGCGGGCGCCGGCCGGCGGGACGGACAACGAAGGCGATCAGTAAGGAGCGACACCGGCATGGTGTTCAAACGGCTGCTCGGGGCGATCGGCGTGGGAGGCCCCTCGGTGGACACGGTCCTGGACGGCGGCGCGGCGCTGCCCGGCGCGTCGCTGTCCGGGCAGGTGCATCTGCGCGGCGGCGGTTCGGTCGTGGAGATCGAGCACATCGGGCTCGAGTTGGTCGCGCGCGTGGAGGCGGAGCACGGGGAGGGCGAGAGCGAGGGAGCGGTCGCCTTCGCCCGGTTCACGGTGGGCGGCGGCTTCCGCCTCGACGAGGAGGAGCAGCGCAGCGTCCCGTTCAGCGTGCCCCTGCCCTTGGAGACGCCGATCACCGAGTTGTACGGGCAGCAGCTGGGCATCGTCCTCGGCGTGCGCACGGAGCTGGCGGTGGCCGGCGCCAAGGACAAGGGCGACCTGGACCAGTTGGCCGTGCGCCCGCTGCCGGTCCAGGAGGCGATTCTGGAGGCCCTCGGACAGCTCGGCTTCGGCTTCCGCTCCGCCGATCTGGAGTACGGCCGCATCGGCGGCACCGGCCAGCAGCTGCCCTTCTACCAGGAGATCGAGCTCACCCCCGCCCCGCGGTACGCGCACGCGGTGAACGAGATCGAGCTGACCTTCCTGGCCTCCCCCGAGAGCGTGGAGATCGTCCTTGAGGCCGACAAGCGCGGCGGCCCCTTCTCCTCGGGCCATGACACACTCACCCGCTTCACGGCCGGCCACCACGAGGTCCACACCCGCGACTGGTACACGGAGGTCGACGGCTGGATCGCACAACTGATCGAACACCGGGCCGCGTACGGGCCGGGGGCGATGTACGGGGCCCCTGCCTCCGCTCCGTACACCGGCCACCACGGCGGGCACTACGGCGACCAGCACGGAGGCCACTACACCGACCATCACGGAAGCCACCACGACGGCCATCGCGGCGGGCACCGGTCCGGACCCGGCGTCGGCACGGCGGTCGCCGCGGGTGCGGCGGGGCTGGCCGTCGGGGTCGTCGGCGGACTGGTCGCGGCCGAAGTGGTGGACGAGATCGGGGACTTCTTCGAGGGAGAGGAGGAGGAGAGCGGGGACGACAGGGCCTAGTACTGCAACCGCACTCATGGAATCAGCGCAGGTCAGTTTAGGCGTCTGGACACTTCGAAGCTGACGGGCCATCAGATATAGAGAGCCGTTGACCTGCCAGTTCGCGATCGGCCCGGCGCGGCGACTATCACCGTGCGCCGTCGGATCGCCACCGCCCAAAAACCGCCGCGCTGCGCCTGACCTGCGGTGACGCGACAGGTGCGGTTGCAGTACTAGGGCATGTTGCGCCCTAACCCATTCGCTCCACGGCCTCCTTGGCCTCCTTCAGGCCGGCCCCGGTGACCTCGCGGTACAGCTTGATCGCCTGTATCGGCTTGCCCTCGCGCACCAGGGCGGTGACCCCGTCCAGGGCGGCGTCGGCCGCGTCCAGACCCATCCGGTCGAGGATCAGGTCGAGTTTCTGCTCGAGCCGGGCGACACGACGGTCGGCGCCCCGGATTCTGCCCTCGGCACCGATGACGGTCGTGAGGAGGAGTACGCCGAGCACGTAGAGACCCACTGTTTCCATGGCCCGCGATCCTAGGAGCGGCCTGCGTCCGGGTCCCGTCGGCCACACCGGGCGGGGCACGTGGTGTCGATCACTCGTCGAGAAAGGCGTCGATCGCGGCGAACGTGGCCTCCGGCCGCTCGATATGAGGCAGATGGCCCGCCTCGGGGACGACCACGAGGCGGCCGTCGCCGAACGCGGCGGCATAGGCCGCCCCGTAGGCGGGCGTGACGATGCGGTCGCTCTCGCCCCACAGCGCTAGGACGGGGATCCGGACGCGTCCCAGGCGGCGCAGCAGCTTCGGGTCGTGCATGGACGGGCCGCCCGCGAAGGTGTGCAGAGCCGCCATGTTGCCCTGGCGGAGGGCGAGTTGCGCGGCGGGGACCTCGGCCGGGTCGACGTAGAAGCGCTCGGAGTCGTGATAGGCGTACTCGGCGACGCCGCGGGCGTCGAGGGCGAAGAAGTCCCTGATCGGTTCGCCCTCGACCGCGACGCCCACGGCATCCACCAGCACCAGTCCGGTGAGGATCCCCGCCTGGTCGCGGACGGCCATCTCGGCGGCGATCCAGCCGCCGAGCGACGAGCCGACGACCAGCACATCGCGGAGCCCCCGGTCGTGCAGGAGGTGGAGATAGGCCAGGGCGAGATCGTCGATGCCGGTGAACCAGTCGGGACGGGGTGTGCCGTTCCATCCGGGATGGGTGGGGGTGATGACATGCGCGGTCCGCGCCAGATGGTCCGCGAGCCCGGTGACGGTGGCCGGGCCTCCGCCACCGTGCAGGACCAGCACGGGACGTCCGGCCCCGGATTCGGCGAGGGTGAGGCTCACTTCGGGCTGCACGGCGTACGAGTGGGATGTGGTCATGCCTGGAGACTAACTAAACATGCTTATATAAGCAACCTTAGTCGCGGTGTTAGCCTGGCCCCATGGCCCCTGAACCGCAGATCCTCGGCAGAGCCGTCAAGCAGGCCCAGTACCGTCAGCACCGGGCCCTCGACAGCCGGCTCGCCGGCATCGGGACGACCCTCGCGCAGTGGGACGCCCTGCGGGCGATCAGCCGTACCCCGGGCGCGACCGCCCGGTCGCTGGCGGCGGCGACGTTCCAGAGCGAGCAGGCCTTCGGCACGCTCGCCGGTCGGCTGACGGCCCAGGGCCTGATCGACCGGCGGCCGGGACACGGCCGGCGTATCGAGCACCACCTCACACCGGCCGGGGAGGAGACCCTGAGGGCGGGACACCGGGTCGCCGACGAGGTCCTGGCCGAGTGCTTCGCGCCGCTGTCCGAGGACGAACGGACGACCCTGCTCGGCCTGCTGAACCGGCTCACGGAGGAGGAGCGGGCGAACGGCTGAGGCGCCGCACGCCTCTGGGCCCTGTCGGACCCAGCGCAACCGGAAAGGCCGCAGCACTATCCGGAGCCGCCCGTTCCCGACTCCGGGGACGGCACGACCCGTGCGCCCGTCCCCTCGGTCACGCGGGCGGTCGGCTCGGGCGGCCGGCCGGTCGCGGAGGTCAACGTCGGCTCGGGCGGCCGGCCGGTCGCGGAGGTCAACGTCGGCTCCGGCGTGCTCCCGCCGTCCTCGACGAGGACCACGTCCCCCACGCGCAACCGGGTGTACAGCCACTTGGCGTCCGAGAGTCCGAGGCCGATCCAGCCGCCCGTCGTGTCGTAGTTGCCGGGCGCCTTGAAGTCGTAGGTCAGAGCGCCGATGAAGGTGCTCGTGCCGTCGTCCGCGCGCAGCTCGACCACCCAGGGGATCTTGACGTCGGCTTCGCCGCCGGCACCGCCCTTGATGCGGAGGTCCTCGGCGGACAGCGTCGTGATGTCCTGCCGGGCGGTGACCGTCATCCGTCCCGTCGGCGTACGCGTGTCGAACGCGCCCGCGGAGACGGGCAGCGCACGGTCGCCGACCAGGAGGACCCGCTTGGCCAGATACACCGTGGCGGAGGGCTCCGCACGGGCGCTCGGGGTACTCGGGGTGCTGGTCGGGGGCGCGGCCGGGGAAGGCCGCTCCTGCCGGTCGGTGCCGGTGAGGCTGAACAGCAGCGAGACACCGAGAGCCGTCACGACGGACACACCCGCGGCGGCGGTGGCCGCACGACGGCGGCGTCGGAGTACGCCCGCCCGGCGGCGGACCTCGGCACCGGAGACCCGGGGCGGCATCTGCCCGGACTCGGCCAGTGCACGCAGGCCGGTGGTGAGGTCATCGGACACGGTCGTCCTCCCTCTCCCCCTCGCCGGTGGCCAGTTCCCGTGCCAGCGCCGCCCGTCCACGGGACAGCCGGGCCTTGACCGTCCCCACCGGAGCACCGGTTTCGGAGGCTACCTGCTCCACACTCAGGTCGCACAGATGGTGCAGAACCAGGGCCATCCGCTGTGCCTCGGGCAGTTTGCGCAGAGCGACCACGAGCAGGGCCCGTTCGGGGTCGGGGCCCGGCGTGTGCTCCGGGGGCGGAGTGCGGCGCACCAGTTCCAGCCACCGTCGCGCCCGCCGCCAGCGGCTGACCGCCAGTCGCATCGCGACGGTCCGTATCCAGGCCTCGGGCGCACCCTCGGCGAGAAACTCGCGCCGCCGGTCCCAGGCGCGGACGAACGCCTCCTGCACGACGTCCTGCGCCTCGCCGTGGTCCCCGGTGAACGCGTAGAGCTGGCCGGTCAGCCGGGGAAAGGCGGCGGCGTAGAAAGCGTCGAACTCTTCTTCGGTCATGCCCCCGCCACGTCCTCGGTCATGCACCCGCCCCGTGCTCGTTCATGGCCCCGCCCCCCGTGCCCGCTCATGGCCTTCCCCCGCGAAGGCGCCTGGCCCGTGAGGGGTAGCCGAATTCCCGGATGCCCCGTGCAACCCGTCTGTCTCCCCCGTGCGTACAGGTCTCGTACGCCGCACATCGAAACACACCGCAGGGAGGAACAGGTGACCACCAGAGCCGGCAACCCGCGCCGTGCGTCCGCCCGGACGGCCGTACCCATGGCGGCCGTCGGGTCCTCCCCGGCCGTACGGCCGAGCGTGTCGCCCGGGCCCTCCGCGGCGCCGGGAGCAGCGTCGCCGAGGAATTCCGACGGCATGTCATCCCGCACGAGAGCGACGGGAGTTTGCAGGGACGGAGAGAGGAGCTCTCCGACCGCAGGCACCCGTCCGGACCGCACAAGGCCCGTAGCAGACAAGGAGTTTCCCGTTCATGACACGGATACCGAAGTATCTGGCCGTCGTGGCCGTCACGGCCGCCGTGGCCGGAACGCCCGCGCTGTCGTACGCCGCCGCGCAGGGGACGGCGGCGCACGGCCCGGTCACGAGGACCGTTCCGCTGAAGACCGTGGTGAAGACGACGAAGAGGGCAGGAGCGAGGAAGACCGCGCCGACGCCCCGTGCCGTCGCCCCCGGCGAGCACGTCGTCGCCGCCCCCGGTTTCGAGGTCTGGCTCACCCCTGAGGGCAAGTACTGGAAGTCGCCCTTCATGGACGAGCCCGGGTTCCGCAGCGTCGTCGACGGCAACATCGACCTGAACACGCCCGGCGTGAGCATGCAGGCCGAGGTCGGTGACGGCCACGCCTGTCTCTCCGGCATCTACGCCGGGGGCAGGACCACCGCGTCCCGTGTCGTGGTCGAGACCAAGGCGGGGATTGTGCGCGGCCGGCTGGTGCAGCTCGCCGGAGAGCACCGGTGGGGCGCCTGGTACGCCACCTCCGACGCCTCGACGTCCGACCCCGACTTCGTCACTCAGGTCACCGTCTACGACACCAAGGGCAAGGTCTACGCCCGGCTGAAGCCGTGATCAGCGGGCGGGGGACCCAGGGCGTGGCGCCCCAGCCGGTCCCCCGCCCACCGGCCCTCCTCGGCCCCCACGTATCCCCGATCCAGAGGAATCGCGCCCGTGCCGCAGTACGAGACATCCGCAGCCTCCGCCGGAAGCCCCGACTTCGCCGGTGGCACGCACTTCGCCGGACGGACCGAGGTCGCCGGAAGAACCGAGGCCGTCGGGGGCCGCGACTTCGCGTCGTACGCGGCCGCGTCCTGGGCCCGCCTGGTGCGCACCGCGTCCCTGCTCACCGGCGACTTCCACGAGGCCGAGGAGCTGGTGCAGACGACCCTGGCCAAGGTGTACGCGCGCTGGGGGCGCATTCCGCTCCACGACGTGGACTTCTATGTGCGGCGCTCCCTCGTCGACAACAACCTCGGCCGGATCCGCAGAAGGCGGGTCGCCCATCTGCTGATGCCGTTCCTGCCCGAGCGGGTGCACCAGCCGCAGGCCGGACCCGACGAGTCGGTCGAGCGCCGGGCCGCGGTCATGGCGGCGCTGGCCGCACTCTCCGCCCGGCAGCGGACCGTCCTGGTGCTGCGCTACTGGGAGGACCTCGGCGAGGCCGAGATCGCCGAGGTCCTCGGCTGCTCCCTCGGCACGGTCAAGACCCATGTCCGGCGCGGCCTCGCGGCCCTGCGCGCACACCCTGCCTTCGAACCCTCCGATCGTCCCCGCCCCGTATCCGGAGCCCGCCGATGAACCACTCCAGGACCGAGACCCCGCCTCGCGCGGCGGCCGCCGACGCCGGGCTGCTGCGCGAGACGCTGACCGAGAGCGCGTACGCGATCACGCCGTCCCGGCCGCCGCTGGCGGCCGTCGAGCGCGCGGGCCGGCGGATCCGGCGCAGGCGCCGGGCGGTCGTGGCCGGTGCGGGATGCGGGCTGCTGCTGGTGCCGCTGACCGTCCTGGCGCTGCGCGGCACGGACTCCGACACCGACCGGGCCATGCCCCCGGCGACGAGCGCGGCCGCGTCGCCGTCCGTGGCCGCCGGGAAGGTGCGGGTGGTGACCCCCGGCGAGCGGGTCGCGGTGGGGACGGGCACCAAACTCTGGCTGGCCCCGGACGGGCTGTACTGGAAGCGGCCGGACCTCCCGGTCCAGTCCCAGAACATCACCGACGGCAACATCGCGGTGAACCAGCCGGGGGTCGAGATGCGGACGTACGGCGAGAAGACCGGTGCGCTGCTGTTCGGCACCTTCCACGGCAAGGGCGAGGCGGCACGCGTGCGGATCGAGACGGCCGACGGCGACATCGAGGGCACGGCCCTCACCCTCGCGGGCAGCCGCGGGTGGGGCGCCTGGTACACCGCGCTGAAGTCGTCCTCCACCTCCCAGGGCCCGTTCGACGGCGGCGCGCGCAGAGTCACGGTGTACGACGCGACGGGCGGGGTGATCGCACAGACGGACTTCCCCCGATGACGGCGGTCCGGCGCGCGGCGACGCGCCTGCGATCCCTGGCCGCCCGCGCGAAGTCGGGAACGGGAGCCGGCCGGATCTCCGCCCGGCACCGGCGGCGGCTCGACCGGGCGACGCGGGCCCGCCGTGGCCGGGGCCGCCGGCTGCGGCGGGCGGGGGCCGCCCTTCTCGCGCTGCTGCTTCTGCTCGCCGGTGCGCTCGTGGTGGCGTACGAGAGGACGGTCATCCCCGAGCCGCACCCGGAGACCGCGATGCAGTCGACGGTCTTCGTCGACGAGCACGGCGGCTATCTGGGCCGGCGCGGACCGGTGGACCGCCAGGAGGTGCCGCTCTCCCGGGTGCCGCGTTTCGTGCAGGACGCGGTCATCGCCGCGGAGAACCGTTCCTTCCGTACGGACTCGGGGGTCTCGCCGCGCGCCGTCCTGCGCGCCGCGGTGTCCACGCTGAGCGGCGGCGAACGGCAGGGGGGCTCCACCATCACCCAGCAGTATGTGAAGAACGCGCTGCTCAGCCCGGAACAGTCGCTGTCCCGCAAGGTCCGGGAGGCGCTGATCTCCGTCAAGCTGGACCGCACCCGCTCCAAGGACCAGATCCTGGAGGGCTATCTGAACACCGTGTACTTCGGCCGCGGCGCGGCCGGCATCCAGGCCGCCGCGCGCAACTACTTCGGTGTGGACTCCCAGGCCCTGACGGTCAGCCAGGGCGCGGCGCTGGCGTCCGTCATCAACATCCCCTCCTACTACGAGCGCGCGGGCTCCGATCCGAAGGTGACCCAAACGCTGGTCCGCCGCTGGGAGTGGGTGCTGGACGCGATGGCGGACAGCGGTGCCCTCACGGCGCGCCAGCGTGCCGAGGCCCGCTTCCCCGCGTTCCGCTTCTATCCGCCGGGCGACACGGACGGACAGCGCCAGTACCTGATCGACGTGGCGCAGCGGGAGGCCGCCGACCGGCTGGGCATCACCGTGGACCAACTGGCCCGCGGCGGCTACACCGTGCACACCACCTTCGACTCGGCCGCGCAGGACGCGGTGGCGCAGCGGGCGGGCGAAGGCGTCCCCGGGCCTGCGAAGGGAGCCCGGCTGCACGCCGCGGTGCTCGGGATCGTGCCCGGCGACGGGGCGGTCCGGGTGCTGTACGGCGGCGCGGACTACGCGCACCAGCCGTTCAACGACGCGCTCTCGGGGGCGGTGGAGGCGGGCACCGCTCTTCTGCCGTTCACGGGAGTCAAGCTGGACGGTCCGCTGGCCTCCCTGCCGAGGACGGCGGCCCCGAGCCCGCTGCGGCTGGCCTCGGCGTACGCGGCGATGGCGGCGCGGGGCACCTACGCGGCCCCGTACACGGTCGCGCGGATCAGCCGCGCCGGGCGCACGGTGTACACGGCGCACCCGGACACCCGGCCGGTCATGCCGGCCTACGCGGCCCGGCTGATGGGCAAGTACGCGGCGGCGGTCCCTCCGGCGCCGGGCGTGATCGAGCCGACGCCCGCCGGCTTCTCCGGCGGCTTCTCCGGCGGCGCGGGCACCGGCCCCGGCACCCGCACCCTGTGGACGACGCTCTCCACCCCCGCGCTGAGCACGACGGCGGCCCTGTTCGCCGAGCGGCCCGCCCGGGACGGGCACCCGGCGTCCCCGGCCCATCTGCCGTCGGGCGCGGAGGCCCTCGGGAAGGCGCTGGTCGGGCAGACTCTCACGGGGGCGGACAGGTGACGCGCGCTCGCCCCGAACGGTCCCCCACCGCTGGCCCCCGGCATCCGGCGCGCCGAAGCTGGCCCCATGGACGCCGCGCCCCGTGACGGTCTGCCGCCCTTCGAGGACCGGACCGATTTCGAGAACGCCGACCGCGGCTTCGTCGCCGCCCTGGCGCCCGGGGCCGTCACGGACGAGGACGGGCGGGTGGTGTGGGACGGGGACGCGTACGGCTTCCTCGACGGGGACTGCCCCGACACCGCGCATCCCGGCCTGTGGCGGCAGTCGCAGCTGTGCGCGCGTCAGGGGCTGTACGAGGTCACCGAGGGCGTGTACCAGGTGCGCGGCCTCGACCTGGCCAACATGACCCTGGTCGAGGGCCGGGACGGCGTGCTCGTCGTCGATCCGCTGATCTCCGTCGAGTGCGCGGCGGCCGCCCTCGCCCTGTACCGGCGCCACCGCGGACAGCGGCCCGTCACCGGGCTCGTCTACACCCACTGCCATGTCGACCACTTCGGGGGCGCCCGGGGGGTGCTGCCGCGCGAGGAGGAGGCGGGGGTGCCGGTGCTCGCGCCCGTCGGGTTCCTGGAACACGCGGTCAGCGAGAACGTGTTCGCGGGGCCCGCGATGGCCCGCCGCGCCGCCTTCATGTACGGCACCCGGCTGCCGAAGGCGCCCGACGGGCACATCGGCACGGGCCTCGGCACCACGCTGTCCACCGGCACGGTCACCCTGATCCCGCCGACCCTCGACATCACGCACACCGGGCAGCGGGAGACGGTCGACGGGGTGCCGATCGTGTTCCAGCTGACCCCGGACACCGAGGCACCGGCCGAGATGAACTTCCTCTTCCCGGAGCGGCGCGCGCTGTGCCTGGCCGAGAACGTCACGCACACCCTGCACAACATCCTGACCCCGCGGGGCGCCCCGGTGCGCGACGCCCGCGCGTGGTCCCGCCACCTCGACGAGGCCATCGACCTCTTCGGGGAGGCCTACGACGTCGCCTTCGCCTCGCACCACTGGCCGACCTGGGGACACGAGAACGTGGTCGGGCTGCTGGCCGAGCAGCGGGACCTGTACGCGTATCTGCACGACCAGACGCTGCGGCTGCTCAACAGCGGTCTGACGGCCGCGGAGATCGCGGAGGAGCTACGGCTGCCGCCCGCGCTGGAGGGCGCCTGGCACGCGCGCGGCTACTACGGCTCCCTGAACCACAACGTCAAGGCCGTCAGCCAGCGCTACCTGGGCTGGTACGACGGCAACCCCGCGCATCTGTGGGAGCATCCGCCGACCGACCTCGCCCGGCGGTACGTGGAGGTCGCGGGCGGCCCGGAGGCGATGCGCGCGGCCGCCCGCCGCTACGCCGACTCCGGTGATCTGCGCTTCGCCGCGACCCTGCTCAACCACCTCGTCTTCGCCGACCCGGCCGACGAGGAGGCGAAGGAGCTGCTGGCGGGCGTGTACGTGCGGCTCGGGCACGGGGCCGAGAACGGGCCCTGGCGCAACATGTATCTGACCGGCGCGCTGGAACTGCGCGAGGGAGCGGGCAGTGCGCGCATCGTCGGCGACACGGCCGGCATGACGTCGGCGCTGACGGTGAGCATGCTGCTCGACGCCATCGCGGTCCGTATCGACGGGCCCCGCGCGGCGAATGAGCCACGGCTGGTCATCGATCTGATCGTGATCGACGAGCAGCGCCGGCACCGCCTCAACCTGGAGCACGGCGCCCTCACCCACCGCAGCCTGCCGCTGCACCGCACACCGAAGCCGCACGCAGGCCTGACTCTCACCCTGACCCGCCCCGAACTGCTGGGCCTGCTCACGGGCAGCGGCCTCGCGGGCATCGAGACACAGGGCGACCGGGGACTGCTGAAGCGGCTGTTCTCGTATGTGACGCGGCCCGATCAGGAGTTCGCGATCGTGACGCCGTGAGGCGCCACGCGGTGGGTGCGGTCGGAGCGGGTACGCGGCGGAATCAGAGCGGAGGCTGCGCCGGGGCCGGGCCCAGGGTCGTGGTGCCCGGGGCGGTGCGGTGGCCGAGGCCCGTGCGGTAGGCGTCCAGGGCCGCTTCCACCCGGCCGGTGCGCCGCAGCAGATCGCCCAGCAGCCGGCACAGGTCCGCCAGATCGCCCGCCGCGCCCGCCCGCTCCAGCAGGCTGAGCGCCCGTACGTAGTGCTCCTCCGCGGTCTCCGTGTCGCGGGCGTCCTCCGCGATGATGCCGAGCAGGCGGTGCGCGGCGGCCGAGTGCACGGCACCCCGCTCGGGACCGATGTCGCCGAGGACGCCGTGCAGCAGCTCCGCGGCCTCCTCCGACCTCCCGCGCCGGTGCAGCACGTCCGCCAGCTCCACCGCGACCTGGCTGCTGTAGAGGGCGGCCCGCTGCTGGGCGAGCATGGCGAGCGCCTCGCGCAACTCTGCCTCGGCTCGTCTCAGTTCGCCGTTCTGGGCGTAGAGATAACCGCGCATCCAGTGGCAGTTGGCCAGCTCGGTGCGGATCTGGAGCTGCCGGTACAGCTCGGCCGCCTTGGCGAGGCTGGCGTCCGCCTCGGCGACGCGGCCCTCCGCGAGGAGCGTGCGGGCGACCGACCGGTGCATCCGGGCCACCAGCGCGGGGTCCTGCACCTGCGGCGCGAGCGCCAGCGCGAACTCGGCCGCCTGGGCCGCCCGGGCCTGTGCGCCCATGTCCATGTACGGACCGATGGCGCTCGCGTAGAGCAGCAGCAGGGCGTCCGGGTCGTGCAGTCCGGAGCGGTTCAGCTCGTCGAGGGTGGACTCCAGCAGATAGCAGGCGTAACGGAGTTCACCGGCGAGGTAGTGGGCGACGGCACGTCCGCGCAGCGCCGGGACCCGGTTCGGCAGCGGTGTGCCGGCCAGCGATGCCTCGGCCCGCTCGAAGTACCGCCGGCCCGTCTCGAGATCGCCCCGCTCCAGCGCGCACTCGCCGAGCCCGAGCAGCGCGGCGGCCTGTTCGGCGTCCAGCCCGTGCGCCTCGGCCTCGGCCAGCAGCACGCCGTACTGCTCGGCGGCGACCTCGGCCTCCCCGGTGGCCAGGGTGCGCTGGGCGTCGGTCAGCCGGAGCCGCAGCGAGGTGGCGAGATGGGCCGGGCGGCCGGTCACCAGCTCCTCGTAGGCGACGCCGAGCCGCTCGGCGATGTGCCGCAGCGCCTCGTCCGAGGGGCGGACCCGGCCGGCCTCCAGGGTGGAGATGTAAGCGGGCGTGTAAGCGGGTTCGGCCAACCGTTTCTGGGTCATGCCCTGTTCGCGCCGGAGCCGCTGCACCCTGCGACCGATGGTCTCCGGGTCGTCCCGCTTCACCATGCGATCAATCATGCCATTAAGCACAGTTGAGGCGGCACTTTTTCTGACTTTCCGTCAACTGCCGGGGACTTCCGTCGGCCCGTCCGACCCCCTAGGTTGGGATGCACGTTAAACGTGCTTAATCCGCCGCTGTCATTGCGAGGTCGGTTGCCGTGCCCGGACACTCCTCCGTGTTCCACGGACGCCCTTCCGTACTCCGCGGACGCATACGCGCACGCCATGTCCGAGGATTCGGCGCGGCCGTCGTCGCCGTGGCCGCCCTGGTCACCGCGGCCAACGCGGGCCCGGCACGGGCCGCCCAGCCGGAACCGGCCCAGCACGTCCGGCATGTCGCCCCGCAGCAGGACGGACCCGTCCGGTAGGACAGGTCCGGGCCGCCCGTCGGCGCCCGGCCCGCCCGCCGCATACCCTGAGCCCCGTGACTACTCCCGCCGCACGCACCGCGCTGGACCTCACCGCCGACCTCCCCGTGCCCGAACTGGAAAACTGCTACCGGGATCTGCACCGCCATCCCGAACTGTCCCGGCACGAACACCGGACCGCGGGACTGCTCGCGGAGCGGCTGCGCACGGCCGGGTACGAGACCGCCGAGGGCGTCGGCGGCACCGGGGTCGTCGGGGTGCTGCGCAACGGCGACGGGCCCACCGTGCTGCTGCGCGCCGACATGGACGCGCTGCCGGTCGCCGAGGAGACGGGTCTGTCCTACGCCTCCGAGGCGCCCGGCGTGATGCACGCCTGCGGGCACGATCTGCATGTCACCTGGCTGACCGGCGCGGCCGGGGCGCTGGCCGCCGGGCGGGACGCGTGGTCGGGCACGCTGCTGGTGGTGGGCCAGCCCGCCGAGGAGACCGGCGAGGGCGCGCAGGCGATGCTCGCCGACGGGCTCTACGAGCGCTTCCCGCGCCCCGACGTGCTGCTCGCCCAGCACGCGGCCCCGGGCCCGGCCGGGCTGTACGCGCACCGCCCGGGTCTGATCCTGTCCGCCTCGACGGACGTGGACATCGTCGTGCACGGCCGGGGCGGCCACGGCTCCCGCCCGGAGTCGACCGTGGACCCCGTGGTGACGGCCGCGTATCTCGTCACCCGTCTCCAGACCGTCGTCAGCCGGGAGATCGCGGCACGCGACTCCGCGGTGCTGACGGTGGGCCGGATCGAGGCGGGCACCCTGCACAACATCATTCCGTCCGAGGCGCGCATCGCCCTGAATCTGCGCACGCAGTCGGCCGAGGTGCGTGACCGCATGGTCGCCGCGATCCGGCGCATCGCGGCGGGCGAGTGCCTGGCCGCGGGCTGCCCGCGCGAGCCCGAGGTGACCGTCGGCCCCGACTTCCCCGTCACGGTCAACGACGCCGCCGCCGACGGCCGGGTGGCCGCCGTGCACGGGGAGGTGTTCGGCGCGGCCACGGTCTTCGACCCGGGCCCGGCGATGGGCAGCGAGGACTTTCCGCGTCTGGCGGTGGACGCGATCCCGTACGCGTACTGGTTCGTGACGAGCACCCCGGCGGACGTCTGGGAGGCGGCGGAGGGAGCGGACCTCATGGAGAAGTTCGCGGCGGTCCCGAGCAACCACAGTCCCCGCTTCGCACCCGACCTGTCCACCGTCGTGCCCGGCGTCCGCACGCTGGTGTCGGGAGCCCTGACGTATCTGCCGGTCGCCTGACTCGGCCGGGCCGACGAGCGGCCAGGGCGTGCCCCGCTCTCGTCACGGCTGGGTCTGCAGCCCGGCCCCCAGCCGGCGAAGGCGCCGGTGCACATGGTCCAGGGCGCCTTCGCGGCGGCCCGGCACCTGTTTGCGCAACTCGGCGAGTCCGGGGCCGAGTTCGCGGGCCCGGGCCGTGTCGCGCAGCCGGCCCCACTGGTGGTGGGCGCGGTCGACGGCCGCCTCCACCGCCGGGTCCTCGGGCCTCTGACCGGCCGAGAGGCGGGCGGCGGCGACCGCGAGCCAGGTCTCACAGCTGCGGCCGGGGTCGCCCGCGAGCATCGCGAGGTCGGCGCGGACCTCCGTCCAGTGCAGCACTTCCTCGGAACCGGCCCCGTGCTCCCGCAGAGCGGTCTGCTCCCACCGCTCGGCGAGCGCCTCCGCCTCCGCGTGCCTGCCGTCCTGCACGGCGGCCGCGAGCGCGGTGTGAGGGTCCTGGTCCGGGGCCGCCGGGACGGGGACCGGGAGCGACAGGACGGTGGCGCCGGGCGCATCGGGGCTGCCGGCCTGCGGGGGGACGGTGGGCGCATCGGGGCCGTCGGCCTGCGGGGGGACGGTGGGCGCACCGGCGGCCGTGGGCGGGGCGACGGCCTGGAGCCGTACGGCGGGCGGGGACGTCCGGGGGGCGGGCGGGAGCCCGGCGCCGTAGAGGGCGCCGGCGGGCTGTCCGGGGGGCGGGGACTGCGCGGGGGGCCCGGGCTGCGCGACGGACGGGGACTGCTCGGGGTGCGTGGCGGGCACGGACTGAGCGGAAGGCTCGGGGCGCGCGAAGTGACCAGCGTGCGCCGGGTGTTCGGGGTGCGTGGCGGGCGCGGACTGAGCAGGGGGCTCGGGGCGCGCGGCGGGCGCGGACTGAGCAGGGGGCTCGGGGCGCGCGGCGGGCGCGGACTGAGCAGGGGGCTCGGGATGCGCGAAGTGACCGGCGGGCGCAGGGTGTTCGGCGGGTGTGGCGTGCGCGGGGTGCCCGGAATGCGGGGTGTACCCCGCGGGCGGGGTGTGCCACGAGCCGTACAGCACCGGGGAGTTCACGACCGGTCCCAGGACGACGTCCCGTTCCGGGCCCGCCGGTGCGCCCGTCTCGGCGAGCGACCGGGTGAGGGCCTCGTGGTGCAGGGTCGTCGGATCCGGGCGGTGGCCGCTGCGCAGGATCGTCGCCACGGCCTTCATGTACGCGGGCGCGGCCAGCGCACGGCGCGGGGGCGGCGGGGCGACCCGGCCGTAGAGAAGAACGGACCGGCCGCAGTCCAGGGGCCGGGTGCGCAGATACCGCCAGGTCTCCGCGTCGGCGTGCAGATCCGCGAACACCGTCGTCTGCCCGGGCGGCCGCAGCCGCAGCTCCTCCCGGAGCCAGTGCCAGGGAAAGGCCGTGTAGCGCACGGTCGACGGGGTGGTCCGGGCGAGCGCCAGATGGGGCAGGTGCTCACGGCGGTCGAGCTGGAGCTGACCGACGAGGAACACCGTCAGTGGGCCGGGCACGGCCGCCGCGGCCCGCAGCCGGGTGAGGACCGCCTGCGGCTCCAGCGGGTCGGCGAGTTCGACCACGTTCGCCGTGTCCGTGCCGGACAGCACGGGCGGGGCGACAGCCGCGAGCACCGGAAGCACGGAGGCCGCGTCCACCAGGCACCCCTTGCCCGCGGGTGAGGCCGCCAGCAGCAGCACGGTTCCGGGCATCGTTCCCTCCCCGATCGATCACGTACGTCAGCACGGTAACGGCTGCGCCTGCAAAGCTGCGACGGAGGAACGACAATCGCCCGTCTATGGCCCGGGTTGTGCGGCAGGGGGGTGAGCGGAGACTCACATACCGCCGGGCGTGCGCGGCCGCCGTAGCGCGAAGATCGTCGTGTCGTCTTCGAGGCGGCCCCCGCAGTGCCGCAGCGTGCCGTCGCGGACCAGGCGCACCAGGCGGCCGGGCTCGGCGGCACGCGGGTCCTCGGCCACCGCGCGGGCCACCCGGTCGCGCAGCGGGAAGAAGCATCCGGCGGCGTCACGGGCCTCGGACACCCCGTCCGTGACCAGCAGCAGCGTCTCGCCGGGGGCGAGGGGGACGCGCAGCGGGCAGGACGGCCGGACTTCGTCCAGGTCGCCGAGGCCCAGCGGCAGCCGTCCGCCCGGCGGCAGGGACCGTACCCCGCCGGGCGTGACCACCAGGGCCGGCTCGTGCCCGAAGTTGATGAACTCGACATGCGCGGGGTCGTCCGGGGGGAAGCCGAAGAGCACCGCGGTCGCGAAGCGGTCGTCCTCGTCCCGGCCGACGGCCGCGCCGTAGCGGATGTGCCGCTGCATCCGGGTCTCCAGCCGGTCGGCGACCGTGCCGAGCAGCGGCTCGTGGTAGGCCGCCTCGCGGAAGGTGCCGAGCAGCGCCGCCGCGGCCGCGACCGCGCCGAGGCCCTTGCCCTGGACGTCGCCGAGCAGGACGCGGGTGCCCCGGGGGCCGGGCTGGATGTCGTAGAAGTCGCCGCCGACGCGGGCGAGGCTGTCGGCGGCGAGGTAGACCGCCGCGTGGTCCAGGCCGCCCCAGCCGGGCGGCAGCGGGCGCAGCACCGCGCGCCGGGTGGTCTCCACGATGTCCTGCATGTGCAGCATGCGCCGCTCGGCGCGCAGCCGCACCGCGCAGGCCAGCACGGCCAGCAGCCCGCCGAGGACGACGAGGATGAAGTCGGGCAGTCCGGTGCGGTACTGGTGCGGCCAGGCACGGTCCGCCAGCTCGTAGACGACGACGGCGAGGACCGCGACGGTGATCGTGCCCCGCAGCCCGCAGACCGCGGCCGCGATGCCGGGCACCAGCGCGACCCAGGAGATGGTCCGGAAGGTGCTGCCGGTGGCCCAGTCGAGCCCGGCGATGGCGACGAGCAGGACGAGCGGAGGTATCCAGGTGACACTGCGCCCACGCACGTGCAGCAGCTGCGACGGACCGCGTGCCAGGGGGTCGGCCCCCGAGGGCCGCGGCAGCCGCGCACGGAGGAGTCCGAGGGGGACTGTGCGGGCGGCGGAGCCGGCGGGGAGCGCGCCGTCGGGATGCCCCCGAGGGGACGGCGTACCGTCGTGGGGTGGTCGCCTGGGGGGCACCGGCACCGCCCTTCCGCCCGGTCAGTACGCGACTGAGATACGGGCACGCGGATGCGCGCCCTGCTCCAGTTCGTCGACGAACGCGATCGCGTAGTCCTCGGCGCTGATCCGGCTCACGCCCTGCTCGTCGGTGAGCAGTTGGTCGCCGTCCACGCGGAAACGGCCCGTACGCTCGCCGGGCGCGATCTCGGCGGCGGGCGAGACATACGTCCAGTCCAGGTCGCCGAGGGTACGGAAGTACTCCAGGACCGCGCGGTGGGCGAGCGCCTCGGGCCGGACCGCCTCGGGGAAGTCGGGCTGGTCGCAGAGCTCCTCGCCGGGGGCCACCTCCAGACTGCCCGCGCCGCCGACCACGACCAACCGCCGCACCCCGGCCTCCCGCAGGCCCCGCACCAGGGCGCGGTTCACGGCGAGGAACGGTTCCATGGGATCCGAACCGTCCCGCGGCGGTGCGCACGCGCTGGCCACCGCGTCCGCCGCGCCCACCAGAAACGTCACCTTCGCCGGGTCGGAGGCGTCCGCCGCCGCGGCGGTCACGCCCGGCACGGGCGACCCGCCGGAGCGGCTCACGGCCATGACCCGGTGCCCGCGCTGCGCCGCCTCCCCGGCGATCCGGCGGCCCACCATGCCCGTGGCGCCGAACAGCACGATCCTCATGAGCCCCAGCGAAACACGGCCCGGGGGCCCGCGCATCCCGACTTGCCCGGCGCGCGGGCCAGGTGTGCCCTGGAGTACAGGGGCGAGGGGACACGAGGAGACACCTGGAGGAAGGAGTGCTCCCATGACTCACGCGACACCCGCGTCCGGGGCCTCGCGCACACCTGTCACCGCACCCCGCGGGCCGGTCACGCGCTACCGCCCGCCGGACATCTTCGACCACCGCGTCCACCTGACGGGACGGGTGGCGGTGCCCGTCGTCCTCGGGCTCCTCTACGGCTACTGGGCCGCCGCCAACCGCCGTGCCGCCGGGCCCATCACAGGCTGGAACATCCTGTTCGGCTTCGTGTGCGCGATCGTGTTCGCGGTGCTGTGCGCGGGGCTGTTCACGCTGGCGCGCCGGCTGCCGCGCGAACTGCACGCGGTGCTGTGGGCGGCGTTCGCCGGCATCGCGTTCGGCTTCCTGTACAGCCAGACCGGCCAGAGCGTGCTGCTCGCGACGGGACTCTCGCTCGCGGTCGCCGTGGCCTTCTTCGCCTTCAACTTCTACCGCTACTACACGCACGAGGACGCGGCGGGCCACAAGGTCGGCTGACGGCCACGGCTGCGCTTCCCGCCCGGTGAGCCGGGGGCCGACCGGCCTCCGGCTCACCGGATTCCCGACCGCGCGCGTACGGATGCCGCTCCGGCAAGCGCACGGAACTCCGTCAAGCGCAGGGCACCCCGGTGTGCCGCTCCATCAGGCGCACGAGACCCCGGTGTGTGGTGGCCCCGCCGGGCGCCGGGGCCTCATGCGTCTCCCTCACTCACCCGTCACCCGAGGCGATTGCGCTCCCGGGCGCCGGTCGAGGAGCCCTGCGAACAGGAGAGGACACGGCGGTCCGACGCACAGGCTTCTCCCCTGTCGGTTGCCGTCCGTTCCTCTCCCCACCCACCAGATAACACCCGTTCGGGCGAACCCTCCACCGGAGAGCGCGCGGACCGGGCAGCGCACCACCGTCCGCCGGTCGCCCATCGGATTGTCATATCCACCCATTTGCAGGCATATCACTCGCAAGGAGCGCGCAGACGCGGTTCTCTGGTGACGTGTCTCGACGTGTCCGGAGCCCTCTCTCCGTCGTGCTGGTCAGCCTCGCGTGCCTGCTCGTGCCGCTCGGCGTCCTCGCCATGTGGGCGAAGTACGGCATCGAGGACAGCGCCCGCTACGCCGCCACCACCGCCCCGCTCGCCTCCGACGCCGAGGTGCAGGACGCCATCGCCAGCGCCGTCACCGACGGCATCATGCGCGAGGTGCACGTCGGCGCGCCCCTGCAGGGCTCCGTGCACGCCTTCGTCCACGACGCGGTCCGCTCGTTCACCGGCACCGAGGCCTTCCGCTCCGCCTGGGACACCGCGAACCTGAGCGCCCATGACGCCGTGATGCGCGCCCTGCGCGAGGACGACGACCATCCCGTCACCCTCGACCTGGCCCCCGCCACCGAGCGGATGAAACGGCAACTCGTCGACGAGCACGTCCCGTTCGCGGGCCGCATCCCGGTCTCGCACACGGAGATCACCCTGTTGCAGTCGAAGGACCTGACGAAGTTCCGGAAGGGGTTCCACGTGCTCGAAGTCGCCGGTTTCTGGCTTCCCCTCGCCTCGGCCTGCTTCGCCCTGTCCGGCATCCTCCTCTCCGTCTCGCGCCGCCGCGCCGTGCTCGCGACCGGGCTCGGCACCGCCCTGGGCGCCGGGCTGCTCGCCGTGGCGATCGCGGTGGGCCGCCGGATGACACTGGCGGACCTTCCGCCGGACGTCTCGCACCCGGCGGCCGGCGCGGTCTACGACGCCCTCACCGAGACCCTCCGGCTGGTCTCCTGGGTGCTGATGGGCGTCGGTCTCGCGGTCGCCCTGGGCGCCTGGCTCACGGGCCTGTACGTGCGACGTCGGCGAGGATCCGCAGCGCCCGCGCCAGTTCCGTCGGAGGAGCCGACGCAAGTGAGAGCCTGACGCAGTCCGCCGCGGCGTCCTGCGCCCCGCGCCCGGCGGCCGCGAAGGCGGGCCCAGGCGTCACCGCGATGCCCCGCTCGGCCGCGGCGGCCGTGAACGCCTCCGCACGCCAGGGCCGGGGCAGCCGCCACCACACGAAGTACGCCCGCGGGTCGGCCCGTAGGGCGAAACCGTCGAGATGCTCGGCGACCAGCCGCTGCCGCGCCGCCGCGTCCGCCCGTTTGGCCGCCACCAGCCGCGCCACGACGCCGTCCTCGATCCACCGCACCGAGGCCTCCAGCGCGAACCGCCCCGCCGTCCAGCCGCCCGACCGCAGCGCTCCGGCCGTCCTCTCGCCGCGTCCCTCGGGCACCACGAGGAACCCGACGGTGAGCCCGGGCGCGACCCGCAGGGACAGTCCGTCGACGACATAGGTGCGTTCCGGCGCGTACGCGGCGAGCGGTGCGCCGCCCTCCGGTCCGCACAGGAACGACCAGACGCGGTCCTCGACGACGGGCAGCCGTAACGCGCGGGCGGCGGCGGCCAGTTGGCGCCGTCGCTCCTGTCCCGTGGTCACCGAGGTCGGATGGTGCAGCGTCGGCTGCACATACAGCGCGGACAGGGGAGTGGCGCGGTGCGCGGCGGCCAGGGCGTCCGGGCGCAGCCCCTGCTCGTCCGTGGCGAGGGGGACCAGGACGATACCGAGACGCGCCGCGACCTCCTTGACCAGCGGATGCGTCAGCCACTCCACCCCGATCCGGCCCCCGGGCCGCACCAGGGCGGCGAGGGTGCCCGCGAGGGCCTGCCGGGCACTGCCCGCGAACAGCACCCGGTCCGGGGCGGGCTGCCAGTCGGCGGTGGCCAGGAGCCCCGCGGCGGCCTCCCGGGCGGCGGGGGTCCCCGCGGGGACCGCCGTGCGAGTCGCCTCCGCGAGGATGTCGGGCCGCAGCAGCGGTGCGATCCCGGCCGCGAGCAGCTCCGACTGGCCCGGCACGGCCGGGTGGTCGAGTTCCAGGTCGACGGACGCCCGGGGCGCCGCTCCGGCGGGCGCGCGGCCCGGGGACGCCGGCGAGGCCCGTACGAAAGTGCCCCGCCCGACCTCGCCCACCACGAGGCCGCGCCGCACGAGTTCGCCGTAGACCCGCCCCGCGGTGGACGCCGCGATACCGCGCCGGCGTGCGAACTGCCGCTGCGGCGGCAGCCGTTGTCCCGGTTTCAGCCGTCCCTCGCTGATGTCCGCGGCTATCCGGTCGGCGATGCTCCGGTAGTCCCCCACCATCCCTCCAAGGATTGCACCCTGAGTAACGATCCTATTGCGCCCGGGAGTCGGCGGTCCGGTAATTAATGATCTTGCCCGTGGCCGGTTTCCCCGCCCCCGACGGCCGAGGCGCCGGCGCTGCCGCCCGTCCCGGCCCACGTCCTTCCCTCCCCGGCGCACGAAGAGGCCCCCGCTGCTGGTCCCCGCATTCGGGTTCCCCGTACCCGACGGGCCATCGCCCGGATCGCGCGGCCACCCGTTCGGCCTACATCACCCTGCGCTCCACCGCCGCCCGGGTGACCCTACGGATGAAGGTCCCGAGGCCCCGAGGAGGCGGCCCCCATGGTCCAGCACACCGCACGCACCCCCACCCAGCACGCGAAGCACACGGCCCTGGCCACCGGCGGCATGGCGTTCGCCGGTGTCCTGATGATGGTCAGCGGCATCATCGGCGTGCTGAACGGCGTCGCGGGCATCGCCACGAACGACGTCTACGCCCGCGTCGGCAACTATGTGTACGGGTTCAGCCTGACCACCTGGGGCTGGATCCACGTGGTCATAGGCGCCCTCATCGCGATCACGGGCTGGGGGGTGCTCCAGGGCCGGGACTGGGCGCGCGCGGTCGGCGTGGGCCTGGCGGCCCTGTACATGGTCGAGTACTTCATGTTCCTGCCGTACGCCCCGGTCTGGTCGGTCATCGCCATCGCCATCGGAGCCTTCGTGATCTGGTCCCTGGTCACGGCGGGCCGCGCGGAACGGCCGCCGCAGTCCCCCGGGGGCACCCACGACACCCTGTGACGGCCGCACGAACACCCCTTCCCCTGCGGCGCCCTCTATGAGGAAGCCCCCGGCTGAGGGAGGATTCGGGCATCCAGCCCATCGAGGGGAAGGCAGCCGGCCCATGGAGACTGCGACCCTGGAGCCGACAGGCCCGATCCCCACCCGGCCGCGGTCCCGGAGACGGACCGCGGCCGCCTGGTGCGCCGGAGTGCTGCTCGCCGGGGTCGGTGTCGTCGTCGGCTGCCGCGCCGCCGGCACCGACGCCGTCACCCCGGTGCCCCAGCTCCTCGCCTTCCTGCCCTGGCTGTTCGTCCCCGCCGTGCTCGCCCTGCTGCTCGTCCTGCTCGCCCGGCTGCGCACCGGCCTGGTCGCGGCGGTCCTCGTGCTCGCCGCCCTCGCCTGGTTCACCGAGCCGCACGGCGGGGCCGGGGAGCCCTCCGGCCCCGCGCTCACCACGTTCCGGGTGCTGACCTCCAACGTGGAGTTCGGCCGTGGCACCGCCTCCCTGGTGCCCGCCGTCCGCCGCGAGCACCCCGACGTCGTGTTCGTCGAGGAGTGCGAGTACCACTGCTCCGCGACCCTGGAGCGCGCCTTCGGCGGCACGGGCGGCAGCTACCCCTACCGGCGGGCCGTCGACGGCGCCGGCTCCGACGGATCGGTCATCCTCAGCCGGTTCCCGCTGACGGCCGCTCCCGGCGTGCCCGGAACCATGGGCATGCCCGGCGCCGTCGCCGACGTCCACGGCCGGCCCGTACGCCTCCAGCTCGCCCACCCCATGCCACCGCTCCCGGGGCAGCTGTCCGTCTGGCGCCGTGAACTGGGGGAGCTGCGCGCCTACGCGGCGGCAGGCCACGACGCCCCCACGATCCTCGCCGGGGACTTCAACGCCTCCCAGGACCACGCCGCCTTCCGCCGCCTCCTCGACACCGGTCTGCGCGACGGTGCCCGGCTCTCCGGCGACGCCCGTACACCCTCCTGGCCCACGTGGACCGCCCGGCCGTTCGGCGCCCAGATCGACCATGTCCTGGTCTCCCGGGACTTCTCGGCGCGCTCCGCGCACTTCCTGTCCATCGCGGACACCGACCACCGCGCCCTGGTCGTGGACGTCACCCTCCACGGGCGGACGCAGACACGCTGACCTCGGCCCGGAGGCTCGGCCCGGAAGCTCAGGGCTCCCCTCCCGCCTCGGGAGTCAGTCGAACGAATGGCCATAATAAGGTCATGTCCCGAGAGTTCCCCATCGGCCTCACCCCTCCCGACTGGCTGGTCAGGAACCTCAGACCGCAGCAGGCACCCGTCAACCGGCCCGCCGTCGTCCGCTCCGCGATCGCGATGGCCCTCCCCCTGGCGCTGGGACTCGCGGCGGGCCGCCCCGCCTACGGCGCGCTCGCCTCCATGGGCGCGCTGTCCGGTGTCATCGGGGACACCGCGGACGCGTACCGCATGCGCATCCTCAACATCGCGGTCCCCCAGCTCTTCGGCGCCGCCGGGGTCACCGTGGGCGCACTGGTGTTCGGGCAGGGCTGGCTCGCGGTCACCGCCGTGACCGGGGTCGCGCTGATCTCCGGGATGATCTCCACCATCGGCGCCGTCGCCTCCGTCTCCGGACTGCTGCTGCTCCTCAACACCGTGATCGGCGCGGGAATCCCGCTGCCCGGCGACTGGTGGCTCGGGCCCCTGCTCATGACCGGCGGCGGACTGCTCGTCCTCGCCCTCGCGCTGCTCGCCTGGCCGCTGCGGTCGGGCGTACCGGAGCGGGCCTCGGTCGCGGCCGCCTACCGGGCGGTCGGCGAACTGCTCACCGCCTGCGGGACGGAGGCGTACGACGCCCCCCGGTACGCCGTCACCCAGGCCCTCAACAACGCCTACGACCTCATCCTCGCCCGGCGCGCCCGCCATCACGGCCGCAGCCCCGACCTGGTGCGTCTGCTGGCCCAGCTGAACGCGCTCACCCCCCTCGTGGAGGCCGCCCCGGCCGCCCACCGCTGCGGCAGGCCGCTGCCCGAGAGCGCGTCCGAGGCCGTACGCCACCTCGCCGACGCCATCGACGCCGACCGCCGGGGGCCCTTCCCCCTCGCCCTGCCCGAACCGGTCGGGGAGACGGGGCGCGCCGTCGACCACGCGCTGCGGCACGCCGCCGAGGTCGTCACGGCGTGCCACGTCGACCCGGGCTCCATCGTCGACCGCCTCGGCCGGCCCGCCTCCCTCCGCGTCCGCGTCTACCGCACGACCCGCAACGTCCTGCTGTCCGGCACCTCCTGGCGCTACGGTCTCCGGCTCGCCCTGTGCATCGGCATCGCCCAGACCCTGGTGTCCCTGGTCCCGGTCCCGCGCTCGTACTGGGTCGCGCTCACCGTCACCTTCGTCCTGAAACCCGACTTCGGCTCGGTCTTCTCCCGGGCGCTGCTGCGGGCGCTCGGCACCGTGGTGGGGCTGGTGGTGGCCGCCGCGGTGCTGGCCGCGGTGCCGCTCGGCTGGTGGGACGTGGCGGCCGTGGCGGCCCTCGCCCCGCTCGTCCCGGCGCTGACCCCGCGCGGGTACGGCTATCAGACGGCCGCGATCACCCCGGTGATCCTGGTGCTGTCGGACCTGCTGAACCATCTGGGCACCGCACTGCTGGTGCCCCGGCTGGTGGACTCCCTCATCGGCTGCGCGATCGCGCTCGTCGCCGGCTATCTGCTGTGGCCGGAGAGCTGGCACGCGCGGGTCGGCGCCCGGCTCTCGGACGCGGTCGCCGACACCGCCGAGTACGTGGAGAACGCGTTCGGCGACACCGCGGACCCGCCGGCGCGCGCCCGTATGCGGCGCCGTCTCTACCGCGATCTGTCCACCATCCGTACGGAGTTCCAGCGGGCACTGACCGAGCCGCCGCCGATCGGGCGCCGGGCCGCCGCCTGGTGGCCGCTGGTCGTCGCGGTGGAACGGATCGTGGACGCGACGACCGGGGCGCGGGTGCGGGTGAAGCAGGGTGCGCCGATTCCGTCCCCGGCGGAGGTCGCGCAGGTCGCCCTGCAACTGCGGGAGTTGTCGCAGGGCCTGCGGGAGACGGAGGTCCTGGTCGCGGTCCGCACGGACCTCACCGGCCCGGCGGACAGCGTCCTGGAACCGCTGCGGCAGGAGGTGGCGGCGGCCCGGGCGATCGCGTCGCCGCACTGAGGACCGGGGCGGCGCCGCCCCGGTCCTGACCGAATCCCCTGATCGGGTGCCCGTCAGACGCCGATGTCGCCGCCGGGTCGGGTTCGCGGGGTCGTACCCGCGGAACATGATCACCTCGTCGGTGTACTCGTGGTTGGCGACGAGGAACTGCCGGTGGCGCTCGCCGGGCAGCGGGAGAAGCGCGAGGAAGTCGTTGTTGTACCCGAACTGCCCGGCCTGTGCGGCGGCGGTCTGGTTCTCGGGGTCGAAGGCGGGCGCGCCACGCAGGATGGGGTCGCCCCAGCGGATGACGACGTTCTGGCGGTAGCCGTCGGGGACGGTGACGGTGTCGTCGGTGTTGGGGGCGACCGGCGTGAAGCGCAGGCCGCGGGCGGCGTAGGTGCGGGCGGGGGACGCGGTGGGGGACGCGTTGGGGGTGGCGGCCCGGGCCTCCGGCGCGGCGGCCGAGACGGCGGCCGTACCGGTGGCGGTGGCCGCGGTCACGACGACGGCGGCGCGGAGGGCGGCACGGCGGCTGAGGACACCGGCGACGACATCGCCGGCGTACTCGTTGGAGCTGGTGTTGGGGACCTCGTGGAAGCAGGCGTCGCCACACCGGTAACGGCAGGTCAGGGCGGACCGACCGCCGGGATGCGAACCGGACGGCGTTCCGGTCAGCGGCAGAAGATTGCGCACTTTACTCTCCCCGTACGATCCCTTGGCGTGGACGTGACCCATAGGGGCAGGGGGGTGTGGACGCGGGGCGACCGGGTGAACGGCCGGCGAACCAAGGGAATCCGTACGGCGTTTGGAGCACGGGGAGGGGTACGCGGAGAAGGCGGGGTCCGGCGGGGTCGGTAACGGCGAGATAGCGGTATTGACAACGGCGCTTCCGATGGCCGGACCCTGCCCAAGATCGGCGCCTTCGGCGGCTAACCTTACGTGTCCGTCCTGGCCAGGGTTTGACGGGCATCAACTCACGCGAAGGGTTGCGCACATGGGCATTCTCACTCTCCTGCGGAACGCGTTCGGCCGCTCACGCAAGGGTCGCTCCGCCGAGGGGGAGCCCTCGCGGGAGACGACCACGACCGCGGAAACGGCACCTGCCTCCGCGGTCCTCACCGAGGCTCCGGCATCGGCGGAGGTCCCGGCCCAGTCGACGGGCCCGGACGACGAACACGAGCTGGTGTCGGCGGCGTTCGACAACGTGACGGTACCGAGGCAGGCGACTCCGAAGGAGGCGTCCGCGAACACGACGACCGCGAAACCAGCGGCGGGGCAGAAGCCGGAGCCGACGGCTACGACGAAGCCCGAGCCGGAACCGGAGGCCGAGGAGAAGCCGGAGCCGGAGGCCGCGGCGGACCCCGAGCCGGTCGCGGAAGAGACGCCGGAAGCGGCCGCGGAGGAGACCCCCGAACCGGAAGCCACGGCTGACCCCGAGCCCGTGGCCGAGGCAGAGGCAGAGCCCGTGGCCACGGCGGACCCCGAGCCGGTCGCGGAAGAGACGCCGGAAGCGGCCGCGGAGGAGACGCCCGAACCGGAGGCCGCAGCAGAGCCGGAGCCCGTGGCCGAGGCAGAGGCAGAGCCCGTGGCCGCGGCAGAGCCCGAGCCGGTCGCGGAAGAGACGACCGAACCGGAAGCCACCGAGGCCGAGCCGACGGCGGAGAAGGAGTCCGAGCCGGAGGTCGCGGCGGAGCCCGAGCGCGAGCCTGCCGCCGAGGTGACGGCCGAGACCGCTGAGACCGCCGAGCCGGAAGCTGCCGCGGAACCCGAGCCCGCCGTAGAGGCGGAACCGGAGGCCACCCCGGAGCCGGAGGCTCCGGAGCCCGAGGCCGAAGCGGTCGCCGAGGTCACGCCGGAGGCGGAGCCGACGGTCACGGCCCCCGAGCCCGAGGCCACGCAGGAACCGGAGCCCGAGCCGGCACCGGTCGCCGAAGCGACCCCCGAGCCCGTCGCCGAAGCCACCCCCGAGCCCCAGGCCGAGGCCGAGACCGAGACCGAGCAGCCGGAACCGGCCGCCGAGACCACCCCCGAGGCCGAGCCCGAGGCCAAGGATCCCGAGCCGGTGGCCCCCGCCGAGCCGGTCGCCGCCGCCGAGGAAGCCCCGATCGAGCCGTCCGCCCCGGCCGACACCGAAGCCGAGGCCGAGGCCGAGGCCACCCCGGCCACCGAAACCGACGTCGACACCGACACCGAAGCGGACGCGAAGCCCGCGCTCACCCCCACCGAGGTCAAGTCCCACGCCCCCGGTCTCACCACCGCCTACAAGGCCGCCGCGACCGTTCTCGACAAGCACGGCCTCGCCGGCACCCGGGCCAAGGTCTACCTCGTGCTGGACCGCTCCGCCTCCATGCGCCCGTACTACAAGGACGGCTCCGCCCAGGCCCTGGGCGAGCAGGCCCTCGCGCTCGCCGCGCACCTCGACCCCGAGGCCGCGGTGCACGTCGTCTTCTTCTCCACCGAACTGGACGGCACCGGCGAGCTGACCCTCGCCGAGCACGAGAACAAGGTCGACGACCTCCACGCGGGCCTCGGCCGTATGGGCCGTACGAGCTACCACGCGGCGGTGGAGGCCGTCACCGGCCACCACGACAAGTCCGCGGACCCCGCCCTGCCCGCCCTGGTGATCTTCCAGACGGACGGCGCTCCGGACGCGAAGACCCCCGCCACCCAGGCCCTCACGGACGCCGCCAAGAGCCACCCCGCCCTCTTCTTCTCCTTCATCGCCTTCGGCGACCCGGAGAACAAGGCCTTCGACTACCTCCGCAAGCTGAAATCGGACAACACGGCCCATTTCCTGGCCGGCGAGACCCCGCGCGAGCTGACGGACACCGAGGTCTACGAGGGCATCCTGGCGAACTGGCGCCCGTAGGACCGCAGGGGCCACAGGAGCCCCGAAAGACCGCTCGAAGGACGCCGCCCGCTTCTCACCCCGTAAAACGGGAAGCGGGCGGCGTACCCATGTCGGCTACGATTTCAAGGTTCGTAGACGATGACAGACGGCCCGAAATCCGCCGATCGTCACCCCACGTAGCGACTTGGGAGCAGCCCGCGATGGCTCGACACCTCATCACCAGCGCCCTTCCGTACATCAACGGGATCAAGCACCTGGGCAACATGGTGGGGTCCATGCTCCCGGCTGACGTGTACTCCCGCTACATGCGCCAGCGCGGCCACGACGTGCTCTTCATCTGCGCGACGGACGAGCACGGCACCCCTGCCGAGCTGGCGGCCAAGGAGCTGGGCCTGCCGGTCGACGAGTTCTGCGCCCAGGCGCACGAGGCGCAGAAGGCGGTGTACGACGGCTTCAACCTGGCCTTCGACTACTTCGGCCGCAGCTCGTCCCCGCAGAATCGCGAGATCACGCAGGAGATCGCCCGCGAGCTCAAGGCGAACGGGTTCATCGAGGAGCGGGCCATCCGCCAGGTGTACTCGAACGCCGACGGCCGCTTCCTGCCCGACCGGTACATCATCGGCACCTGCCCGCACTGCGGCTACGACAAGGCCCGCGGCGACCAGTGCGAGAACTGCACCCGCGTCCTCGACCCCACGGACCTGATCGACCCGCGCTCCGCCATCAGCGGCAGCAGCGACCTGGAGGTCCGCGAGACCAAGCACCTCTTCCTCCTCCAGTCGGCGCTGGCCGGCGAGGTCGAGGCCTGGGTCGACCAGCGCGCCGACAACTGGCCGGTGCTGGCCTCCTCGATCGCCCGCAAGTGGCTCACCGAGGGGCTGCACGACCGGGCGATCACCCGTGACCTGGACTGGGGCGTCCCGGTTCCGGCCGACACCTGGCCCGAGCTGGCCGCCGAGGGCAAGGTCTTCTACGTCTGGTTCGACGCCCCGATCGAGTACATCGGCGCGACGAAGGAATGGTCGGACCAGGACCCGGAGAACCGGGACTGGCGTTCGTGGTGGTGGGAGTCGGAGGCCGACGTCCACTACACGCAGTTCATGGGCAAGGACAACGTGCCCTTCCACAGCGTGATGTTCCCGGCCACCCAGCTGGGCACCCGCTCGCCGTGGAAGATGGTCGACGTCATCAAGGCCTTCAACTGGCTCAACTACTACGGCGGCAAGTTCTCCACCTCGCAGAAGCGCGGTGTCTTCACGCACGACGCGCTGGAGATCCTGCCCGCCGACTACTGGCGCTACTTCATGATGGCGAACGCCCCGGAGTCGGACGACACGTCCTTCACCTGGGAGCACTTCACGGCCACGGTGAACAAGGACCTCGCGGACACCCTGGGCAACTTCGTCAACCGGGTGCTCTCCTTCTCCCGCAAGCGCTTCGGTGACGCGGTCCCGGAGGGCGGCGAGCCGGGCGAGGCCGAGGCGCGGCTCGGCGAGGAGATCGCACGTCTCCTCGCGGAGTACGAGGAGCACATGGAGGCCATCCAGTTCCGCAAGGCGGCGGCCTCGCTGCGCGCCCTGTGGTCGGCCGGCAACTCCTACCTGGAGGAGAAGGCCCCCTGGCTGGAGATCAAGACCAACAAGGAGGGCGCGGCCCTCACCCTGCGCACGGCGATGAACCTGATCCACCTCTACGCGGTGGTCTCGGAGCCGTTCATCCCGACGACCTCCGCGACCATGCGCGCGGCCTTCGGCCTGAAGGACGACACGGCCGTGTGGGTGACGCAGGAGGAGGCGAAGGCCCTGGCCGCCGTCCCGGTCGGCACGCCCTTCACGGTTCCCCCGGTGCTGTTCGCGAAGCTGACGGACGAGGACCTGGCCGCGTACAAGGAGCGCTTCGGCGGCGAGACCGATTAGCACCGCCGGTACCCGTCACGGGGCCCGGGAAGCGTTCGGCTTCCCGGGCCCCCGGGCTTTCACCGGGTGACGGAGGCGGGCCGCTACAGATCCTCCAGCACCCCGACGGGAGCGACGGTCGCCCCGCTCCTCGGGCAGGTCCAGACCGCCTCCCCCCGCACCACGCTCGCGGTCAGTGGATGGGTGCCCGGGTGGGCCGGGCAGTGCGGCCAGACCGCCGGGGCGCCCTCACCCCACAGGGCCTCGACCGCCCAGTCCTGCAGCTGGTCCGCGACGCGCGCCAGACGCTCCGCCGGGGTGTCATCGGGCCATCCGACCACCCCTTGCCCGCTGCCGTCCGGCGCGTAGAGCATCAGCCCGTGCTCCGTGTGCTCCCGTACCTCGGGCAGCACGGCCCGATGCGCGCGGAGATCACGCATCACCACGGCCAGCGCCTCGGCGAGTTCCTCGTCCCTCATGCACCCCTCCCTCGTCGTCATCAGGCCCCCTCGGGAAGAGCCCGGAACCGCGCGGGCGGTTCCGGACCCTGGGTGGGGGGGTCGGCGTGGTGCGGGTGTCAGCGGGGCGCCGGCGACCTCAGCTCGCGCTCGCCGACGGCGTCGCGGACGGCCCCGGCCCGCCCGTTCCGTCGTGGGTCTCGTCCGGGGCCACCCCCAGCGTCAGCTGCGCCCGCACGCCCTTCGCGATGTGCCTCCGGTCGTACGAGAGGTACAGCAGGCCGCCCGAATGCCCGTTCTGCGGATAGATCGTGTCCTCGGTCAGGGTCGTGCGCGTCGTCGTGTCGGTGGAGTACGGCGCCACCTCCGCCGACACGAGCACCGACTTCTCGTCGAAGAACAGCTGGCCCGTGTGACAGGCGTGGCCGCCCTCGTAGCCGGCGTCCGTCCAGGTGCCGTCCACATGGACCTTCACATGGATGTGGACGCAGCGGCCCCGGTACCAGCCGGGGAAGACGGTCCTGAAGGTGACGTAGCCGTGTCTGTCCGTCCTCCAGGTGCCCCGCAGATAGCGCGTGCTGTCCGTGGGGTCCTGATGGCCGCCGCCTCCGCCGCCGGGGCCGCCCGAGGGGGCGCGCCCGTGGGGGTCCCGGTCGGCGCGTCCGTGGGGGCGCCGCCACCACCGCCGTTGCCCATCGACTGATAGCCGGAGTAGACGCCCAACGCCGAGCAGTGCCAGATGTCGACGGCCGCGTCACGGAGGGGACGGCAGGTCTCCGCGTCGATCACCTTGAGCTTCAGGAGCAGGGGGATGCCCTCCTGGTCCTCGGTGATGTTCTGGCGGATCTTGTCCGCGTCGATGTAGTACGGGCCTTCGACCAGCTCCGAGGTGAGCGTGTAGCACGTCTCCGGGGTCGCGGTCCCCGTGCTCGACGCGCCCGGTGCCGGGGAGGCGGTGCCGGCTGCGTCCTGAGCCGAGGCGTTCACCATGAGGGCGGCGCCCAGGCCCATCGCAGCCACCGTCGCGCCGCCGGCCATCATCAGCCCACGGCGCGTCAACTTGCTCTGTTCCTGGGGTTGTCGGGCTTCTTCCATGGGTTCGGGGGTCTCAGTCACGAGCGAGGGCGCTATGAACTGGACCTGTCAAATCCATGGGAAAGCTGTGTTTCCCGGGATTCATGCAAAGTGGCTCGGACCGACGATCGGTTCCGAGCCACCTCTGCGGTACGGCGCTCACCGCACCGCCTCGCTCAGCCGCCCCTCGGGGCTGCTCCGCAGGGCTGTTACTTCGGCTGCGGCTTGCGCACCGACAGGTGCAGCTCCCTCAGCCGCGCCTCCTCCAGCTCGGTCGGCGCGCCCATCATCAGGTCCTGGGCGTTGCCGTTGAGCGGGAAGGCGATGGTCTCGCGGATGTTCGGCTCGTCGGCCAGCAGCATCACGATGCGGTCGACGCCGGGGGCGATGCCGCCGTGCGGCGGGGCGCCGAAGCGGAAGGCGCGGAGCATGCCCGCGAACTTCTCCTCGACGGTCTCGCGGTCGTAGCCCGCGATCTCGAACGCCTTGAGCATGATCTCCGGCTCGTGGTTCCGGATCGCGCCGGAGGACAGCTCGACACCGTTGCAGACGATGTCGTACTGCCAGCCCAGGATGTCCAGCGGGTCCTGGGTCTGAAGGGCCTCCAGGCCGCCCTGCGGCATGGAGAAGGGGTTGTGCGAGAAGTCGATCGCGCCGGTCTCCTCGTCCTTCTCGTACATAGGGAAGTCGACGATCCAGCAGAAGCGGAAGACGCCCTCCTCGAAGTGGCCGGCCCGCTTGGCGGCCTCCACCCGCACGGCGCCCATGATCTTCGAGACCTCGTCGAACTCGCCCGCGCCGAAGAAGACCGCGTGACCGGCGGCCAGCTGGAGCCGCTTCGTCAGCTCCGCGACGTTCTCCTCCGTCAGGAACTTCGCGATCGGGCCCGTCAGCGAGCCGTCCTCGCCGACCCGCACCCAGGCCAGGCCCTTCGCGCCCTGCTCCACCGCGTACTCGCCGAGCTGGTCGAAGAACTTGCGGGGCTGCGCCGACACGTCCGGCACCGGCAGCGCGCGCACGTGCTTGCCCGCGAAGGCCTTGAACTCCGAGCCCTCGAAGATGTCGGTGATGTCGACCAGCTCCAGCTTGGCGCGCAGGTCCGGCTTGTCGGAGCCGTACTTCAGCATCGCCTCGCGGAACGGGATCCGCGGGAAGGGGGAGGTGACATGACGGCCACCGCCGAACTCCTCGAAGATCTCCGTCATCAGCTTCTCGATCGGCTGGAAGACGTCCTCCTGCTCGACGAAGCTCATCTCGACGTCGAGCTGGTAGAACTCGCCCGGCGAACGGTCCGCGCGGGCGTCCTCGTCACGGAAACAGGGCGCGATCTGGAAGTACCGGTCGAAGCCGGAGATCATCAGCAGCTGCTTGAACTGCTGCGGGGCCTGCGGCAGGGCGTAGAACTTGCCCGGGTTCAGACGGGAGGGGACGACGAAGTCGCGGGCGCCCTCCGGGGAGGTGGCGCTGAGGATCGGGGTCGCCATCTCGTTGAAGCCCATGGCCGCCATCTTGTGGCGGATGGACGAGATCACCGACGTACGCAGCAGGATGTTGCGGTGCATGCGCTCGCGGCGCAGGTCGAGGAAGCGGTACTCCAGGCGCCGCTCCTCGTTCACCCCGTCCTCGGTGTTGATCGTGAAGGGGAGCGGGGCGGCCGCGCCGAGCAGCTCGACCTCGCCCACCTCGATCTCGATCTCGCCCGTCGGCAGGTCGGGGTTCACGTTCTCCGCGCCGCGGGAGACGACCTTGCCGTCGACGCGGACGGTCGACTCCTTGGAGACCTTGTCCAGCGCCTCGTAGGCGGGCGTGCCGGGGCGGGCGACGAGCTGCGTGATGCCGTAGTGGTCGCGCAGATCGATGAAGAGGATGCCGCCCAGGTCGCGCCGATTGTGCAGCCAGCCGCTCAGCCGGACGTCGCTGTCGACGTCAGAGGCGCGGAGCTCGCCGCAGGTGTGGGACCTGTACCGATGCATCGTCGTTCATCCAGTCTTCGCGGGTCGGGTCTTTCCGGGGTCGCTCGCCCCGGCGCCGCCGGGCGGGCACGGCCCGGACCTACCAAGGGTACCGGCCGCCCCGCCGTCACCTCCCCCTGATTAGGGGGCGACGCTCCGCCGATCGGCCCTCGACGCTCCGCGAGGGTCTCCGCGGGGGGCCTCCGGGGCGCGGGCCGCCACGTTCCGTCAGGCGTCCGGCCCCTTCTCCTGCCCCTCCGGCTCCTCCGGTCCGTACCGCGTCCGCAGCTCATGCCCGACGCCGAACGCCGCCGCGGTGAGCGGTACCGCCAGCAGCATCCCGAGGATCCCGGCGACCGAGGCGCCCGCGGTGAGCGCCAGCAGCACCGCAGCCGGGTGCATCCGCACGGTCCGGCTCTGCACCACCGGCTGGAGCACATGCCCGTCCAGCACCTGTACGGCGACCACGACACCGAGCGCCCACAGCGCGATGACCAGCCCGCGGTCCGCGAGGGCGACCAGGATCGCGACCGCGCCGGAGAGAAAGGCGCCGAGGTAGGGGATATAGGCACCCACGAAGACCAGCGCGCCCAGCCCGATCGCCCCCGGCACGCGCAGGACCAGCAGCCCCACGGTGGTCAGGGTGGCGTCGATGAGCGCGATGACCGTGGTGCCGCGCATGAACCCCTCGACGGACTCGAAGGCGCGCCGCGCGACCGCCTCGACGGTGTCGGCGGAGCCGCGCGGGGCGAGCGAGCGCAGCTGGTCCGCCACGCGGTGGGAGTCGCGCAGCAAGAAGAAGACGAGCAGCAGGGCCAGTACGGCCATGGCGATGTACTCGGCGACCACGCTGACCCCGCTGATCACGTTGGAGGCGGCGGTGCCCCCGAACTTGGAGATCAGCTGCTTGGAGTTGGTCGTCAGGTCGTCCAGCGAGGTGCCTGCCGCCCCGAAGTACGCCGCGACCGACTTCGCGGCCCGTTTGAGCGAGGCCAGGATCTGGTCGCCGGTGTCGACGAGCGCGGCGACGACGATGTACACGGCGCCGCCGACCACCGTCACCACGGCGACACAGGTGATCCCGGCCGCGAGCGAGCGGTGGACGCCGACTCGCACGAGCCATCGGTGCAGCGGCCCGAGGAGCGCGGTGCCCAGCAGCGCGAGCAGCACCGGCACGACGGCCGTACGGAACTGCCCGCACAGCCGGATCACGATCCAGACGACCCCGGCGACCAGCAGGGCGGCGGCGCACCAGGCGGCGAGGCGGCGTACGGGCTCGGGAAGGAGCTGCACCCTCCCAGCCGATCATGCGAAAGGGCGGGCTGTCCTGTGCAGACAGCCCGCCCGGGTGACGCCGTATCAGCCCCCGACCGGCGCCGGGCCGCTGATCAGGCGCCCTGCGGACCGCTCTCGGTCATCCCGTGCACGGCGGGGATGGTGCCGAGGCGCCCCTTCTGGAAGTCCTCGAACGCCTGCTGGAGTTCCTCGCGGGTGTTCATCACGAACGGGCCGTAATGCTGCATGGGCTCACGGATCGGCTGTCCGCCCAGGAGCACGACCTCCAGGTCCGGCGTGTGGGAGTCCTGCTTCTCGTCCGCGCGGACGGTGATCGAGGAGCCCGCGCCGAACACGGCGGTCTGGCCGAGGTGGATCGGACGGCGCTCCGCACCCACGCTGCCGCGGCCGGCCAGGACGTACGCGAGACCGTTGAAGTCCTCGCGCCAGGGCAGGGTGACCTCCGCGCCCGGTGCCACGGTGGCGTGGATCAGGGTGATCGGCGTGTGCGTGACGCCGGGGCCCTGGTGGCCGTCCAGCTCACCGGCGATGACGCGGATCAGCGCGCCGCCGTCGGGGGTGGTCAGCAGCTGGACCTGGCCACCGCGGATGTCCTGGTAGCGCGGGGCCATCATCTTGTCCTTGGCGGGCAGGTTGACCCACAGCTGGATGCCGTGGAACAGGCCGCCGGACACGACGAGCGACTCCGGCGGAGCCTCGATGTGCAGCAGGCCCGAACCCGCGGTCATCCACTGGGTGTCGCCGTTGGTGATGGTGCCGCCCCCACCGTGGGAGTCCTGGTGGTCGAAGATGCCGTCGATGATGTAGGTGACGGTCTCGAAGCCTCGGTGAGGGTGCCAGGGGGTGCCCTTGGGCTCGCCCGGCGCGTACTCCACCTCACCCATCTGGTCCATCATGATGAACGGGTCGAGGTGGCGGTAGTGGATCCCGGCGAACGCCCGGCGGACCGGGAATCCCTCACCCTCGTAGCCGCTCGGCGCGGTCGTGACACCGAGCACGGGACGGGACACCGCGTCGGCCGACGCGGCCACTCGGGGCAGGGTCAGCGGGTTCTCAACGGTCACTGCAGGCATGTCTGGTACCTCCTTGTGCTCCCACTTTAGTTGATGGTTGAACTTTCTGCCAGCCCCCAACGCGAAGAGCCCGGAGGACATTCCCTCCGGGCTCCGTCATCGCGTCAGTCGCCTCAGCCGGCTCAGTTGCTGAAGTACAGGTACTTCCAGGCCCCGTACGTCGTGGAGTTCACGGTGTCGCCGGACGAGCCGTTGACGTACACCGAGCGCATCCGCGCCTTGATCCCGGCCTCGCCGGGCGCCTCGAGACTCACGGCCGACCTGCCGCTCGTGCCGAGCGAGAAGTACTCGGAGTCGGCCGAGTACCACCTGCCGCCGTAGTAGACCTGAAGGTCGAAGCGCTGCCGGCGACCCGGGTAGTAGGTCATGGTCGTGGTGAGCAGCGGGTCGGTGTTCCTGTGGAACCAGTAGTACGAGGTCGAGCCGATCTTGGCCGTCCTGTAGTGCCTGGCGACGGCCGTGGAGATCCGGACGCGGGCGTAGGCGTCGACCTTGACCGTCTTCGGCTGGTACCGGGAGTCGCCCGCGAAGACCGCGGTGACGGCCGTGTCGCGGGTCATGTCCAGGGTCACGGACAGATAGCCGCTGCTGTTGACCGTGCCGGACTTCACCAGCTTCTTCGGCTTGTCCGGGCCGTAGGGGTCCGCGTAGATGTCGACCTTGCGGTTCTTGTAGGTCGTGCCGAGGTGGGCGGTGAACTTCACGTCGGCGCCGTAGTCGTTCAGCTTGCCGTTGTTGTTCAGGCTCAGCGACGTCGCGGCGCGGGAGACCGCGACCTTGTCGGAGGCGGTGGCCGGGGTGTGCTCGGCGTCACCCGCGTAGCCGACCTTGTAGGTCACGGTGCCGCCGGCCGGCGGGGTGTCCGTGAAGGAGTAGCTGCCGTCCGCCTTCACCGTGACGGCCGGGAGCGCCTTGGCGCCGGTGCTGTCCAGGTCGGTTCGGGTGACCGTGAGCCTGGCGCCCGCCGGGAGCGGCACGTTGGCCGTGATCCTGCCCTTGACCGTGAGCTGCTTGGCGCGGGTCGCGGAGGCGGGCGCGTCGACCGTGAGGCTCGGCACACTGAGCGACGGGCCGGTGTACGCCTTCAGGGTGAAGGTACTGCCCGTACCGGCGAGAGCGAACAGCCGCGAGGAGTCGGGGGCCCACGCCACCTCGCCGATGCCGGCCGACGTCCCCGTCTCGAAGCGGCGAACCGGGGTGGTGGCGCCCGGCTTGTAGACGGACACATGACGGTCGTAGGCCTGAGCGATCAGACCGCTCGGCGAGACGTCGCCGGACCAGCCCGTCTCGGTGAGCTCCCCGGCCTCCGTGAAGGTCCCGTCGGCGTACGAGAGCTTCCGGGAGCCGTTCCACAGCACCTGGGAGGTGCCGGGTACGAGGTCGATGTCGCCGAAGTACTGCCCGCCGTCGCTCTTGGCGACCAGCTTCGGGGTGGCCCCTGAGACGTCGAGCACGTTCAGCGCGCCCGGGCTGTCGCCGCTGTCGGCCACGGTCAGCACTCCGGGCACGGACGGGTCGGCGTCGAGGAGCGCCGCGTTGTAGTACGGGGCGACCGTGTCCGGGAGCTGTCCGAGGGCCACCGCGGCGGCCGCGTCGGTGGCGGCGGGGTCGATGGAGCCCAGGTTGCCGTGGAAGCCGTCGTCACCGGTGACCCGGTACGAGAACCAGAGCCGTCCGCCCGCGAAGGCGATCTCGCGCGGGTCGGTGCCGGCGCCGAGGTCGTAGCGGGTTTTGACCTGAAGGTCCGTCGCGTCGAGGGCCACGATCTCGTGGGTGGTCGGCAGCGACGCGTACAGGGTGCGGCCGTCGTCGGAGAGCGCGAGGTCGCTGGGGCGGCCGAAGCCGACGTTCAGGTCGACCAGGGTGCCGTTGTAGTCGGTGGCCAGGATCCGTCCGTTGTCCTGGTCGGCGACGAAGACCCGCTGGAGGGCGCCGTCCGCGACGAGGCCGACGGGCTGGGTGAGGACGGCCGGCTCGGCCGAGGCGGAGCCCGCCGCAGCGACGCTCAGCGCGACCGAGCTGAACAGGACCGCGAGTGCCGTCGCGGCCGAAGTGCTGCGCATGCGCACAGTGATGAACCCCCACAAGAGATCCCGGACACCCGGGAGATGAGAGCGCCGCGCGACACCCGGCCGCGACCGCATGGGTACGGTGGCGGGCGGGGCGCGGCTGCCGGGGGAACTCTATGGCATGGCTGTGACAAGCGAGGGGGGATTTCCGGGCGGCCGCGGGCCACCCGGCACGGCACGGTCAGCCGTACATGCGCCGCATCGCGAACTCCACCATCTGCTCGACCGCCTTGGCGTCGAACACCATCCGGTGCTCCCCCTCCATGTCGAGCACGAACCCGTAGCCCGTCGGCAGCAGGTCGATCACCTCCGCCCCGGTGATCACGAAGTACTTGGACTCCTTGCCCGCGTACCTCCGCAGCTCCTTGAGCGAGGTGAACATCGGGATCACCGGCTGCTGGGTGTTGTGCAGGGCCAGGAACCCGGGGTTGTCGCCGCGCGGGCAGTACACCTTGGACGTGGCGAAGATCTGCTGGAAGTCCTCGGCCGCCATCGACCCCGTGGTGAACGCTCGCACCGCGTCCGCGAGCGACGGCGGCGACGGCTCGGGATACAGCGGAGGCTGCTGGCCGTATCCGCCGGGCATCTGCCCGCCCGGCATCTGCTGCCCGGGCATCTGCTGCTGCGGCGAGGCGTACTGCTGCTGCGCACCCGCGTTCTGGTAGCCGTACATGCCCCAAAGAGTAGTGGGCCACATAAAACCGTGAGGGGTTGATTCTTATTACCGACGGGTAGCATCATCGGTGCTACTTGTCAGTATGCGTGAACCGGTTGCGAGGAGACAGTGCCTCGCCGATCTCTCTACGGAGCCGTCGCCATGGGGCACTACAAGTCGAATCTCCGCGACATCGAGTTCAACCTCTTCGAGGTGCTCGGCCGCGACAAGCTGTACGGCACCGGCCCGTTCGCGGAGATGGACACGGACACCGCCAAGAGCGTCCTCGAGGAGCTGACCCGCCTCGCCGAGAACGAACTGGCGGAGTCCTTCGCCGACGCCGACCGCAACCCGCCGGTCTTCGACCCCGAGACGAACACCGCCCCCGTCCCCGAGACCTTCAAGAAGAGCTACAAGGCCTTCATGGACTCGGAGTACTGGCGCCTCGGCCTGCCCGAGGGGATCGGCGGCACGACGGCTCCGCCGTCCCTGATCTGGGCGTACGCGGAGCTGGTCCTCGGCTCGAACCCGGCCGTGTGGATGTACTCCTCCGGCCCGGCGTTCGCCGGCATCCTCTACGACGAGGGCAACGACGTCCAGAAGAAGATCGCGCAGATAGCCGTCGAGCGGACCTGGGGCTCCACCATGGTGCTCACCGAGCCGGACGCCGGCTCGGACGTCGGCGCCGGCCGCACCAAGGCCATCCAGCAGGAGGACGGCTCCTGGCACATCGAGGGCGTCAAGCGCTTCATCACCTCCGGTGAGCACGACATGGAGGAGAACATCCTCCACTACGTCCTCGCCCGTCCCGAGGGTGCCGGCGCGGGCACCAAGGGCCTGTCCCTCTTCCTCGTCCCGAAGTACCTCTTCGACTTCGAGACCGGCGAGCTGGGCGAGCGCAACGGCGTCTACGCCACCAACGTCGAGCACAAGATGGGCCTGAAGGCGTCCAACACCTGCGAGATGACCTTCGGCGACCGCCACCCCGCCAAGGGCTGGCTGATCGGCGACAAGCACGAGGGCATCCGCCAGATGTTCCGCATCATCGAGTTCGCCCGCATGATGGTCGGCACGAAGGCGATCTCCACGCTGTCCACCGGCTACCTGAACGCCCTGGAGTACGCCAGGGAGCGCGTCCAGGGTCCGGACCTGGCCAACTTCATGGACAAGGCCGCGCCCAAGGTCACCATCACCCACCACCCCGACGTGCGCCGCTCGCTGATGACACAGAAGGCGTACGCGGAGGGCATGCGCGCGCTCGTCCTCTACACCGCCACCGTCCAGGACACGATCGCGGTCAAGGAGGCGAACGGCGAGGACACCTCCGCCGAGCACGCCCTCAACGACCTGCTCCTGCCGATCGTCAAGGGCTACGGCTCCGAGAAGGGCTACGAGCAGCTCGCCCAGTCGCTGCAGACCTTCGGCGGCTCCGGCTTCCTGCAGGAGTACCCGATCGAGCAGTACATCCGCGACGCCAAGATCGACACCCTCTACGAGGGCACCACCGCGATCCAGGGCCAGGACTACTTCTTCCGGAAGATCGTCCGCAACCAGGGCGCCGCGCTGAACTCGCTCGCCGAGGACATCAAGAAGTTCCTGGCGATCGGCACCGGCGGCGAGGAGCTGGCGGGCGCCCGCGAGCACCTGGCCAAGGCGGCCGTGGAGCTGGAGGCCATCGTCGGCCTGATGCTGACCGACCTCGCGGCCACCGCCGAGGACGTCAAGAGCATCTACAAGGTGGGCCTGAACACCACCCGTCTGCTGATGGCCTCCGGTGACGTGATCGTCGGCTACCTGCTGCTGAAGGGTGCCGCGGTCGCCGCCGAGAAGCTTCAGACGGCCTCCGCCAAGGACAAGGCCTTCTACACCGGCAAGATCGCGGCGGCGAAGTTCTTCGCGGCCAACGTCCTGCCGGGCGTGACCCTGGCCCGCAAGGTGGCCGAGGGTGTGGACCTGGACCTCATGGAGCTGGACGAGGCCGCGTTCTAAGGTCCCGAGCCGGACGCGGGGCCGTTCGGCCGGCCGGGCCGGCCCCGGCGCCGGTCAACCTCCACATCCCCCTTACGAGGGCCCGCTCCCCATCAACGGGAGCGGGCCCTCGCCCGTCGTTAAGGTGAACCCATGAGCTCAAGCCCTCGCTTCGACCGCGGCCACACCGACGACCTCATGTCCTTCCTGGCGGCCAGCCCGTCGCCGTACCACGCGGTGGCGCACGCCGCCGAGCGGCTGGAGAAGGCCGGCTTCCGGCAGGTCTCGGAGACGGACGCGTGGGACGGGACGAGCGGCGGGAAGTACGTGCTCCGCGGGGGCGCGATCATCGCCTGGTACGTCCCCGAGGGCGCCGGCGCGCACACGCCCTTCCGGATCATCGGCGCGCACACCGACTCCCCGAATCTGCGGGTCAAGCCGCGACCGGACAGCGGTGCCCACGGCTGGCGGCAGATCGCGGTCGAGATCTACGGCGGCCCGCTGCTCAACTCCTGGCTGGACCGCGACCTCGGCCTGTCCGGCCGGCTCTCCCTGCGCGACGGCTCCACCCGACTCGTGAACATCGACAGACCGCTGCTGCGCGTGCCCCAGCTCGCCGTGCACCTGGACCGCTCGGTCTCCACGGAGGGGCTGAAGCTGGACAAGCAGCGTCATCTGCAGCCCGTCTGGGGACTGGGCGACGAGGTGCGCGACGGGGACCTCATCGCGTTCCTGGAGCAGGAGCTCGGCCTGTCCGCGGGTGAGGTGACGGGCTGGGACCTGATGACCCACTCCGTCGAACCGCCCGCCTACCTCGGCCGGGACAAGGAGCTGGTGGCTGGCCCGCGGATGGACAACCTGCTGTCCGTGCACGCGGCCACCGCCGCGCTCGCGGCCGTCGCCGGCTCCGGCAGCGCCCTCTCCTTCATCCCGGTGCTCGCGGCCTTCGACCACGAGGAGAACGGCTCCCAGTCCGACACCGGCGCCGACGGCCCGCTGCTCGGATCCGTGCTGGAACGCTCGGTGTTCGCCCGGGGCGGTTCCTACGACGACCGGGCGCGGGCCCTCGCCGGCTCGGTCTGTCTGTCCTCCGACACCGGGCACGCCGTCCACCCCAACTACCCGGAGCGGCACGACCCGACCCACCACCCGCGTGCGGGCGGCGGCCCCATCCTCAAGGTGAACGTCAACAACCGCTACGCCACGGACGGTTCGGGCCGCGCGATCTTCGCCGCGGCCTGCGAGAAGGCGAACGTCCCCTTCCAGTCATTCGTCTCGAACAACGCGATGCCCTGCGGCACGACCATCGGCCCGATCACGGCGGCCCGCCACGGCATCAAGACGGTCGACATCGGCGCGGCGATCCTGTCGATGCACAGCGCCCGCGAACTGTGCGCCGCGGACGACCCGCACCTGCTGGCGAGCGCACTGGTGGCGTTCCTGGAGGGCTGACGCGCCCGGCGGCCGCCCGGACCGGCCCGGCCCTTCGGACCTGCCGTTCGGGCGCCCGTGCGATCACCCCGGCATGCCCACCGCCCTCCCGGGTACCCGGGTTCGGGGCCGGAAGGACCGGACCCCACAGGGAGGGCAGGACTCATGGGCCTGGGTGGATGCATCATCCTGATCGCCGTGGGGGCCATCCTCGCGTTTGCGACCGACTGGCACATGCAGGGCGTCAACCTTCACCTCGTCGGCGTCATATTCATGATCGTCGGGTTCATCGGTGTCGCCACGTTCAGCAGCATCTACCGCCGGAGGCGGGTCGTGGTGCCGCCCGCCCCCGTCGTCGAGGAGGAACGGCACCGTCCCGGTGACGGATACGGCGGGTACGGGGTCTGACCCCGCGCCCGGCCGTCCCGGCCGCCTCGCCGGCCTACTCCGCGTCCATGCCCGCCAGCACCAGCGGAAGCCGGTCCGCCCCGCCCTCGGTGACCCGGACCGGGACGCCCCAGTCCTGCTGGTGGACGTGGCACGCCGGATACTCGTTCGCCGGATCGTCGTCGCAGGACGCCGCCATCGCCGAGACATGCAGCACACCCTCCGACACGGACGGGTTCAGCTCCAGCTCGCGGGCGAGATCCGTACCGGCTCCCTCGCCCTGGAGCAGCAGCTCGGGCGGGGCCGAGGACACCAGCAGACGGGTCGAGGGGCCGTAGCGCGTGTCCAGCTTCTGTCCGGCCGGGGCCTGGAAGACGACGTCCAGCCGGAGCCTGCCGGGCGCCACGTCGGTCGCCGCGCGCTGGGTGCGATGGGCGACCGAGGCGACCTGCACCGCCTCCTCGGGCAGCCGCAGCCGGGTCAGCCGGTGGCGGGCCGACTCCACCACCACGATGTCCTCACCGGCGAGCACCGCGTCCGACGGCTCCCGCAGGTCCGTCGCCAGCGTCGTCACCTCGCCCGTCGCCGGGTCGTAGCGCCGCAGCGCGTGGTTGTAGGTGTCGCTGACCGCCACCGAACCGTCCGGCAGCGCGGTCACGCCCAACGGGTGCTGGAGCAGCGCCTGTTCGGCCGCGCCGTCCCGGTGCCCGAAGTCGAACAGCCCCGTGCCGACCGCCGTGTGGACCGTGCCGTCCCGGTCCACCCAGCGCAGGGCGCTCGTCTCGGAGTCCGCGAGCCACAGACGCTCCCCGTCGGCCGACACCGCGAGACCCGACGGCTGCGCGAACCACGCCTCGGCTCCCGGGCCGTCCACCAGCCCCTCGTTGGTGGTGCCCGCCGCCACCGCGACCGTGGCCGTCTCCGGGTCGTACGTCCACAGCTGGTGCACGCCCGCCATGGCGATCCACACCCGGCCGCCGAAGACCGCCACGTCCCACGGCGAGGAGAGGTCCACCTCCCGGGCGGGACCGGAGGTGGGCGACCCCTGCCACCACTGGGCACCCGTGCCCGCGAGCGTGGTGACCTCCCCGGTCGCCAGGTCCAGGCGGCGCAACGCGTGGTTCACCGTGTCGGCGACGACCACCGCGCCCTCGTCCAGCAGCGCCAGACCCTGCGGCTCGCTGAAGGCCGCCGCGTCCGCCGGGCCGTCCGAGAAGCCCCGCAGGCCCGATCCGATGCGCCGCACCACCGTCTCGCCGTCCGCCGCCAGCTCCACCAGCCGGTGCCGGGTGGTGTCGCTGACCAGGAAGGTGCCGGCCGGCAGCAGGAGCGCCTTGCCCGGGAAGCGCAGGGTCGTGGGCTCCGGCTCCGGCGCCACATAGGGGCCGTCGCCACGGCGCAGGGTGCCCTTCGCCGCGTGCTCCTCCTCCAGCTCCTCGACGAGCCGCGCTATCGCGTGGGCATGGCCCTCGCCCGCGTGCTGGGCGACCACGTATCCCTCGGGGTCGATGACGACGAGCGTCGGCCAGGCGCGGACGGCGTACTGCTTCCAGGTGGCGAGCTCCGGGTCGTCCAGGACGGGGTGCTCCACCCCGTACCGCTCGACGGCGTCCACGACTGCCTCGTGCTCCGCCTCGTGGACGAACTTCGGCGAGTGCACGCCGATGATCACCACGGTGTCGCGGTGCTTCTCCTCCAGCTCGCGCAGCTCGTCCAGGACGTGCAGACAGTTGATGCAGCAGAACGTCCAGAAATCGAGGACGACGATACGTCCTCGCAGATCGGCGAGGGTGTACTGCTTTCCACCCGTGTTCAGCCAGCCGCCCTTGCCGATCAGCTCGGGGGCACGGACACGGGCACGTCGGCGGGGCGTCGGGGTGGGCGCCGGGGCGGCATCGTTCATGCTTCAAGCTTGCCATCCTGGTATGAACGTCGGATCACACGCGTGCGGCACCCCCTGGGACATGGGAGCGACGGTTGGCCGGAGACGGGAACGAGACGACTGCCGGTGGGACGGCTCGGGCGCCGCAGGTGTTCATGGCACTGCCGGAACGTACGGAGCCGTCAGTTCATCGAGCCGGCTCTGAATGCCTTCGGACACGGACGCGTCCGAACCGCGCTGCTGGGGTGTCTGCGGACGGGCACGAACGCGGAGCGGGCGGGCGCCGCGCGGGCCTGGTACCGGTCGGCCCTGCCCCTGCGGACGCCCCTCGTACGGGCGCGGAACACCGGCTTCTCCGGCCCGACGGAACCCGATGACGGCGCGGCCGTGTCGGCGCACGGAGCCCGGTACGGAACCGAACCTGTGGACAACGCGGTGACGGTCCGTACACGTACGGGATGCGCACATGCCGTCACGGGGAGATGCTCGTCGCAGACAGGGGGGCCCATCGCAAGGGAGCAGTTCCATGCCACGAGACATCGACGACCAGACCCGCCGACGGGACCGTGAGCGCGAGCACGGGGAGATCACCGGTGAGGACAGGCGCGACCGGAGCCGGCGCGACCCTGACATGAGCGGGTCCGGCCGGGCGGACGGCGATGTGGAGGGCGCCGGCCTGCGCCGGGAGCGCGACGACAACCGTTCGTCGTGGGACGAGGACGACGAGGACCTGCGCGACAGACGGGACATGCGGGACACCCGGGACGGCTACCGGTAGTCCGGCCTTCCGAACGGTCCGTGCGCGAGTCCCCCGCCGGCGGCGGGGGACTCGTCCGCGTCCGGCGCGACGTCCGGTGCCGCCCCCTCAGGCGAGCCGGTGCCCCGTCGTCGCGTCGACGTGGTCCGGGACCTCCTCGTGGCGGTCGCCGACTGTCATCGTGCCGGTGGGCTCGAACAGCAGGATCGATGCTCCGGCCGGCGCGGAGGGCTTGTGCTCGGTGCCGCGCGGGACGGTGAAGACCGAGCCCCGGGAGAGGGTGACCGTGCGCTCGCCGGCCGGCTCCCGCAGCGCGATGCGCAGTTCGCCGTCCAGGACGAGGAAGAACTCGTCGGTGTGGTCGTGTGTGTGCCACAGATGCTCGCCCTCGACCTTGGCGACGCGCACGTCGTAGTCGTTGACGGTGGTGACGATGCGCGGGCTCCACAGCTCGGAGAAGGAGGCGAGGGCCGCGGCGAGGGCGACGGGCTCCGGGTGCTGCCGGGGTTCCTGGGATTCCATGGGGCCATCGTGCGGGGTGCCGTCAGGGGCAGGCGAGTGCTAGGAATCGCATATGCCGCAAGGATCCTCTCAGCCGCGCCCCACCCATCGCGTGGTCCTCGTCGTGGACGAGAACTCGAACCCCTTCGAGATGAGCTGCGCCATCGAGGTCTTCGGACTGCCGCGGCCCGAACTCGGCCGGGAGCTGTACGACTTCCGGCTCTGCGCCGCCGCGCCCCGCACCCGGATGCGGGACGGCTTCTTCACGCTCACCGACGTGGCGGAGCTGGACGCGGCCGACGAGGCCGACACGTTGATCGTGCCGAACCGGCCCGACACCGACACCCCGCGCTCCCCGGAGGTCCTGCGGGCAGTTCGCCGGGCGCATGCGCGAGGCGCACGGCTGGTCGGCTTCTGCTCCGGTGCGTTCACCCTCGCGGAGGCCGGGCTGCTCGACGGGCGGCGGGCGGCCTGCCACTGGATGTGGGCGGACGCGTTCCGGGCACGTTTTGCGCAGGTCAGGCTGGAGCCGGACGTGCTGTTCGTGGACGACGGCGACATTCTCACCGCCTCCGGCAGCGCCTCCGCGCTCGATCTGGGGCTGCATGTCGTCCGCCGCGACCATGGCGCCGAGATCGCCAACGCCGTGTCCCGGCGGCTGGTGTTCGCGGCGCACCGCGACGGCGGGCAGCGGCAGTTCGTGGAACGCCCGGTGCCCACGGTGCCCGACGAGTCGCTCGCCCCGCTGCTGGCCTGGGCACAGGAGCGCCTGGACGAACCACTCACGGTCGCCGGCCTCGCGGCACGCGCCGCGGTGAGCCCCGCCACCCTGCATCGGCGCTTCCGCAGCCAGCTGGGCACCACGCCGCTCGCCTGGCTGACCGGGGAGCGGGTCGCCCTCGCGTGCCGGCTGATCGAGCGCGGGGAGGAGCGGCTGGACGTGGTCGCCGCCCGCAGCGGCCTCGGCACCGCCGCCAATCTGCGGGCGCGGCTGCGGCGCGACACCGGGCTCAGTCCGTCGGCCTACCGGCGGCGTTTCGGACCCGCCGCGGGGGAAGCCCTCTTCGTATGAGATTCCTCGTACGCGACCGGCTCCTCGGCTTCGGTGACGACTACTGGATCGAGGACCAGCACGGCAACAAGGTGTTCCTGGTCGACGGCAAGGCGATGCGGCTGCGGGACACATTCGAGCTGAAGGACACGCAGGGGCGCGTCCTGATCGACATCCACCAGAAGATGTTCGCCCTGCGCGACACGATGGTCATCGAGCGCGACGGCGAACCGCTCGCCCGGATCAGGCGCAAGCGTCTGTCCCTGCTGCGCAACCACTACCGCGTCTCGCTGGCGGACGGCACGGAACTCGACGTCAGCGGCAAGATCCTCGACCGCGAGTTCGCCGTCGAGTACGAGGAGGAGCTGCTGGCGCAGATCTCCCGCCGCTGGCTGACCCTCCGCGAGACGTACGGCGTGGACATCGTGCGCGAGGACGCGGATCCGGCGCTGCTGATCGCGGTGGCCGTGTGTGTGATCCATCTGGCGGACAAGGAGCGGGAGGAGGACTGAACGGCCCACGGCGGCAGGGGCGCGCGCCTTCCGCACCGCGCCCCCCGCGGCGCGGCGCGATCCGCCGGTCCGGTCCCGGTCCGCTACTTGGTGACCGCGAACGCCAGCAGGATCGCCGCCGTCAGTTCCGGGTCGCCCTCCGCCTTGATGCGGTCCGCCACGACGTCCGCGGTGACGCGGCCGCAGGCGAGACGGACGTACGTCTCCCAGTCCAGCGTGAGCGACACCGCCGGGCCCAGCGAGGGCGTGCCGTCGATCGTGCCGCGCCCCTCCGCGTCGACGCGGACCGTGCGCATGAACTCGACGGGGCCGTGGACGTCGAAGACGATCGCCGAACCGGCGGGCGCCCCGGCGCTCTCGGCCACCACCTTCGGCAGCGCGGCCAGCAGCTCGTCCCGGGTGATCAGCGCGCCCGGCGAGTCCAGGTTCCCCGGGCGCCCCAGCGCCGTCCGCAGGTCCTGCTCGTGCACCCAGACGTCGAACGCGCGGTACCGCATGGCCTCCTCGAGCGTCTGCTCGATGCCGAACGGGCCCCGCACCTTGGTACCCGGGTCCCGCGACTCGTTCCGCAGCTGGCGGTTGCGGCGGATGATCGTGTACTCCAGCTCGGACGTCATCTCGGGCGCCGTGTGGTGGCGGCGGACGTCGACCTGCATCTCCGTGTACCGCTGGTGCTCGTTCGTGACGTGGAAGAGGTCGCGCGGGAGCGTGTGGATCGGGCGGGGGTCGCCGAGCATCTCGCAGTCCATGCCGATGACGTGGGAGACCACGTCCCGCACCGACCAGGCGGGGCAGGGCGTCCGCCGGTTCCACTCGCCCTCCACGAGTGGCTGCACCAGCTCCGATATCGCTTCGATCGAGTGGGTCCAGGCGTCGGCGTAGGGCTGGAGGGTGGGATGCAGACTCACGGAACGGGACCCCTCGGGCGGTCGGTGCGCGGGCGGTTGACAGCGGTGTCGACGGGAGGCGACTGTCGGCGGGTGTCTTGGGACGTTAAGTTACGCTCCTGTGAGGCACCCCGGCAGTGCTTTCGTGTGACGATCGTAGGCCTGAAGAGAACCCTCGAATGCCAGGACGGTGGTAGTGTGCGCGCCTCCCTGATCCAGATCCGGGTAGACGAGGACGAATCGGCCGAGTCACGCCGACGACGGGCCGCCTCCCTGGTACGAGATCAAGCCGGAGCCGACCTCGTGGTGCTGCCCGAGCTGTGGACCACCGGCGCGTTCGCCTACGAGGAGTTCGGGACCGAGGCCGAACCGCTCGACGGGCCCACCCACGAGGCGATGGCGAAGGCGGCGAGCGACGCGGGCGTGTGGCTGCACGCCGGCTCGATCCCCGAACGCGACCCCGAGGGCCCCCTCTACAACACGTCTCTCATCTTCTCCCCCTCCGGTGAACTGGCCGCCGCCTACCGCAAGATCCACCGCTTCGGCTTCGACAAGGGCGAGGCGGTGCTGATGGGCGCGGGAAGCGAGCTGGTGACCGTGCGCCTGCCGGAGACGACCGTCGGCGTGGCCACCTGCTACGACCTCCGCTTCCCCGAGCTGTTCCGCTCACTCGTGGCCGGGGGGGCCGAGACGCTGGTGATCCCGGCGGGCTGGCCGGAGCGCCGCCGGTCCCACTGGACGCTGCTGGCCCAGGCGCGGGCGATCGAGAACCAGGCGTACGTCCTTGCCTGTGGAACGGCCGGGACGCACGCGGGGGTTCCGCAGGCGGGTCACTCGATCGTGGTGGATCCGTGGGGCGAGGTCCTCGCGGAGGCCGGCGCCGACGAGGAGATCCTCACGGTGGAGTTCGACCCGGGGAAGGTCGCGTCCACCCGAGAGCAGTTCCCGGCGCTGAAGGACCGGGTGCTGGGCCTGGAGCCCCCGCGGCGCTGACGCCCGGGCGTGCCGGGCGGCCGCGCGGGACCTAGGCCGGCACGTGCACCGTCTCCACCCGGCTGGCCACCAGCCGCTCCTGCTCCCTGCGCGCCGCCTTTCCGCGCAGCCGCAGGATCTGGCTCAGCCCCAGCGCCTGCAGCACGAACACGGCGGAGAACGCCACGGTGTAGTCGTCGCCGGTCGTGTCCAGCAGCACGCCGATCGCCAGCAGCGTGGTCATGGACGCGATGAAACCGCCCATGTTGGTGATGCCGGAGGCCGTGCCCTGACGCTCCGGTGGGTTCGCCGGACGCGCGAAGTCGAAGCCGAGCATCGAGGCCGGGCCGCAGGCCCCGAGCACCGCGCACAGCATGACCAGCAGCCACATAGGTGCGTGCGGGCCCGGGCAGTACAGCGTGGCCGCCCACAGCAGCGCCGTCGCCCCGACCGTGCCGAGCGCCAGCGGCAGCCGGGCCCGGTGGTGCCGGGCGACGATCTGCCCGTAGACCAGGCCGACGACCATGTTCGACAGCACCACGAGCGTGAGCAGCTCCCCGGCCGCCGCCCGTGACAGGCCCTGCGCCTGGACCAGGAACGGCAGGCCCCACAGCAGCAGGAACACCATCGCCGGGAACTGGGTCGTGAAGTGCACCCACATACCGAGGCGGGTGCCGGGTTCCCGCCAGGACGCCGCGATCTGCCGTCGTACGTACGCCGACCCGTGGTGCGGGAACGGCTCCGGCTCGAAGCCCTCGGGGTGGTCCTTCAGGAACAGGAGGAGCAGGGCGAGGACGACGACCCCGGCGAGCGCGCTGCCACCGAACGCGGCCGTCCAGCCGATCCCGTGCAGCAGCCGCGCCAGCACGAGCGTCGAGACCAGGTTGCCCGCCATGCCCACCAGACCGGCGAGCTGCGCGATCAGCGGACCGCGGCGGGCCGGGAACCAGCGGGTGCCGAGGCGCAGCACGCTGATGAACGTCAGGGCGTCACCGCAGCCGAGCAGTGCGCGGGAGGCGAGCGCCGTGCCGTACGACGGGGAGAACGCGAACCCCACCTGGCCGGCCGTGAAGAGCACGACGCCCATGGTCAGCACCTTCTTGGTGCCGAGCCGGTCCACCAGCAGGCCGACGGGTATCTGCATGCCCGCGTACACGAGGAGCTGGAGGATCGAGAAGGTGGACAGGGCGGACGCGTTCACATGGAAACGGTCCGCGGCATCGAGTCCGGCCACCCCCAGGGATGTGCGGAAGATCACAGCGACGAAGTAGACCGCGACACCGATGGCCCACACCCCGACCGCACGACGGCCGCCCGGCGGGTCCCCGGGCAGGGAGACCGAACGGGAGTTCAGGGAACGGAAGCTCATCGCACCTCACCCCGCGCCAGGTGGGAGAACCAGCTGACGTGCCGATGGACGACCTCGACGGCCGCCTCGGCGTCCCCGGACCGCAGGGCGTCGAGGATCTCCTCGTGCTCGGTGAGCGTCTTGGCGATCCGGTCGGGGTGGGAGTGCATGACCGCCACACCCATCCGCAACTGACGGTCGCGGAGCTGGTCGTACAGACGGGAGAGGATCTCGTTGCCGCCGCTGCGCACGATCTCGGCGTGGAAGGTGCGGTCGGTGAGCGCCGCCCCGGCCAGGTCCTCGGCGGCGGCCTGCTCCTTCTGGCGTGCGAGCAGTTCTTCCAGACGGTGGATCAGGGTGGGCGGGGCGGGCACGGCCTTGCGGGCCGCGTGCGTCTCCACCAGCTGACGCGTCTCCACCACGTCCGCGATCTCCTGCGCGGAGACGGGCAGGACCAGGGCCCCCTTCTTCGGGTAGAGCCTGATCAGCCCCTCGACCTCCAGCCGCAGCAGCGCCTCGCGCACCGGCGTCCGGGAGACCCCCACCGCCTCGGCCAGCTCTCCCTCGGTGAGCAGCGTCCCGCCCTCGTAACGGCGCTCCAGGACGCCCCGTTTGACGTGCGTGTACACGCGGTCGGCAGCAGGCGGCTGTTTGGCGGACGGCTTCTCGGGAGCGGGGGCGGCGGACGGCGCTGAAGGCATGCGCACATCATAGATACAACAGGTACGCAAGCCGATGCGCGTCCACGATGCGGACCCGACAGAACCCGCTCCACATTCGTCCCGGCAACCGCACATCCTTCTGTGCTAGTTACGTGTCTCACTATGAAGCGGCCCTGTCATCTGGCCGCTCGCCAGGGGCATTTGGATGTACACAGTGCATCAGAGACGCAATCGGAGCGTTCAACTTGATTACCGGCATTAAGGGCGCGCGAGTTCGCCGAGCCGCCGCGGCAGTGTTCACCACCGGCGCCGTGCTGACCGCCGCCGCCCTCACCGCGGCCCCCGCGCAGGCCGTCACGAAGCCCACGATCACCGCCAAGGGCGGGTTCGTGATGAACAACGGCACCGGCAAGAGCCTGTTCACCAAGGCCGCCGACACGGAGCTGTCCACCGGCTCCACCACCAAGATCATGACCGCCAAGGTGGTCCTGTCCCAGTCGAACCTGAACCTGAACTCCACGGTCGTGGTCCAGAAGGCCTACAGCGACTACGTCGTCGCGAACAACGCCTCCCAGGCTCACCTGATCGTCGGCGACAAGGTCACCGTCCGTCAGCTGCTGTACGGGCTGATGCTGCCCTCCGGCTGTGACGCGGCCTACGCGCTCGCGGACAAGTTCGGTTCCGGCTCGACCCGCGCCGCGCGCGTGAAGTCGTTCATCGGCAAGATGAACAGCACCGCGCGGAGCCTCGGCCTGACGAAGACGCACTTCGACTCGTTCGACGGCATCGGCAACGGCAACAACTTCTCCACGCCGCGGGACCTGACGAAGCTCGCGAGCAACGCGATGAAGAACTCCACCTTCCGCTCGGTCGTCGACACCAAGTCGACGCAGCAGAAGGTCACCACCAAGAGCGGTGGCTACCGCTACTACAACTGGACCAACACCAACCCGCTGCTCGGCACCTACAGCGGCGCCATCGGCGTGAAGACGGGCTCGGGCCCGGAGGCCAAGTACTGCCTGGTCTTCGCCGCGACCCGCAACGGCAAGACGATCATCGGTACGGTCCTGGCGTCGACGTCCATCGACAACCGCACGGCCGACGCGAAGAAGCTGCTGAACTACGGCTTCGCCGTCTGATCCTCGCGCACCACGACGAAGGGGCCGACCGCATCCCGCGGTCGGCCCCTTCGTCGTGCTCTGCCCCGGGGGCTAGCCCCAGGTGATCAGCCGCTTCGGCTGCTCCAGGATGGCCGCCACGTCCGCGAGGACCTTCGAGCCCAGCTCGCCGTCCACCAGGCGGTGGTCGAAGCTGAGCGCGAGGGTCGTGACCTGGCGGGGCTTGACCTTGCCCTTGTGGACCCAGGGCTGGAGCTTGATCGCGCCGATCGCGAGGATCGCCGACTCGCCCGGGTTGAGGATCGGCGTGCCCGTGTCGACACCGAACACCCCGACGTTGGTGATCGTGACCGTGCCGCCCTGCATCGCCGCCGGGGACGTCTTGCCCTCGCGGGCCGTCCCCACCAGCTCACCCAGGGCCTCCGCGAGCTGCGGAAGAGTCTTGTCGTGCGCGTCCTTGATGTTCGGCACGATCAGACCGCGCGGGGTGGCCGCCGCGATCCCGAGGTTCACATAGTGCTTGCGCACGATCTCCTGGTTGGCCTCGTCCCAGGAGGCGTTGATGTCGGGGTTGCGCTTGATCGCGACCAGCAGGGCCTTGGCGATCAGCAGGAGCGGGTTGACCCGCAGACCCTGGAGGTCCTTGTCCTGCTTCAGCTCCTCGACCAGCTTCATCGTGCGGGTCACGTCGACCGTGACGAACTCCGTGACGTGCGGCGCGGTGAACGCGGAACCGACCATCGCCTGCGCGGTGGCCTTGCGGACGCCCTTGACGGGGATACGGGTCTCCCGCGCGGTGTCGTACGTCACCACGGGCGCCGGGGCGGCCGGGCGCTTCACCGCCGGAGCGGGGACCACCACGGCGGGCGCCACGGGCGCGGGGGCCGCGGCCGCGTGCACGTCCTCGCGGGTGATGATCCCGTCCGGGCCGGAGGGGATGACCGTCGTGAGGTCGACACCCAGATCCTTGGCCAGCTTGCGCACCGGAGGCTTCGCCAGCGGGCGGGACTTGCCGCCGTGCCCGTTCAGCTCGCCCTGGAGCGCCGCCGCCGCGAGGCCGGGGGCCTCGGCGACGGCCGCGGTCGTCTTGCGCGGGCGGCGCTTGGTGGAGGACTCGGCGACGCCGTACCCGACGAGGACCGGCTTGCGGCCCTCGGGCTTGGGCTCCTCCGCCACGGGCTGCTCGACCGCGGGCTCCGGTACCGAGGGCGTCTCGGCCGGCGTCGGTGCGGCGGGGGCGGCCCCGGCCACGTCGACCGCGATGATCGCCGTGCCGACGTCCACCGTGGTGCCCTCGGGGAAGCGCAGTTCCCGGACCACCCCGTCGTACGGGATGGGCAGTTCCACGGCCGCCTTGGCGGTCTCCACCTCGCAGACGACCTGCCCGTCGGTGACCGTGTCGCCGGGCTGGACGTACCACTTGAGGATCTCGGCCTCGGTGAGACCCTCGCCCACGTCGGGCATCTTGAACTCGCGCACGGACGCGTCAGTCATCGTCGTCACGACCCTCTCCTCAGTACGCCAGGACGCGATCGACGGCGTCCAGCACCCGGTCCAGGCCCGGCAGGTACTCCTCCTCCAGCCGCGCCGGCGGATACGGGGAGTGATAGCCACCGACCCGCAGCACGGGCGCCTCCAGGTGGTAGAAGCACCGCTCCGTGATCCGGGCCGCGATCTCCGCGCCGGAGCCGAAGAACACCGGCGCCTCGTGCACCACCACCAGGCGGCGGGTCTTCTCCACCGACGCCTGTACGGAGTCGAAGTCCAGGGGCGAGACCGAGCGCAGGTCCAGGACCTCCAGCGACCGGCCCTCCTCCTGGGCGGCCACGGCGGCCTCCTGGCACACCTTCACCATCGGGCCGTAGGCGGCCAGCGTGACATCCGTGCCCTCACGCACCACGCGCGCCTTGTGCAGGGGGTACGGGATCGCCTCGGGGTCCACCTCGGACTTGTCCCAGTAGCGCCGCTTGGGCTCGAAGAAGATCACCGGGTCGTCGCTCTGGATCGCCTGCTGCATCATCCAGTACGCGTCGGACGCGTTCGCCGGAGAGACGATCTTCAGGCCGGCCACATGCGCGAACAGCGCCTCGGGGGACTCGCTGTGGTGCTCGACCGCACCGATGCCGCCGCCGTAGGGGATACGGACGACGACCGGCAGCTTGACCTTGCCCAGGGAGCGGGCGTGCATCTTCGCCAGCTGGGTGACGATCTGGTCGTACGCCGGGAAGACGAAGCCGTCGAACTGGATCTCCACCACCGGGCGGTATCCGCGCAGGGCCAGGCCGATCGCCGTGCCGACGATGCCGGACTCGGCGAGCGGGGTGTCGATGACCCGCTCCTCGCCGAAGTCCTTCTGCAGACCGTCGGTGACACGGAAGACACCGCCGAGCTTGCCGACGTCCTCGCCCATCACCAGGACCTTGGGGTCCGACTCCAGGGCCTTGCGCAGCGACTCGTTGATCGCCTTGGCGAGTGCCATCTTCTCGGCCATGTCACTTGCCCCCTTCAGCGTCCGCGAACGACGCCTGGTAGGCGGCGAACTGGGCCCGCTCCTCGTCGACGAGCGCATGCCCGTCCGCGTACACGTTCTCGAAGATGGCGAAGTGGTCCGGGTCCGGCATGGCGCGGACCGCTTCACGCACCCGCCTTCCCAACGCTTCGCTCTCCGCCTCGAGTTCCGCGAAGAATCCCTCGTCCGCGTGGTTCGAGGCAAGGAGGTAGGCCCGCAGGCGGGCGATCGGGTCCTTCGCCTCCCAGGCGGCCCGCTCGTCGTCGTGTCGGTAGCGGGTCGGGTCGTCGGAGGTCGTGTGCGCGCCCATGCGGTACGTGAACGCCTCGACCAGGGTCGGGCCCTCGCCGTTGCGCGCCCGCTCCAGCGCCCACTTCGTGACCGCGAGACAGGCCAGCACGTCGTTGCCGTCCACGCGCACGCCCGGGAAGCCGAAGCCCTGCGCCCGCTGGTAGAGCGGCACACGGGTCTGCTTCTCGGTCGGCTCGGAGATCGCCCACTGGTTGTTCTGGCAGAAGAACACCACCGGCGCGTTGTAGACCGCCGCGAACGTGAACGACTCCGCGACATCGCCCTGGCTGGAGGCGCCGTCACCGAAGTACGCGATCACGGCCGAGTCCGCCCCGTCCTTGGCGACGCCCATGGCGTAGCCCGTGGCGTGCAGCGTCTGCGAGCCGATGACGATCGTGTAGAGCTGGAAGTTGTTGCTGTTGGGATCCCAGCCGCCGTTGTTCACACCGCGGAACATGCCGAGCAGGTTGGTGGGGTCGACCCCGCGGCACCAGGCCACGCCGTGCTCGCGGTAGGTCGGGAAGACGTAGTCGTCCTCGCGGGTGGCCCGGCCCGAACCGATCTGGGCGGCCTCCTGGCCGAGCAGCGAGGCCCACAGACCCAGCTCTCCCTGGCGCTGCAGGGAGGTGGCCTCCGCGTCGAAGCGTCGGGTCAGCACCATGTCCCGATAGAGGCCGCGCAGCTGCTCGGGCGTGATGCCCTCGACATACCGGTCGTACTCCGGGTTCTCGACGCGCTCGCCCTCGGGCGTCAGCAACTGAACGAGATCCGCCTCGGCACCCTTCTTGGGCGTGGTGCGGGTGGTGCGCTTGCTGCCGGTGGTGCCGGCTTTGCTTCCGGCGCTGCGTCGCGGCTTGCGCGCGGCAGTGCTCTCCACGGTCACGTGTGCTCCTCCGTCGGTCCGGCCCCCGGGTTCGCCGGGTGCCTGGGGATCCCCTCGGCCCGCTTGGGGCCGGTGAGAGCGGCTCGCCTGCAGCGCACGGACGCACGGGGTGGGTGCGACGCGTTCGAGACAGACGTGACAGGTGCCCCGGCGAGCGCCCTGCAAAGGGCACGTTACCCAGTGCGCCACATTTCTGTGAAACCCCTCCTGACCTGGGATTTTACTTGGATATCCAAGTAAATCGAGTAAGTCGGGCACAGATGCTGGTCACAGCCTTGCAGGGGGCCGGAACAACGGCACGTTATCCCGCTCACCTGGAGCACGGGAAGACTCATTCTGAGGTGGTGCTGGTGTCGTCGCGTGACGATCACCCCGCTCGCGCGGGCTCCGTCCCGTCCCCGACCGCGCCCGGCTTCTTCTCCGCACGCGCGCGTGGAGCCCCGTGAAAGCACACGCGCGCGCGGAGCCCGTCTCCGGGTCCCACGCGCGCGTGGCGGCCGTTTTCGCGGGGCGGCCCCCCTCGTGTCGTCGGACGGGAGCCGGTCACGCGGCGGCCGTCGCCCTGCTCTCGTCCCACCGGTCCTTCCGTGACGTCCCGGCGGGCTCCGTCAGGCCCTGGGGCCCGTCAGGGCACCTGCGGGTCGCCCACGCCCGTGGTGTCCCCGCCACCGCCGGTCGCCGTCGGGTCCGAGGGCTCGCCGCCGCCCGTGGGCGTGTCCGTCGGCTGGTTCGAGGGGGCCGACTGGGTGGGCGGGGTGCTCGGCTGGTCAGGCGTCGTCGACGGCTGCGTCGACGGCTGCTCGCTGTAGGTGTACGACGGCTTGTACGAGGGCGTGTAGTCCGAGCCGGCGCCCGGGTCCGAGTTGCCGTCCGTGGACGTGTCGGTGGCCTCGTCGCTCGGCGTCTGCTCGGACTGCTTGTCGTCCTTGCTCTGGGTCGCGGCCGGTGACTGCGTGGTGCCCGTTCCGCCGCCGTTGCCGCCCGTGTTGTGCAGCGCCAGCGCGACGCCCGCCGCGACGGCGATGATCGCGAGGACCGCGAGGATCCACAGCTTGCCGCGTCCGCTGCCGTGGTTGCCGTGCCCCTCGAAGCCGCCGTCGTCCCGGGAGCCGTACCCCGTGGGCAGGATGGGCTGCGGAATCTGCGTGGTGCCGGACTCACCCGGGTGCGGCATCACCGTCGTACCGGCGAAGCCTCCCGCGGGGGTGTGCCGGCCCTCGTGCATCTCGACCGGGCCGGTGTTCCAGGTGCCGGTGTGTCCGCCCTGGTCGTACAGCATCTGCAGGGCGTACTGGGACAGACCGCGCATCTCCTCCGCGGTCTGGAAGCGGTCGTCCGGCTCCTTCGCCAGGGACCGCATCACGAGCCCGTCCAGCTCCGGCGGCGAGGCGCTCTCCGGGAGCTGGGATGGGGGCACCGGGATGTCCTGGACGTGCTGGTACACCACGGACAGCGGGGTCTCGCCGACGAACGGGGGCCGCAGCGCGAGCAGTTCGTACAGCAGACAGCCCGTCGCGTACAGGTCCGAGCGGTAGTCGACGGCCTTGCCGAGCGCCTGCTCCGGGGAGAGGTACTGCGGCGTGCCCATGACCATGCCGGTCTGCGTCATCGTCGTGGACGCCCCGTGCAGGGCGCGCGCGATGCCGAAGTCCATCACCTTCACGGCGCCGTTGTTGGTGATGATGACGTTCGCCGGCTTGATGTCGCGGTGCACGATGCCGTGCTGGTGCGAGTAGGCGAGCGCCTCCAGGACGCCCGAGACGATGATCAGGGCCTGCTCGGGTCCGGGTGCCTCCGCGTTGAGCAGCAGTTCGCGGATGGTACGGCCCTCGACCAGCTCCATCACGATGTACGGCACCGACTGGCCGCCCACGTGGTCCTCGCCGGAGTCGTACACGGCGACGATCGCGTGGTGGTTGAGGCCGGCCACCGACTGGGCCTCGCGCGTGAAGCGGGCCTTGGAGACCGGGTCCTCGGCCAGGTCGGCCCGGAGCAGCTTGACCGCCACCGTCCGCCCGAGGCGCACGTCCTCGGCCGCGAACACCTCGGCCATGCCACCCCGGCCGAGTCTGCGCGTCAGCCGGTACCGGCCGTCCCCGACAAGCCCGCCGTTGCCCCAGTTCTCCGGCGCGTCTGACATCCCGCCGCCAGTCGCCTCGGGGTCGGACGGGCCCTGGGCGCGCTGCGTCTGTGCCATCAGTCCTCGCCGTCGTTTCTGCCCGCGGTCTGCGCGGTGGTTGTTACGGTCTCCGACGGGCCACGCTACAGGCTCCGCGCAAGGCCCCGGTCCGAGATGCATCCGAGACGGACCGGTCATCAAACCGTGTGCCCGGTCCCATGTGCAAATTCCGTCCACAGGCCGTACGACCCCCGTAACGCTTACGCGATGCTTCTTGCGCGTACGGTCACGAACGGGCACCGGGCCGGGCATGTCGGTGCCACCGGACAGACATGGCCGGAAGAGATCCGTCGATCACGGAGCAACCGCTCCGGATCGGCGACGGCACGCCTGTCGATCGCGGAGGGCGGGAGCACGGCGAGCCGCCGCCGGCGCGCACGAGGGGGGACCACGGGACCCGGGCCGGGCATGCGCCACGACGGCGCACCAGGCCGGTGTGCGGGGCGATCCCCCGGTCGGCGGCCGGCGACAGCCACGCGCCTCGCCCGGCGGGAGCCAGGGCTTCGATGCGTCTCCTACAGGACGCGGTGCCGGATTGCCAGATTCCGATCAGGACACTTCACACCGGGCCGGGGTCGCGAACGGGCCGCCCAGGGGCAGTTCCGCCGCGAGGCGGCGTCCGTGGCGAAACTCACGCGCGCGAACACCGCCTGTCGTCGTCGGGCACGTTGCGGGCCGCCGCTCCTGGCACAGTGCAAAGGGCCCGGCACCGTCGTGGTGCCGGACCCTTCTCATGAACGGGGTCGGGGACTCGTGCGGCCGGGCTCGACCGGCCCGCACGGCCGGGATCACAGGTACGGGCCGCCCGCACGGCCGCCCGTGCGGAGGTCCTCCTCGCCGTCGGGGGAGCCGACGCCGGGCGGGAGGGCGCGGCGCATCTGCTCCAGCTGGGCCCGCGCCGCCATCTGCTGGGCGAACAGCGTGGTCTGGATCCCGTGGAAGAGGCCCTCCAGCCAGCCCACCAGCTGTGCCTGCGCGATGCGCAGTTCCGCGTCGCTCGGGATCGCCTCGTCCGTGAAGGGCAGGGAGAGCCGCTCGAGCTCCTCGACTAGCTCGGGAGCGAGACCGTCCTCCAGCTCCTTCACCGAGCTGGCGTGGATCTCCTTCAGACGCTGTCGGCTCGCCTCGTCCAGAGGAGCGGCGCGCACCTCCTCCAGCAGCTGCTTGATCATGCTGCCGATCCGCATGACCTTCGCCGGCTGCTCCACCTGCTCCGTCACCGGGATCTCGCGGGAGTCATCGTCTCCGGTGCCGCCGAGAGCCATTCCGTCCTGGCCTACGACCAGGATCTTCTGGGGGTTCTCCGACGACCTGTCGTTCCTCGGCATCTCCATGCGGCCATTCTCTCGTACCCGTACACGACATCAGCCATGTGCCCTCGGTGAAGGGTGATCCACCCTCCGAACGCCACCGGACAGGCGCCGGCCGCACTCGCCGGGGCCGGGCGGGGCCGGGACCGGGGGCGACTGAGCGGCGGGCGGTCGAGATGCCGGACACGGGGGGCCGTGTGACGCTGGTTCCGTTGATCTTGCCCTCCGAGCACGGGAGGGGGTCACGCGCGTGACTCCATGGCTGCGTACGCCGTCCACGTTCCGCACACTCCGCGCCGCCGTCCTGCCACCGGTCCTGACGACGACCGCCGTCCTCACCGCGTACGGGATAGCCGCCGCATACGTCATATCGCCCGGCTTCGGGATACGGCCCGCACACGACGACCGGACCGGCTCGTACTCCGTTCAGCCCCTGCCCTCGGGAACGACCGCGGCGTCCCCCGCAGCGGCCGCGGGCCCCCCGTCATCCATGTCACCCCCCGGGACGGCGGCGCTGGGGTACCCGGTGACCGCTCCACCCCCTCACCCCGCCGCTCCGCTCTCGCTCCCGTCCCCCTCGTCCTCTCCCTCCCAGCCCTCGGCCGACCCCTCCCGGCCCGGCAACTGGGCCGGTGAGGGGCGGGTACAGCCCGGAGAGACCGGCACCGAGCCGGGGGAGGACGAGGGCGACGGCGCGTACACGGACCCCGCCGAGACGGCACCGGACGAAGAGGGCGCCACGACCTCGACGGAACCCGACACGGAGGACTCCAGCGCGGACGCGGGGGCCTCCCTCGGTGCGGCCGTCCCCCCGGGAACCCTGCCCGCCCCTTCCCAGACCTCCGCCCAGGCCTCCGCGCTGCCCGCTCAGCAGGCCGCCGCGCCGAGACCGATGGTCGAGGTCCTTCCCCTCGGCAGCGGCCTGATGCTCATCGGCCTCGGCCTGGCGATCGCGCTGCTCGGTCTGCGCCTGCGCCGGGAGTGACCAGGCCACCGTCCCTCGCCGGTGCCGAACCGGCCATCCCTCAGGGCTTGACCAGCAGCACCTTTCCGATGTGACCGCTCTCGTCCAGCACCCGGTGGGCCTCGGCCGCGTCGCTCATCGGGATCTCGCGGTCGATGACCGGACGCACATGGCCCGAGGAGATCAGCGGCCAGACGTGTTCCCGCACCGCTGCCACGATCGCCGCCTTCTCCCCCAGCGGGCGCGCTCGGAGCGAGGTCGCGGTGATCGCCGCCTGCTTCCGCAGCAGAGCGTTGATGTCCAGTTCGCCCTGCACACCGCCCTGCATGCCGATGATCGCCAGCCGGCCGTTCAGCGCGAGGGCCTGGACATTGCGGTTCAGGTACTTGGCACCCATGTTGTCGAGGATGACGTCCGCACCCGCCCCGGCCGTGGCCTGCCGGACCTCCTCCACGAAGTCCTGCTCGCGATAGTTGATCAGCACGTCCGCGCCCAGTTCGGCGCAGCGCTCCAGCTTCTCCTTGCTGCCCGCCGTGACCGCCACCTTCGCGCCCACCGCCTTGGCCAGCTGAATCGCCATCGTCCCGATACCGCTGGTGCCGCCGTGCACAAGCAGCGTCTCACCCGGACGGAGATGGGCGACCATGAACACATTCGACCAGACCGTGCAGGTCACCTCCGGCAGCGCGGCCGCCTGACGCAGTTCCAGGCCCTTCGGCACCGGCAGCAGCTGTCCGGCCGGGACCGCGACCTTCTCGGCATAGCCACCGCCCGCGAGCAGTGCGCACACCTCGTCACCGACGGCCCATCCGGAGACACCGGGACCGAGGGCGGCGATCCGGCCGGAGCACTCGAGTCCGGGGTACGGGGAGGCACCGGGCGGCGGGTTGTAGTGGCCCGCACGCTGGAGGAGGTCGGCGCGGTTGACGGCGCTGGCCGCCACCTCGACCAGCACCTCTCCCTCGGCGGGTACGGGGTCGGGGACCTCCGCCCACACCAGCGCCTCGGGCCCACCGGGTTCAGGAATCGTGATCGCGTACATGAGAGGGACGCTACTCCTGGCGGTCGGCCGCCCCGTCGAGCAGTTCCCGGTGGCGGACGAGAGATGCCTCAGGTGGGGCAGGGTTGCGCCCCGTCGGGGCGGTGCAAGGGCGCCGGATTCCGATGTTTCACGTGAAACACTCCCCATCTCCCCCGGTTCCGGATCACTGCGCCCACACCCAGGGCAGGTCCAGCAGTTCCAGCTCCTGACCGGGCTGGGCACCCCCGGGCGGTACGACCGCCAAGGCGTCCGCGGCGGCGATGCCGCGCAGCATGGCCGGACCGTTGTAGTGCAGCGGCACCGCATGGTCGGCACGAACGGCGACGGGGACGAGCCGGGTGTCATACGGGTGACCGTGGGTGGAGCCCTTCAGGGGCAGCGTGTACGGCTCGGGGGCCACACGCCCCGTCAGGCCGCGCAGCAGGGGCTCGGCGAGGGTGAGCAGGCCGGAGACGGCCGCGAGGGGGTTGCCGGGCAGCCCGACGAGGTGCTGGTCGTCCCGGGTGCGGGCCAGGAGCATGGGATGTCCCGGACGCACCTCCACGCCGTCCACGAGGAGTTCGGCGTCCATGCGGCGCAGGGTGGGGTGGACATGGTCGACGGGTCCCCCGGCCGTCCCCCCGGTCGTGACGACCATGTCGGCCGTCGAGGAGGTGACCGCCCGGTGCAGGGCCTCGGCGTCGTCGCCGAGTCGGCGAACGGCCACCACGTCCGCGCCGAGCGCACGCAGCCAGGGCGGCAGCATCGGGCCGAGCGCATCCCGGATCAGACCGTCCCTGGGCGGCCCCTCGGTGAGCAACTCGTCTCCCAGGACCAGAACTTCGACCCGGGGGCGGGGCCACACAGACAGCGTGTCGTACCCGGCGGCCGCGGCGAGCCCGAGCACGGCCGGGGTGATCAGGGCCCCCGGGGGGAGCAACTGGTCGCCCGCGTGGCACTCCTGGCCGCGCGGCCGGATGTCCTGGCCGTGCGCGACCGTGGGAGTGCCCCCGGTCCGCGCGGAGCCGAGAGCCGGGGGCAGGGCGGCGTGCAGCCGGCCCTTGTCGTCCGTACGCCCGTGTTCGCTGCGCAGTACCGCGGTGGTGTCCGGAGGGATGCGCGCACCGGTGGCGATCCGCACGGCCTCCCCGTCCTCGAGGGGAGCGGGCTCCGTGTGCCCGGCGAGGACTCCCTCCTCCCGTACGTCCCAGGGGCCGGGGCCCGCGACCGCCCAGCCGTCCATGGCGGAGGTGTTGAAGGAGGGGAGGTCGGTCAGCGCGGTGAGGGGGTCGGCGAGAACCAGGCCGAGGGCGGCGTCGAGGAGCACGTCGATCGGGTCGCGGCGGGGCACGGAACGGGCAGCGCGCGCGGCGACTGCACGGGCCTCGGGCCAGGGCGTGGCCTGGTGGCCCGGGTGGTGCTCGGACGAGGCTGCCGAGCCGTCCTGGCCCCCGTCGCGGGCGCCGGAATGCCGGGGGGTGCTGGGTCCGGTTCCGGGCGTACGCGGATCGGACCGGCCGTCGCGCGGGCCGAGGTCCCGTACCAGGGCGAGGGCCTCGTCGAGGTCCCGGTCGTGCTGTTCCGGGTCGTGCCGCTGCTCGGCCGGGCGGGCGGAGCGGACCTCGCCCGGACGGCCGCGCCCGCCGCTGTCGTCGACCACGGCCAGAGCCTCCTCCACATACCGTTCGTCGGTGTCCGGGCCTCCCCGGACGCCTCTCCCTCTCATCCGGCGTCCGGCTTGGCCTCGGCGGCCTCCTCGTCCGCCCAGCGCAGGGCCAGGGCGGCGGCCTTGCGGGCGGCCTCGGCGACCGCTTCGGGGCCTCCCTGCGCCTGCGCGGCGGCGTAGCCGACGAGGAACGTCGTCAGCGGGGCCGCGGGCCGGGCCACTCCGTGCGCGGCGTCGCGAGCGAGGTCGAGGAGGACGCCGGTGTCGACGTCGAGGTCGATGCCCAGTTCGTCCTTGACTGCGGAAATCCATTCATCCAACACGTGCCCATGCTCCCTGATTCGTGATCGGGCGGCGGCGATGTCGTCCCAGGTGTCGCAGTCGAAGGACGCGACGGGGTCGGCGACACGGGTGAGGCCGAGCCCGGCGACCAGCCGCCGCAGCGGAAGCCCGGCAAGACCGGGGCGCGCGGGGAGTTCCGAGGGATCGCCGGGTTCTGGCGGACGGGGGAGTCCCGGTGTGCCGGGAGGGCCCTGTTCCGCGGCCAGCCGTGCGAGTTCGCGGTGCAGTGCCGCGCTCCGGTAGGCGGCGACGAGGGGCTGGTCGCGCCCCTCGGGGTCGGTGAGCACCGCCCCTTCGGCGCCGCTCGCCCGCAACGCGGCCAGCAGCCGTCGTACCGTCCCCGTCTCCAGGAACGGCAGATCGGCGGAGAGCACCACCACACACGGGGCCGTGGTGCGTCGCAGCCCCGCGTCGAGCGCGGCGACGGGGCCGGCGCCCGGTGGCTCCTCGCGGGCCCAGAGCACGGGGTACGCGGTGGGCCGGGGGCCGGCGACGACCACCGTGGTGGCCGCGCCGGCGCAGGCCCCCAGGACGCGGTCGAGCAGCGCCCGTCCGCCGACGCGCACACCCGGCTTGTCGGCCCCGCCGAGCCGCCGGGCGGCGCCGCCGGCCAGGACGACGGCGTCGTACACATCGGCGCCCGGGTCGCCCGAGGGCTCGTACTCGGTCATGTTCCCGAGTATGGGCGCCGCTTCGATCAGTGACACCCCCGCACATCGGCCGGGTGCGGGAACTTGCTCACGGTTTCACGGCCGATGTGCCGGGACCCGCCTCAGAGCGTGCGCAGCAGCACCGCCGGCTGTTCCACGCAGTCCGCCACGTACCGCAGGAATCCGCCCGCCGTGCCGCCGTCGCACACCCGGTGGTCGAAGGTGAGCGAGATCTGCACGACCTGCCGCACCGCCAGCTCGCCCTCGTGCACCCACGGCTTGGGGACGATCCGGCCGACGCCGAGCATGGCCGCCTCCGGGTGGTTGATGATCGGTGTCGAACCGTCGACGCCGAACACTCCGTAGTTGTTCAGCGTGAAGGTCCCGCCGGTGAGTTCCCCGGGGGTGAGCGTGCCGGCGCGGGCCGCCTCGGTCAGCCGGGCGAACTCCGCGGTGAGCGACTCGGCGTCCCGTGCGTGCGCGTCCCGCACGACGGGGACGACGAGTCCCCGTTCGGTCTGGGCGGCGAACCCGAGGTGCACCTGGTCGAGCCGGACGATCTCCCGGGCCTCCAGGTCCACGGTGGAGTTCAGCTCGGGGAACCGGGCGAGCGCGGCGGTGCAGATGCGGGCCAGCAGGGCGATCAGGGCGATCTTGGAGCCTCCCGCCGCGTTCATGGCCGTCCGCGCGCGCATCAGTTCCGTGGCGTCGGCGTCCACCCAGCAGGTCGCGTCGGGGATCTCACGCCGGCTCCGGGAGAGCTTGTCGGCGACGGCCCCGCGGACGCCCTTGAGGGGGATCCGGGTGCCGGAGGTGGTCGCCGCGCCTGCCGCTGCGGGTGCGGGCGCGGCGGGAGCGGATCCGGCGGGAACCGGGGAGCCGGCCGCGACCGCCGTGGTCCTCGTCGCACCGCCGCGGGCCGCAGCCACCCTCAGGGCGTCCTCCACGTCCGCCCGCAGGATCAGCCCGTCGGGCCCGGAGCCCGTCAACTGCCGCAGATCGAGCCCGTTGTCGCGGGCGAGCCTGCGGACGAGCGGGGAGATCACCGGGATGGGACCGTCGGGATGCCGGTGGCCGTCCGCGCGGTGGTCGGGGGCCGCGACCGCCGTGGCCGAAGCCACCCGGGTCAGGGCGGCGGAGCCCGTGGGAAGCGCCGATGCCCGGGTGGCGGGCGCGGGTCCGGCGGCGGCCGGGAGCGGAGCAGCCGCGGCCAGGGAATCCACCGCCCGCGAGGCTCGGTCCGCGGGGCGGGCGCCGGGCTGGGGCGGCCGGACGCGGCGGCGCCGGGCGGGAGCCGCCGAGGTGCCGTACCCGACCAGCACGTTCCCGGACGATTCCTCGCCGTCGTCCGCGGGGGCACCCACGGCGACCGTCAACAGCGGTGCGCCGACCGGGAGTTCCGTGCCCTCCTCGCCGAAGCGGGCCGTGACCACGCCCTGGTAGGGGCAGGGCACCTCGACCATGGCCTTGGCCGTCTCGACCTCGACGACCGGCTGGTCGACCGCGACGACGTCCCCGACCTTCACCAGCCAGCGGACGATCTCCGCCTCGGTCAGCCCCTCCCCGAGGTCGGGCAGCCTGAACTCGAACACCTGGGCCATCAGCTCCCCGCCTCCCATTGCAGGCGCCCCACGGCGTCCAGGATCCGGTCGACGCCGGGCAGGTGGTGCCGCTCCAGCATCGGCGGCGGGTAGGGGATGTCGAATCCGGCCACGCGCAGCACCGGCGCCTCCAAATAATGGAAGCAGCGCTCGGTCACCCGCGCGGCGATCTCCCCGCCCGGCCCGCCGAAGCCGGTCGACTCGTGCACCACCACGGCCCGGCCCGTGCGGCGCACGGACGCGGTCACCGTCTCGTCGTCGAACGGCACCAGGGAGCGCAGATCGACGACTTCCAGGTCCCAGCCCTCGGCGCGTGCCGCCTCGGCCGCCTCCAGACAGACGGAGACCGAGGGCCCGTAGGTGATGAGCGTCGCGCTGCGGCCCGAACGCCGCACCGCGGCACGGCCTATCGGCTCCACCGTGTCGGGCTCGTCGGGGTTCCAGGAGGCCTTCGACCAGTACAGCCGCTTGGGTTCGAGGAAGACGACGGGGTCGTCGGAGGCGATGGCGGCGCGCAGCAGCCCATAGGCGTCGGCGACCGTCGCGGGCGTGACGACATGCAGGCCCGGGGTCGCCATGTAGTAGGCCTCGGAGGAGTCGCTGTGGTGCTCGACGCCGCCGATGCCTCCCCCGTAGGGGACCCGGATCGTCAGGGGCAGCGGCATCGCGCCGCGAGTGCGGTTGCGCATCCGCGAGACATGGCTGACCAGCTGCTCGAAGGCGGGGTAGGCGAAGGCGTCGAACTGCATCTCCACGACCGGCCTGAGGCCGTACATCGCCATGCCGACGGCCGTGCCGAGGATGCCCGCCTCGGCGAGCGGTGTGTCCGTGCAGCGATCGTCGCCGAACTCCTTGGCGAGCCCGTCCGTGACCCGGAAGACACCGCCGAGCGTGCCGACGTCCTCGCCCATGACGTGCACGGACGGGTCGGCCGCCATGGCGTCGCGCATCGCGCGCGTGAGGGCCTGCGCCATGGTGGCCGGCTTGAGGGCAACGGTCGTCATCGCCCGGCTCCTTCCGGTCCGGCCGCCTCGGCGTCCAGCTCCGCCCGCAACTGCTCCTGCTGTTCGATCAGTTGGGTGGTGGGCTGGGCATACACATGGGTGAAGAGATCCATGGGGTCGAGCGCCGGGTCCTGGTTCATACGCGCCCGCAGATCGGCCGCCATGGCCTCGGCGTCCTCGCGCGCGGCCCGTATCCCGTCCTCGTCGAGGAGGCCGCGCTGCGTCAGCTCACGCTCCAGCAGCACGACCGGGTCGTGCGCCTGCCAGGCCTCGACCTCGGCGTCGCCGCGGTAGCGGGTCGCGTCATCGGCGTTCGTGTGGGCGTCGATGCGGTACGTCACCGCCTCGACGAAGGTGGGGCCGCCGCCCGCGCGGGCGTGCCGTACGGCCTCGCCCAGGACCTCGTGCACGGCCGCCGCGTCGTTCCCGTCGACCAGTCGGCCCGGCATGCCGTAGCCGACCGCTTTGTGCGCCAGGGAGGGCGCCGCGGTCTGCTTGGCGAGCGGGACGGAGATCGCGAAGCCGTTGTTCTGGACCAGGAAGACGACCGGCGCCTGCCACACCGCGGCGAAGTTCATCGCCTCGTGGAAGTCGCCCTCGCTGGTGCCGCCGTCGCCGACCAGGGCGAGCGCGACCACGTCGTCGCCCTTGAGCCGGGCGGCGTGGGCGAGCCCCACCGCGTGCGGCAACTGGGTGGCGAGCGGGGTGCTCAGGGGGGCCACCCGGTGCTCGTAGGGGTCGTAACCGGTGTGCCAGTCGCCGCGCAGCAGGGTCAGGGCCTCGACGGGGTCGACGCCGCGGGCGACGGCCGCGAGCGTGTCGCGGTAGCTGGGGAAGAGCCAGTCGCGCTCCTCCAGGACGAGCGCCGCGGCGACCTGGCAGGCCTCCTGCCCGGTGCTGGAGGGGTAGACGGCCAGGCGGCCCTGCTTGGTGAGCGCCGTCGCCTGCGCGTTGTACCGGCGGCCGCGCACCAGCTGGGTGTACAGCCGACCGAGCAGCTCCGGGTCGGCCTTGGCGGCCGCCTCGGTGCCGAGGACGCGGTACGGCAGGGGATCGGGCAGCAGCGGAGCGGGATCGGTACGGGGCTGCCAGGCGGGCGGCGGGGTCGGCCGGTAGGCACCCCGCTGCTCCATGACCGTCATGACGGCACCTCCTCGTGGGAGCGGCTTCGGACGCGCCACGGGAGTGATGCGCCTCACCTACCGATTGTTCGGTCGCCGGCACATTTTGGCTACAGGCGCCTCAGGGCTGTGGACAAACGGTTCTCCACAACCTGAGATGGACGCAGTACGTCCATGGTAGAGAGGCGGGGGCACATGGCACCTGAACAAATGGCCGAGCCACCGGAGCACGGCCCGGCCCTGCCGCCCCCTCGCCCCCTGGACGCCATCGACCGGGACATCCTGCAGATACTCCAATCGGACGGCCGCGCCTCGATACGGTCGGTCGCCGAGCATGTGCACGTCTCCCGCGCCAACGCCTACGCACGGATCAACCGGCTCATCGACGACGGCGTGATCCGCGGCTTCGGCGCCCGGGTGAACCATGAACGCGCCGGTCAGGGCACCTCGGCGTACATCAACCTGAAAATCGTCCAGAACTCCTGGCGCACGGTCCGCGAGCAGCTGCGCCTGCTCCCCGGCGCCTCCCACATCGCTCTGGTGGGCGGCGACTTCGACGTCCTGCTCCTGGTGCACACGCCCGACAACAGGGCCCTGCGCGAACTGGTCCTCACCCGGCTCCAGGCGATCCCCGAAGTGCTCAGCACGCGCACGCTGCTGGTGTTCGAGGAAGAGGATCTGGAACCGGACAGCTGACCGGGCGGACCAGGTGGACGAGGCAGACCCGGCAGACCACGAGCCGTACAGGAGCGGGCCTCGGTCCGATCCGGCCCCTCAGTGCTCGGTGCGCAGCCCCGAGAAGACCAACTGCACGACCGCGTCGGCCACTTCGCGCTCACCCATGCCCCGCCCCTCGGGCCGGTACCACTCCACGATCGAGTTGATCATCCCGAAGACGAGCCGTGTCGCGAGCCGCACCTCGATGTCGCCGCGTACGTCCCCGTCGGCGGCGGCGGCCTTGAGCAGCTCGGCGACCTGGTGGTCGAACTCGCGGCGCCGCTCCAGCGCCCACCGCTCGGTGCCGGTGTTGCCGCGCACCCGAAGCAGCAGCGTCACATAGGGCAGCTCGGTGATGAGCACCTCGACCATGCGCCGCACGACGTACTCCAGCCGCTCCACGGAACGGCCCACGCGCGCGTGGTCCTCCTCGAGGATCCCGAAGAGACCGTCCAGCGCCCGGCTGACGGCCCGGCGCAGCAGCTCCTCCTTGCCCGAGACATGGTGGTAGATCGACGACTTGGAGATGCCGGCGGCCTTGGAGAGGTGCTCCATGGAGGTGCCGTCGTAGCCGCGCTCGTTGAACACCTGCACGGCGACGGAGAGCAGGCTCTCCGGGGTGTACGTGTCGCGCCTGGCCGTGGTCATGAGGTGCCCTCCCGCTTCTCGGAGGCGTACGCGTGGCGGTAGAGCGCGAGGGACGGGGCGTACCGTCCGGAGGGGTCGCGCATGTGCAGGTCGTCCAGGAGGTCGTAGGCCCAGCCGCGACCGAGCCGGCGGCTCCACTCGAAGGGGCCGAGGGGGTAGTTGACGCCGAGCCGCATCGCGGTGTCGATGTCCTCCTCGGTGGCCACGCCCTTGGCGACGGCGTCGTGCGCCAGGTCGACGATCCGGGCCACCGTCCGGGCGACGATCATGCCGGGCACGTCCCCGATGACGCTGACGTCCTTGCCGAGCGCCTGGAAGAGCCCGACGGCCTCGGCGAGGGTCCGGTGCGAGGTGTCCTGAGAGGCGGACAGGGCGATCCGGGTCGCCCTGCGGTAGTCGAGCGCCAGGTCGAAGTAGACGACGTCCCGGAACTCGACAGAGGTCTGTCCGTCCGCCAGAGCCAGCTGACCGCCGCCGGGCAGCACCAGACGGGTGCCGTGGTCCTCTTCGTCCTCACGGAAGCCGATGCCCGCCTCGCGGATCAACGCGAGCAGTTCCGAGGCGGGGCCCAGATCGCCCTCTGCGACGACGTACGCGGGTGCCTGCGCCGGCTCCGCGGTGTGCGGCTCGGGCCGCTCGGCGGCGTCCCCGTAGCCGTACCAGCCCTGCCCGGCCTTGCGGCCGAGCCGGCCGGACTCCACCAGCCGCCGCTGGGCGAGGGAGGGGGTGAAGCGGACGTCCTGGAAGAAGGACTCCCACACGGAGCGGGTGACGGATTCGTTGACGTCCTGCCCGATGAGGTCGGTCAGCTCGAACGCGCCCATCCGGAAGCCGCCCGACTCGCGCAGGACCGCGTCGATGGTGGCGGGGTCGGCGGCCTGCGCCTCGTACACCGCGAACGCCTCGGCGTAGAAGGGCCGCGCGATGCGGTTGACGATGAAACCGGGGGTGTCCGCACAGGCGACCGGCGTCTTGCCCCAGGCGCGGGCCGTCTCGTACGCGCGCGTGGCGGACGTGACGTCGGTGGCGAACCCGGAGACGACCTCCACCAGCGGCATCAGCGGCGCGGGATTGAAGAAGTGCAGGCCGACGAAGCGGCCCGGGTGGCGCAGCGCGCCACCGACGGCGGTCACGGACAGGGACGAGGTGTTGGTGGCGAGCAGGCAGTCGTCGCCGACGACGTCCTCCAGGTCCCGGAACAGCTGCTGCTTGGCGTCGAGACGCTCCAGGACCGCCTCCACGACGAGCGAGCAGTCCGCGAGCTCGGCCAGGTTCTCGACGGGCAGCAGGCGGGCGCGGGCCCCGTCCCGCTCGGCCGGGGTGAGCCGGTCCTTCTCCACCAGCCGGTCCAGGCGGGCACCGATCGCGGCGGCGGCCTCCTGGGCGCGGCCCGGGGCGACGTCGTACAGCCGTACGGGGTGACCAGCGACCAGCGCGACCTGGGCGATGCCCTGGCCCATGGTGCCGGTGCCCACGACGGCCACAGGGCTGCTGAGGTCGAGTGCTGTCATGTGCGCGATCCTCCCGCACGCCGTTTTCCACAGATACGGCAGGCCCCCTTGTCCCGACCGATCGTTCGGTTACTCTAACCCTGTCCGCCTGTTCCTGCCCAGGTCATGAGCTCGACGAAGAGTTCTTGAGACGAGGAGTTGGTCCCCCATGGCCGCCGAACTCACCGCGCAGCAGCTGATCGCCCAGCACCGGCCCACTCTCGACCAGGCGCTGGAAGCCATCCGCACCCGCGCGTACTGGTCCCCGCACCCCGAGCACCCCAAGGCCTACGGGGAGCACAGCAGCCTGGACGCCGCGGCCGGCAAGGCCGCCTTCGACGCCCTCCTCGGCACCCGCCTGGACCTCGGCCAGCCGGGCACGGACGACTGGACGGGCGGCGAGGTCTCGCCGTACGGGATCGACCTGGGGATCACCTACCCCCACGCGGACATCGACGTCCTGCTGCCCGCCATGCGCGCCGGCCAGCGGGCCTGGCGGGACGCGGGCCCCGAGACGCGCGCGCTCGTGTGTCTGGAGATCCTCAAGCGCATCAGCGACCGGACGCACGAGTTCGCGCACGCGGTCATGCACACCAGCGGCCAGGCGTTCATGATGGCGTTCCAGGCGGGCGGCCCGCACGCCCAGGACCGCGGCCTGGAGGCGGTGGCGTACGCGTACGCGGAGCAGGTCCGCACGCCTGAGACCGCGGAGTGGACCAAGCCCCAGGGCAAGCGCGACCCACTGGTCCTCACCAAGGCGTTCCGGCCGGTCCCGCGGGGCATCGCCCTGGTCATCGGCTGCAACACCTTCCCGACGTGGAACGGCTACCCGGGCCTGTTCGCCTCCCTGGCCACCGGCAACGCGGTCCTCGTCAAGCCGCACCCGCGCGCGGTGCTGCCGCTCGCCCTCACCGTGCAGATCGCCCGCGAGGTGCTCGCCGAGGCGGGCTTCGACCCGAACCTGGTGGCACTGGCCGCCGAGCGCCCGGGCGAGGGCATCGCCAAGACGCTCGCGGTGCGCCCCGAGATCCGCATCATCGACTACACGGGCTCCACGGCGTTCGGCGACTGGCTGGAGACCAACGCCCGCCAGGCCCAGGTCTACACGGAGAAGGCCGGCGTCAACACGGTGATCGTGGAGTCGACCGGCGACTACAAGGGGATGCTGTCCAACCTGGCGTTCTCCCTGTCGCTCTACAGCGGGCAGATGTGCACCACCCCGCAGAACCTGCTGATCCCGCGGGACGGCATCACCACCGACGAGGGCCCGAAGTCGTACGACGAGGTGGTCGCGGATCTCGCGCGCTCGGTCGACGGCCTCCTGGGCGACGACGCGCGGGCGAACGCACTGCTCGGCGCGATCGTGAACCCCGACGTCAAGGCCCGCCTGGAGGCGGCGGCCGGACTCGGCGAGGTCGCCCTGGCCTCCCGGGAGATCGCCAACCCGGAGTTTCCGCAGGCGGTCGTGCGCACCCCCGTGATCGTGAAGCTCGACGGCGCCAAGCCGGACTCCGAGGCCGCCTACATGAGCGAGTGCTTCGGTCCGGTCTCCTTCGCCGTCGCGGTCGACTCGGCGGCGGACGCGGTGGAGCTGCTGCGCCGCACCGTCCGGGAGAAGGGCGCGATGACCGTCGGCGCCTACACCACATCCGAGGAGGTCGAGCAGGCCGTCGAGGAGGCCTGCCTGGAGGAGTCCGCGCAGCTCTCGCTCAACCTGACCGGCGGGGTGTACGTGAACCAGACGGCCGCCTTCTCCGACTTCCACGGCTCGGGCGGCAACCCGGCGGCCAACGCGGCCCTGTGCGACGGCGCGTTCGTGGCGAACCGCTTCCGCGTGGTGGAGGTCCGCCGGGAGGCGTAGCGGCGGCTCAGGCGGGTGCGCCCCCGGTGGCACTCCAGTGGTACAGCGTCATGGCCACACTGGTGGCGAGGTTGTAGCTGGAGACCTGGGGGCGCATCGGCAGGGACACCAGGTGGTCTGCGCGGGCGCGCAGGTCGGCCGACAGACCGGTGCGTTCCGAGCCGAAGGCGAGCACGGCGTCGTCCGGCAGCTTCAGGGCACGAATGTCGTCGCCCTCCGGGTCCAGGGCGAACACCGGGCCCGGCGGCAGCTCGGCCACGGACAGCCGCTCCACGGCGGTCGCGAAGTGGAGCCCCGCCCCGCCCCGCACCACCGTGGGATGCCAGGGGTCGAGGGTGCCGGTGGTCACCACGCCCGTCGCGCCGAACCCGGCCGCGAGCCGGATCACCGCTCCCGCGTTGCCCAGGTTCCGCGGGTTGTCGAGGACGATCACGGGGGCGGTGCGGGGCATGCGCCGCAGCGCTTCGAGCTGGGCCTCGCGCGAGGGCCGCTCGGCGAGGGCGGCGACCGCGGTGGGATGGGGGCGCGGCACGAGAGCCCGATAGCGTTCCTCGGGCACCTCCGTCAGCAGCGCCTCCAGCGCTTCGCGCACATCGGGCGCCAGCTCGTCGGCCAGGGCGAGCGCCGCCCGCCGGTCGGTGGTGACGGCGACCGGCACGCGCGCGTGGAAGCGGACCGCGTGCTTGAGCGCGTGGAAGCCGTCGAGCAGGACCAGGTCGTCGGCGAGCCGGTGCCAGGTGCCCAGCGGATCGGCGGTGCTGCGATACGGGTCCGTCATGCCGTGCAGCCTACGTGCGCCGCAGGGCGCCGGGCTTCCGGGCGGCCGGGCCATGGCGCCTCGGCCCGGCCCTTACGACGGACCACGGTGCCGAACCGCCGGGCCGGACCGCCGACGCACTCATGTCGCCGGGCTCGCCTGCGGCTGCTCGGCCGGCTCCTCGGCGGGCGGCCGGGGCCCGCGCGGGCGGGGCAGCGGGAGCCGGACGGCGGGCCTCGTGAGCCGTCCACGCGCGCGTGCCGCCCAGCCGCCCAGCCGCCGCAGGAAGGACGTCGGCAGGAACACGGCGTCGGCGGCGATCATCGCGAGCGAGAAGAAGGGCAGCCCGAGCACCACGGCGATCACCGCGTGCTCGGTCATCATGACCGCCAGCAGGACGTTCTTCACCCGCCGGTTGAACAGCGTGAACGGGAACGCGACCTGCGCGGCGACCGTGCCGTACGTGATCAGCAGCACGGTCGCACCGTGCGCGGACAACAGGTCGGACAGGGCGGGCCAGGGCGAGAAGTAGTCGATGTGGAGCGGGTAGTAGACCGCGGTGCCGTCCTGCCAGCGCGATCCCTGGATCTTGTACCAGCCGGCGGTCGAGTAGATCAGACACGCCTCCGCCATGATCATGAGCAGGGCGGCGTTGTGGACCAGGTTGGCGACGACGTCCAGCAGGATGCGCGGTTCCCCATGGGGGGCGCGCCGGCCGACGTACCACCACAGGCCCTGCACGGCCCACAGCCCCCAGAACACGACGAGCCAGGCCCCGCTGATCCAGCCCGCGACCGACGGCACGGCCAGCACGAGACCGAGCACGACCCACAGGGCGGGGCCCGCCCGGTCGGACCGCGGCTCCTCGGCGCGCGCGCGTGCCGCGGCGGAGCGCCGGGCGCGCCGCGCGTCCAGCGACCACACCTGCCCGCAGCGGGTGAACACCAGGTAGATCGCCATCAGGTGGATGACGTTGTCACCGCCGTCACCCATGAAGACGCTGCGGTTCTGCAGCGACAGCACGCCCACCATGAACAGCAGCGACATGGTGCGGGTCCGCCAGCCGACCAGCAGCAGGGCGCTCGACAGCAGGGCGAGGGCGTACACGGTCTCGAACCACATCTGCCCGTCGGACCACATCAGGACCGAGAAGGCGTGGTTGTTCGCGGTCAGCTGCCGGGCCAGGTCCCAGCTCCAGGGGCCGTCGGGCCCGTACAGCTCCTGGCGGTGCGGCAGCTCGCGCAGCAGGAACAGCAGCCAGGTGGTGGCAAAGCCGATGCGGACGATCGCGGTCTGGTACGGGCCGAGGGCGGCGTCGGTGACACGGGCGACAGCGCGTGAGACGCACACGGCGAACCGGTTCATCGGGCGCTCGCCTCCGTTCGCTCGCCGTCCGGCAGCGGCCACCAGGGCAGCCGGTGGTACACCGGCGCCGTGCTGACCTTCTCACCGCTCCACTTCGGGGGCGGCACCTCGGTTGCGCGGGAGCGGACCTGGACGCTTTCGACACTCTCGCCCTGCTGGGCCGCGTGCTCGCGGCCCAGGCGCAGCGCGACGGCCCGGCGGAGATAGTCCTCGGCCAGGGTGCCGCGCAGGCCGACGGGACGATTCTGGCCGTCGTGCGAGGTGACGTAGAAGTCCCAGGCCCGGCGCAGTTCGTTCTGCTGGGTGTGGCTCGGCAGCGGGTTGCCGTCGATGGCGGCACCGTCGAGCGCGGACAGGTCGTACCAGCCCGTCGTCCGCCGGTCGCCGTCCCCGGTGAGCAGTTCGGCCCGTGCCTGGACGTCGATGTTCTGCTGTAGCGGGTCGGGCGCGAACAGTTTCCAGTTCTGCTCGAACTCGGGGTATATCCAGTCGTTGATCGCCTTGCTGTGCTCCTTGCTGACCACGTTCGTGGGCGCGACGTGCAGGAACACCATGCCCAGGTGCACACAGGCGGCGACGGCGACGACCGCGAGCACCAGCGCGGCGGCTATCTGGTAGCGCAGGGACAGGGCGGCGACACCGGTGCGCGCGGCCGCCGGGTCCGGCGCGGACCCCTCCGTCTCCCGCACGCCCGTGGCGTCCCCGGGGCGCGGGTCGTGAGACACGTCGCGGTCGGTGCCGACGGGCAGGGGGGACACCGGGTCGGCCGGGTCGCCCGGCTGTTCCCGCCGGGCGACCGGCTCCTCGTCGTACGTGTCCATCCCGCCCCGTCTCCCGAGCTTCCGTGCCCTCGGTGCCGTCCCGTGCCGCAGGCGCTGTCCGACGACCGTCTCCGACCCGGGCCGGCCGGGTCACCCGTTCGCAGCACCCCACAGTGTGCGCACGGGAACGGTACTCAGACCCGCCCGCCCCGCACAGCGCATCGGTCACAGCGGCGGAGGGCTGCCCGGAGATTGTCCACAGCGGTTGACACCCTACGGCGCCACGTCCCACCATTGAACCGACACGACCGAACGATCGGTCGGGAGAGAGTGGTCGAGGGGGATCGCATGGCGACAGCAGCAGCGCACCGAACGGCCCGCGCCGACGGCACGGCACAGACGGACACAGCGGCCTACGAGGCCGGCTTCGACGCCGCCGTAGCCGCCGACGAGCGCATCGAGCCGCGCGACTGGATGCCAGACGCCTACCGCGCCACCCTGGTCCGGCAGATCGCCCAGCACGCGCACTCCGAGATCATCGGCATGCAGCCGGAAGCCAACTGGATCACCCGCGCGCCCTCCCTGCGCCGCAAGGCGATCCTGATGGCCAAGGTCCAGGACGAAGCAGGCCACGGGCTGTATCTGTACAGCGCGGCGGAAACACTCGGCACCAGCCGCGGCGAGCTGCTCGACAATCTCCACTCAGGCCGCCAGAAGTACTCCTCGATCTTCAACTACCCCACGCTGACCTGGGCGGACGTCGGCGCCATCGGCTGGCTGGTCGACGGCGCCGCCATCACGAACCAGGTCCCCCTGTGCCGCTGCTCCTACGGCCCCTACGCACGCGCGATGGTCCGTATCTGCAAGGAGGAGTCCTTCCACCAGCGCCAGGGATACGAACTGCTGATGGCCCTCAGCCACGGCACACCGGAGCAGCACGAGATGGCCCAGGACGCGGTAAACCGCTGGTGGTGGCCCTCCCTGATGATGTTCGGCCCGCCCGACGACGAGTCGTCGCACTCCGCGCAGTCGATGGCCTGGAAGATCAAGCGGCACTCGAACGACGAGCTGCGCCAGCGCTTCGTCGACATCTGCGTCCCCCAGGCCGAGTCGCTGGGCCTCACCCTCCCCGACCCGGACCTCGTATGGAACGAGGAGCGCGGACACCACGACTTCGGGCCCATCGACTGGACCGAGTTCTGGGACGTCCTCAAGGGCAACGGCCCCTGCAACGAGCAGCGGCTGACCCAGCGCAAGCAGGCGCACGACGAAGGCGCCTGGGTGCGGGAGGCAGCCGCGGCGTACGCGGCCAAGCACAACAGGACGGGCGCGGCCGGCGAGCACGCGCACACCACGGGCGCAGGATCGGCGACCAGAGCCGACGAGAACGGAGAGGCGTGACCATGACGACCGAAGAGTGGCCGCTGTGGGAGGTCTTCGTGCGCTCCCGCCGAGGGCTCTCGCACACCCACGCCGGCAGCCTGCACGCCCCGGACGCAGAGCTGGCCCTGCGCAACGCACGTGACCTGTACACCCGGCGCGGCGAGGGCGTCTCGATCTGGGTCGTGCCGTCCACCGCGATCACCACCTCCTCACCGGACGAGAAAGACCCCTTCTTCGAGCCCTCCGCCGACAAGCCCTACCGGCACCCCACGTTCTACGAGATCCCGGAAGGGGTGAAGCACCTGTGACCGTCACCCGGCACACCACGGCCGCCCTGGCCCTCGGCGACGACGCCCTGGTGCTCTCGCACCGCCTGGGAGAGTGGGCGGGCCACGCGCCCGTACTCGAAGAGGAGGTCGCGCTCGCCAACATCGCCCTGGACCTGCTGGGCCAGGCCCGCGTGCTGCTGTCCATGGCCGGCGACGAGGACCAACTCGCCTACCTCCGCGAGGAGCGCGCCTTCCGCAACCTCCAACTGGTGGAACAGCCCAACGGCGACTTCGCGCACACCATCGCCCGCCAGCTGTACTTCTCCACCTACCAGCGGCTCCTGTACACCCGGCTGGCCGCCCCGGAGAGCGAGTTCAGCGGCCTCGCCGCCAAGGCGGTCAAGGAGGTCGCCTACCACCAGGACCACGCCGAACAGTGGACCCTGCGGCTCGGCGACGGCACGGACGACAGCCACGAGCGGATGCAGCAGGCGTGCCAGGCCCTGTGGCGGTTCACCGGCGAGATGTTCCAGCCCGTCGAAGGCCTCGACATCGACTGGCCCGGGATGAGCGCCGCCTGGCTGGACTCGATCGGTGACGTCCTGCGCCGCGCCACCCTGGACATGCCCGAAGGACCCCGGTCCGGGGCATGGGCCGCGGGCGCCGGCCGGGAGGGACTGCACACCGAACCCTTCGGACGGATGCTCGCCGAGATGCAGCATCTGCATCGCAGCCACCCGGGGGCGTCATGGTGACAGCCACCGCCCTCGAAGAGGAATTGCGCCTGCTCGCCGGCTCGGTCCCCGACCCCGAGCTGCCCGTCCTCACCCTGGAGGAACTGGGCGTCCTGCGAGCCGTCCATGTGCAGGGCCCCGACACGGTGGAGGTCGAACTCACCCCCACCTACACGGGATGCCCCGCGATCGAGGCCATGGCCCTCGACATAGAGCGCGTTCTCCAGGAACACGGCGTACCCCACGTCACGGTACGCACCGTGCTCACCCCCGCCTGGTCGACGGACGACATCACCGCCGAAGGCCGCCGCAAGCTGCGCGAGTTCGGGATAGCACCACCCCGCACCCTGCCGACGTCCGCACCCGTCCCCCTGGAACTCGGCCCCACCCGCACGGCCACGAACGCCCCCGGACCCGAGGAGCCCGTGCGCTGCCCGTTCTGCGGATCCGACGAGACCGAGCTGCTCAGCCGCTTCTCGTCCACCGCGTGCAAGGCGCTGCGCCGCTGCCTTGCCTGCCGTGAGCCCTTCGACCACTTCAAGGAGCTGTGATGGCCCGGTTCCACCCGCTCCCCGTGGCCGCCGTCGACCGGCTCACCGACGACTCCGTGGCCCTGACCTTCGCGGTGCCGCCCGCACTGCGCGAGGAGTACCGGCACGCACCCGGCCAGCACCTCGCCCTGCGCCGCACCGTCGACGGCACCGAGGTCCGGCGTACGTACTCGATCTGCTCCCCCGCACCGGCCCCGGACGACGAGGGCCCGCGCACCCTGCGAGTCGGGGTCCGGCTGGTCGACGGAGGCGCCTTCTCCACCTACGCGCTCAAGGAGATCACCGTCGGCGACGAGCTGGAGGTGATGACCCCCGCGGGACGGTTCACGCTGGAGCCCGCACCCGGGCTGTACGCGGCGATCGTCGGCGGCAGCGGAATCACCCCGCTGCTGTCCATCGTCTCCACCCTGCTGGCACGGGAACCCCGCGCCCGGTTCTGCCTCATACGCAGCGACCGGACGTCCGCCTCCACGATGTTCCTGGAGGAGGTCGCCGACCTCAAGGACCGCTTCCCCGAGCGGTTCCAGCTGGTCACGGTGCTCTCCCGGGAGGAACAGCAGGCGGGGCTGCCGACGGGCCGGCTAGACGAGGACCGGCTGTCCGGGCTGCTGCCGGCGCTGCTCCCCGTGGACGAGGTCGCGGGCTGGTTCCTGTGCGGACCGTTCGGGCTGGTGCAGTCGGCGGAGCGGGCACTGCGCGGGCTCCGGGTGCCGCGGACGCGGATCCACGAGGAGATCTTCCATGTGGAGGCGGCCGCCGCGGTCACCTCGTCCGCACCGGTCCCCGCACACAGCGCCGTGACCGCCCGGCTCGACGGGCGCGGCGGCACCTGGCCGGTCCGCGACGGCGAATCGCTGCTGGAGACGGTACTGCGCAACCGGCCCGACGCCCCCTACGCCTGCAAGGGCGGAGTGTGCGGAACCTGCCGGGCCTTCCTGGTCTCGGGCGAGGTGCGCATGGACCGCAACTTCGCGCTGGAGCCCGAGGAGACCGACGCGGGATATGTGCTGGCGTGCCAGTCGCACCCGGTCACGGAGAAGGTGGAGCTGGACTTCGACCGGTGAGCGGCACCGGCACCGGCGCACCGCCGGAACCGTGCCGCTCCCCGCCCCCGGACCGTTCCCTTCTCATAGAACCTGTTCTATCTTGACGCTCCGTCAGATCAGCGGAGCCGCCGGGAGGACAGGCCGTGGACTTCACCTTCAGCGAGGAGCAGCAGGCGGCACTCGAGGCAGCGAAGGCCCAGTTCGCCGGGGTCGCGCCGGACGGGGTACCCAGCCCCGCACTGACCCCGGGCGCCGTCGCCGACGACTTCGACCGCACGCTGTGGGCCCGGCTTGCGGACGCGGACCTGCTCAGCCTGCTCCTCGACAGCGAGTACGGCGGCGCCGGCCTCGACCCCATCACCCTCTGCCTGGTCCTCCGGGAGTCCGCCAAGGCACTGGCCCGCGTCCCCCTTCTGGAGCACACGGCCGCGGCCACCACCGTCCAGGCCCACGGCAGCACCGAAGCCAAGGAGGAGCTACTCGCCCAGGCGGGCCGCGGAGAACTGACCCTGACGGTCGCCGCCCACGGCCGCACCGGCCACGACCCGGCCGAACTCGCGGTCGTCGCACGCCAGAGGACAGACGACACCTGGGTGCTGGACGGAACCCAGACGGCGGTCCCCTGGGCCCACACCGCCAACTTCGTCCTCGTACCGGCACACACCCACGACTCCGGCCGCACCGTCCTCGCCCTCGTCCCACGGGCACACGAAGGCGTCGTACTCGCCGACCAGTTCTCCACCACCGGAGAACGCCTCGCGGAACTCCACCTGGACTCCGCACGCGTCGCCGCAAAGTACCTGCTCGACGCCGACGGGGCCTGGGAGGAACTCCGACTGCTCCTCACCACCGGGACCTGCGCACTCGCCCTCGGCCTCGGCGAGAAAGTACTGGAGATGACCAGCGGGTACACCGCCAGGCGAGAGCAGTTCGGCCACCCCATCGCCACCTTCCAGGCGGTCGCCGTACAGGCCGCCGACCGGTACATCGACCTGCGCGCCATGGAGGCCACGCTCTGGCAGGCGGCATGGCGGATCAGCTCCGGCGCACCGGGCGCACTGCCCGCCGCCGGCGACGTGGCGACCGCGAAAATCTGGGCGTCGGAAGGCATCCGACGGGTCGTGCAGACCGCGCAGCATCTGCACGGAGGATTCGGCGCCGACACAGACTACTCCCTGCACCGCTACCACGCCTGGGCCAAGCACCTGGAGCTCTCGCTCGGCCCCGCGGCGGCACACGAGGAAACCCTGGGCGACCTGCTGGCGGCACACCCCCTGGGCTGACCGCCACCAGACCCACCCGCAGCCGGCAGAGCCGGCCCTCCGGAACTACAGCACGAAGCCCGGCTCGCCCTTGCCGTCCACGACAGGACGGCCCTCGGCGGCCCAGACCTGCATGCCACCGTCGACGTTCACCGCGTCCACACCCTGCTGGGCCAGGTACATCGTGACCTGGGCCGAACGCCCACCGGAACGGCAGATCACATGGACCCGCCCGTCCTGCGGCGCCGCCTGCGTGAACTCACCGAACCGAGCCACGAACTCGCTGAGGGGGATGTGCAGCGCCCCCTCGGCGTGACCCGCCTGCCACTCGTCGTCCTCACGGACGTCCAGCAGAAAGTCGCCGTCCTTGAGGTCCGCGACCTCGACCGTGGGCACACCAGCTCCGAAATGCATACCCCCGACGCTACCCGACGGGCGCACGGACCTGCCCCGCCCCGCTCCACCGGGCCGGACCCGGCGGATCAGCCGTGCAGCGCCGCCAGCTCGGCTTCCTTCTGCGCGACCTGGGCCAGCAGCTGCTCCGCGATCTCGTTCAGAAGACTGTCGGGGTCGTCGGGGGCCAGCCGCAGCATCGAGCCGATCGCGCTCTCCTCCAGCTCCCGCGCCACCAGCGTGAGCAGGTCCTTGCGCTGGGCGAGCCACTCCAGACGGGCGTACAGCTCCTCGCTGGGGCTCGGCCTGCGCTCCTCGGGCACAGGACCGGCCGCCCACTCCTCGGAGAGCTCCCGCAGCAACGCTTCGTCACCGCGCGAGTACGCGACGTTGACCCGGGAGATGAACTCGTCCCGCCGCTTGCGCTCGGTCTCGACCTGAGCCAGGTCGGGGTGCGCCTTACGGGCCAGCTCGCGGTACAGCCTGCGGGCCTCCTCGCTGGGGCGCACACGCTGCGGGGGCCGCACGGGCTGGTCCGTGAGCATCGCCTGGGCCTCCGGGAACAGCCCCTCGGAGTCCATCCAGCCGTGGAACAGCTCCTCCACACCCGGCATCGGCATGACCCGGGCCCGGGCCTCGTGAGCGAGCCGGATGTCCTCCGGATCCCCGCTCCGGGCGGCCCGCGCCTCGGCGATCTCGGCCTCCAGCTCGTCGAGCCGCGCGTACATCGGGCCCAGCTTCTGGTGGTGCAGCCGCGAGAAATTCTCCACCTCGACGCGGAAGGTCTCCACGGCGATCTCGTACTCGATCAACGCCTGCTCCGCGGCCCGCACGGCCTGCTCCAGCCGTTCCTCGGGCCGCGACCCGGGGGCCTCGCCGCTACCGCCCTCGCCGGGCTCCCCGGCCGCAGGGGAGGCGGTGGAGCCCTCGCCGGTCGCTGCGGCCTCAGGGGAGGCGGTGGATTCTTCGCCGGTCGCTGCGGTCTCACCGGACTCGGTCCGGTCATCGCCAGTCTCCACGGCTTCACCGGAAGCGGCGCTCACCGCCCCGGTCCCCATGGCTGACCCGGAACCGGCGCCCTGGGCGAGCGGCTCCTCGGCAGCGGACACAGACTCGCTCTGCTCGGCTTCGGGCGTCGTCACCGCACCAGCGTATGACACGGGGGAGGGCGGCTGCGGGGGCTGTCGGGGTCCTGGGCCTTCGAGCGGATCGCCGCAGCTTCTGGGGGGCTCCCCCTCCCCCCACCCCCTCCCTCCCCACCCCCCTCAAGCCCCCTCAGACCCCCATCTCCCCCGCCAAACGCCCACTCCGCACAGCAGCCACCAACTCCGCGTGGTCCGCCTCCGTGCGGTCCGCGTAGGCCACGGCGAACGTGCCGATCGCCTCGTCCAGTTCCTCGTTCTTGCCGCAGTAGCCCGCGATCAGGCGCGGGTCGGCGCTGTGGCTGTGGGCGCGGGCCAGCAGCGCTCCGGTCATGCGGGCGTAGTCGTCGATCTGGTCGGCGGTCAGCGCCGCGGGGTCGACGCTGCCTTTGCGGTTGCGGAACTGCCGTACCTGGTACGGGAGTCCGTCGACCGTCGTCCAGCCCAGCAGGATGTCGCTGACGACCTGCATCCGCTTCTGGCCGAGGACGACCCGGCGCCCCTCGTGCTCCGTCTCCGGTATCGGGTGGCCGGCCGTCGCCAGATGCGGGAGCAGGGCGGACGGGCGGGCCTCCTTGACCTGGAGGACCAGCGGTTCGCCGCGGTGGTCGAGGAGCAGCACCACGTAGGAGCGGGTGCCGACGCTGCCCGTGCCGACCACGCGGAACGCAACGTCGTGCACCGCGTACCGCCCGAGCAGCGGGTGGCGGTCCTCGGACAGGGTCGTCAGATAGTGCTCCAGCGAGGCGGCGACCGCCGCCGCCTCCGCGTCCGGTATGCGGCGCAGCACCGGCGGTGCGTCCACGAAGCGGCGGCCTCCGCCGTCGACCGGCTCGGTCGACTTCGCCGCGAACCGTCCGCTCGTGTTGGCCCGGGCCTTCTCGGAGACCCTCTCCAGGGTGCCGAGCAGGTCGTGGGCGTCGGTGTGGGAGACCAGTTCCTCGTCCGCGATCGCGTTCCACGCGTCCAGGACGGGGAGTCTGGCCAGCAGGCGCATCGTGCGGCGGTAGGCGCCGACGGCGTCCTGGGCCGCCGCCCGGCAGGTGTCCTCGTCGGCTCCGGCCACGCGGCCGGCGAGGACGAGGGAGGCGGCAAGGCGCTTCAGGTCCCATTCCCAGGGGCCGTGGACCGTCTCGTCGAAGTCGTTCAGGTCGATGACGAGGCCGCCGCGGGCGTCGGCGTAGAGGCCGAAGTTGGCCGCGTGGGCGTCGCCGCAGATCTGGGCGCGGATGCCCGTGGTCGGGGTGCGGGCGAGGTCGTAGGCCATGAGGCCGGCGGAGCCGCGCAGGAACGCGAAGGGCGTGGCGGCCATTCTGCCGACGCGTATGGGAGTGAGTTCGGGGAGGCGGCCGTGGTTGGACTCCTCGACGGCGGTGACCGCGTCGGGGCGGTCGGTGTCCACCACGAGTTCGGCGTGTGCCCGGCGCCGTATCCGGGCGCGCAGTGCCTTGCCCTCGTCCTTGGGTGCTTCCGGTGCGGGCCATGGTGCGAAGCCCCGCACCGCGGCGATCCTGCTTGTCTGCAGCGGCAGCGCCGCTCCGGTCACCGTGCCGGTCTCGGTCACGTCGACCGCCTCCCCCGTCGTCCGCTGTTCTTGCAGCTGTACGAACATCAACTGCGAATGACCGTACAGCCGGTGGGCGGGGAGCGTCAGACCCTGTGGACAACTCGGTAGTTGTGGACAAGCTGGTCAGAGCCGGTTCGTGTGCGGCGCGGCCGGCAGGCGACCGGACGGCGTGCCCCGGGAGACCGCGGCGGACGGTGCGGCGGTGTCCCGGGCGGGCGGGGGCGAACGGTCAGTCCTGGTGGACGACGTTCCTGCCGGGGCCGCCGGAGAGGATGTCCTTGCCGGGGCCGCCGTACAGCCAGTCGTTGCCCTTGCCCCCGTACAGCAGGTCGTTGCCGGATCCGCCGTAGAGGGTGACGTCGCCGTCGCCGCCAGACAGGTTCTGGTCGCCCGCGCCGCAGTGGATCACGTCGTCGCCCTTGCCGGCGTCGACGATGTCGCCCGTCGAGTAGACCGTGTCGTTGCCGTCACGGGCGAAGACCACGGAGGCCACGCCTGCGGTGATGGTGTCGTCGCCCGCGTCGCCGGAGACGAAGCTGCCGTCGACGGTGCCGGTGTCGGTCAGTCGGTCGTTGCCGCTGCCCAGGGAGATCTCGTTGAGGTAGTAGGCCTCGCCGGTGTTGTCGTGGACGGTGACGGTGACGGTGTCGTTGCCGTCGCCGGCGTTCAGTGTGAGGGCGGCGAAGGGGTCCTGGCTGTCCACGGTGGTCACAGTGCAGGAGACCTTGGTGCGGTCGGTGCCGATGGGGTAGGCGCAGCCGGTCCCGGCCTTGATCGGGACGATGTCGTCGATCACATAGGTGATCTTCGCGGTGCTGCGGGTGGAGGACTCGGTGACGGTCACCTTGTTGGTCTGGCCGGAGGCAGCCGTGTAGTAGAGCTGGCGGCCGTTGGCTCCGAGTGCGGCGGTGGCCGACGGCGCGCGGCACCTGCCGTGGTGGCCAGGGCGACGGAGGCCGTGAGGCCGACGACGAGGGCCAGCGTCAGCACCGGTGCGGCACCCGACACACGGCGGCTGACGAGGGGAGAGCGCATTGCGTAACCTCCAAGAGGCACAGGCGAGTTGAGCGACATCCCATGTGACTTCCGACGCATGCACCTGGTTGTCCACCGCCTCGTACGCGACAGCGTCCAGGGCCCCTTTCCGGCCGGTCGTGTTCCAATTGGCGCGTGACGTCCCGCCAGTGGGCGCGTGGCGTCCCGCCAGGCGTTCACGCTCGCGTTCGGCTCCGGCGGGGCCGGCAGGCCCCGCCGCCGAGGACGAGGAGACTCCGGATTGACCCCCGAGCAGTTGCGGTCCTTCTGCCTTTCCTTCAATGCGGCTGTGGAGGAGTTCCCCTTCCCCTCGGCCCAGGAGCTCTCCGTGTTCAAGGTGGAGGGCAAGGCCTTCGCCCTGACGAGCCTGGGCGCCCGCCCGCTCACCGTGAACCTGAAGTGCGACCCGGAGGACGCGCTGCGGCAGCGGGGTGAGCACCCGGCACTGATCGTCCCGGGATGGCACATGAACAAGCGCCACTGGAACACGGTGACGGTGGACGGCGAACTGCCGGACCAACTGGTCCGGGAACTCATCGAGGACTCCTACGACCTGGTCGTCGCGGGCCTGCCCCGGGCCACCCGCCTGCGCCTCGACCGCCCCTGAGCGAACGAGGACCCGAAATCACGTGCCGCGGCCCAGGCACGTGAGATACGTCACGCGACTAGCCCCGCCGTCCCTCGGGGGCCGGTGCGGCAGTGCGAGGACTCACATCGGGCACCGCATAGAGGACTCACACCCGGCACCGCCTAGAGGAACGCATCTCCGCCCCAGGCCGCCCAGTGCCAACGCGAAGTCGATCACGCCGGTCATGAGGGTGCCGCCGCCGCGGTGCGGTTCGAAGCGATGCGTGTGCCGCCGGTGCCTGCCCGAGCACGAGCTTGCCCTGTGTCGTACGGGCCCCGCCGCGGGGTCATCTGTGCCTCCGTCACCACGCCCATCCCGGCCACCGCCGCCGGAGTCCCCCACAGAACCACTGCCCCGCCCGTGAGATAGCTCATTGACGGGGCGGCTGCGTCCAGGTCGGGCGGTGTGCTGTCCCACAACTCCGAGCACAACGAGAAACGGGCCCCTGCGGTGACTTCCGTCACCGGCAGGGACCCGTTCGTCACTATCTGGTGGTGGTCGTGGTGGGGGACCGGCGAAATGCGCTGATCAGGGGCTGTACCGTCCTCATCAAGATCTTTTCCCGCGCACCTCGAGATCGTTTCCCACAGTCCAGATCGGAGCGTGCCCCGATACCTGCGCTCCGCGCCGCCATGGGAGCGGTCTACGGTCGGCGGCTATCGCAGCGGACCGCGTGCGTCACTGCCTGACGGTGAAGTACTGCCATGCGCCCCAAGTGCTGAGATTGCCGGTGTCCTTGCTGCTGTGGACGTACTCGGCCCGCATGCGGAACTTGCTGTTGACCGCCTTGGTCAGGCTCAGCGTCGCGTAGCCGGTGCTCGAGGTGCTGAGCGTGCGGCAGGAGGAGGTGCTCTGTGTGTGCCAGGCACCGCCGTAGTACCGCTGGATCTGGAATTGCACGCACTGGCCGGCCTTGTCGGGCGTGACCGTGACGTTCAGCTTGGCCTCGGCGGTGTGGTGGTAGACCCGGTAGAGGAGGCCGGCGTAGTGGGTGCTCCCGTAGTAGCCGCTGAGCGACTCGGACACCTTGGCGTAGGACGACGCGGTCGTAACGGGCGTGGCCGGGGCGTAACGGTAGTCACCGGCGAAAGCCGCGGTGAAGGTGGTCTTGCGGGTGAGTTTGTAGGTAGTGGCCAGGTCGCCGTGGCTGTCCACCGTGCCGGTCTCGATCAGCGCCTTCTTGCCGCCGTAGGGCTGTGCGTAGATGGCGAGGGTGCGGCCGTTGTAGGTCGTGCCGAGATGGGCGGTGACCTTTGCGGTCCCGCCGTAGGCGTACGACGGAGCGTCGGTCTTGATGGACACCGCAGTGGCACTGCGGGAGACCTGGACGGTCGCGGACGCGCTGACGGCCTGATGGGTTGAGTCACCCGCGTAGGTCACGGTGTAGGTGTTGGCTCCCCCGACCTGCGGGACATCGGCGATGTGGAACGTGCCGTCGGCGGACAACGGCGCGTCGGGCAGCGCCACACCGGCGGGGTGGGCCAGGTCGCTCTTGACCACGTGAACGACCTCACCGGATGAGTACGGAGCCGCCGACAGCTGCCCGGAGACGGTCAGTTGGGCCGCCCGGTCGGATGGTCGTCCGATGTCCCATGGCGGCAAGGCCGCATACAGAGCGTCCAGAGACTGCGGCCCGGCGCCGGTCGGGGCGGCGGCGTGGGTGGGTGGCGCCTCGGACATGGGAACACCTCTTTTCCTCGTCCGGCTCGACCCCTCCAGCTTTATCGATACACTCTGTCTACATCAAGACAGAGCGTCGCGGCATCGGCGTTGCGTATCCTTGAGGCATGCCGAAGCTGTGGGACGAGACGATGGACGCGCACCGCCGCGCCATGCAGGACGCAGTCCTCGAGACCACCGTCGCGCTTGTGGCCGAGCACGGCCTGGCGTCAGTGACGATGTCGCAGATCGCGAAGGAAGCCGGGATCGGGCGCGCGACGCTGTACAAGTACTTCCCGGACGTCCAGTCGATCCTGATCACCTGGCACGAGCGCCACGTCGCCGCCCACCTGGGCCAGCTCGCCCAAGCCCGGGAGCACGCCGACGGACCCGTCGAACAGCTCGAAGCGGTCCTGCGCGGGTACGCGCACATCACGCACAAGCGACGCCAGGACGGCGAGATCGCCGCCTTCGTCCACCGGGACCAACATGTCGTCCAGGCCCAGCAGCAACTACACGCCCTGGTGCGCGACGTCATCGCCGAAGCCGCCACGGTGGGTGCGGTCCGCGGCGACGTCTCTCCCGGCGAGCTGGCCGACTATTGCCTGCACGCGCTGTCCGCCGCCGGAGGGCTGTCCTCCGGGGAAGCCGTCCACCGTCTCGTCGAGGTCACCCTCTCCGGGCTCCGGCCGTCGCGCTGAGAAAGCCGAACCGCTGGGGAGCTCACGTTCCGATCCGCCGCGCTACCGCCCCAGCGACCTTGGAGTCCGGTGCATGCGGCGGCGCGGGCCCCTGCGAAGACGGCCGACAGCGCAGCGCCGTAGGCAATCCGGCCCCAGCCGATCACGACGTAGGAGCCAGGGCTGTCGCATTCAGGGCCGGTCGGAGTGCCTTGGCCAGCGTGACGCCGTCACCGGTTGCCCAGAAGTGCATGTAGAACAGGCGCGGCTGGTCGGTGAGCGAGTGGTTGTGGAGTTCGACGATGTCGATGCCCGGAGCCCGCCAAAGGAGGAGCGCGGCCGCCGTGCCCGCAACCGGCTTCATATGCGAACGGGGTGACATGATCACTCCTCATCGAATCGTGTCGATGGTGCCTGTGTGACCACACAAACCGCCGCTGATGAAGCCGGCGCGACGAGCCCACCCATCCGGGTGACTTCATGACGCCTTCATATGGGATTCCTTCTGATCAATATGGGCCTGGTGGGCCGGTCGCCCTGCTTCACACAAGCGTGATCTCCCCATCCGGCAGCCACCCCTCCCAGTAACCGTCCATGAGTCGAGCCGCCCGGACCGACCTCAGCTCGGCCGGCGCCCACCAGCGCGCTTCACGGTCCAGTGCGGAGCGGAGGCACGAAGGCCGGCTTCCGGCAGCAGGGCGCACCACGACGAGGATCGGGTGAGATGACCGGAACAGTCTGCTCAGTGCGCCTCGGCCGCGGCGACCGCCGCGGCCGGGGCGTCACGCAGGCCGAGGCGCAGGTGCTCGACGTGGTACAGGGCCTGTTCCAGCAGCTCGGCTACGTGGTTGTCGTACAGCGCGTAGATGACCGAGCGGCCCCGGCGCTCGGTGGTGACCAGGCCGAGGTTGCGCAACAACCGCAGCTGGTGGGAGCAGGCGGACTGCTCCATCCCGACGGCGTCGGCCAGCTCGGTCGCCGCGCACGGACCTTCCTGAAGGCGGGACAGGATCCGCAGCCGGGACGGCGTCGCCAGGGCCTGGAGCGTAGCGGCCACGTCGGCGGCGCCCACGGTCTCCAGGCGCTCGCGCGCAGTGGCGGTGTTCGCGTCAGGTCCATGGCCCATGGCCCTCATCCTACGGAGAGCGACGCATGAACGCATGAATGACTATTCATTTGATCCTGTACGGTGGGGAGCGCGATGCCGGTGTCCCGGCAGTCCGCTGTCTTGTCATGCCGTCGTGAAGGACCTGCATCCCCGTGACGTCCACACTCATCCCGCCCTCGACCGACCGCGCCGACCTGGCACAGGAGGGCAGCGCACCTCAGCGTCGTACCCGTGTCCTCGCCCTGCCCGAGGCCCGCTGGGCGTCTGCCGCCCTGGTCCTCTTCTTGATCGCGCTGCCGCTGCAGCTGACCGGCGCCCCCGCCTGGGTGTGGGGGACCCTGTACGCCCTGGCCTATGCGGCCGGCGGCTGGGAGCCGGGCTGGGCGGGACTGCAGGCGCTGAGGGAGAAGACGCTGGACGTCGATCTGCTGATGGTCGTCGCGGCTCTCGGTGCGGCGGCGATCGGGCAGGTGATGGACGGGGCGCTGCTGATCGTCATCTTCGCCACCTCCGGCGCGCTGGAAGCTCTGGCCACCGCCCGCACCGCCGATTCCGTTCGCGGGCTGCTCGACCTGGCCCCGGCCACCGCCACCCGCATCGAGGCCGACGGAAGGGAGGCTGCCGTCGCGGTGGAGCAGCTGGCCGTCGGCGACACGATCCTGGTGCGGCCCGGAGAGCGCGTCGGCGCGGACGGACGCGTCCTGGACGGGGCCAGCGATGTCGATCAGGCGACCATCACCGGTGAGCCACTGCCCGTGGCCAAGGTGAAGGGCGACGAGGTCTTCGCCGGCACCCTCAACGGCACCGGCGCCCTGCGTGTGTGCGTGGAGCGCGACACGTCCGACACGGTGATCGCCCGGATCGTGCGCATGGTGGAGGAGGCCTCCGAGACCAAGGCGCCCACACAGCTGTTCATCGAGAAGGTCGAACAGCGCTACTCCCTGGGCATGGTGGCGGCGACCCTGGCCGTCTTCATCGTCCCGCTCGCTTTCGGCGCCGCGCTGACGGGCTCGCTGCTGCGGGCGATGACATTCATGATCGTGGCTTCGCCGTGCGCGGTCGTCCTGGCAACCATGCCGCCGCTGCTCTCGGCGATCGCCAATGCCGGGCGGCACGGTGTGCTGGTCAAGTCCGCGGTCGTCATGGAACGGCTCGGCGAGGTCGACGCGATCGCGCTCGACAAGACCGGCACACTGACCGAGGGCACCCCGCGCGTCATCGAGATCCGGCCGCTGACGGGCTCCGGGCTCGACGAGGCGGCACTGCTGGCGCTGGCCGCTGCGGTCGAGCACCCCAGCGAGCACCCGCTGGCCCGGGCCGTGGTGGAGGCGGCGCGGGAGAAGGGCCTTGCTCTGCCGGTGGCCGAGGACTTCGCCTCGACACCCGGCGTCGGAGTGGAGGCCCGTATGGAAGGCCGCGTGGTCGCGGTCGGGGCTCCCACGCGGCTGCTCGCCGGTGCCGAGGACGCCTCCTCCGCGCGCGCGGCGACCGTCGCCGGCGGGCTGGAGGACGGGGGCCGGACCGCCGTTCTGGTCACCGTGGACAAGACACCGGCCGGGGTCCTCGGCGTCTCCGACCGGCTGCGCCCGGACGCCACCGCCACCGTCGCCTCCCTGAACTCCCTGACCGGGAGCGCGCCTGTGCTGCTGACCGGTGACAACCCGCGTGCGGCCGCTCGCCTGGGCGCCGAGGTGGGTATCGAGGACGTGCGCGCCGGGCTGCTGCCCGAGCACAAGGTGCACGCGGTCAGGGAGCTGGAGGAAGCCGGCCGCAAGGTGATGGTCGTCGGCGACGGCGTCAACGACGCGCCGGCGCTGGCCGCCGCGCACGCCGGTGTGGCGATGGGACGGGCGGGCTCGGACCTGGCGCTGGAGACCGCCGACGCGGTCATCGTCCGCGACGAACTGGCCACCGTGCCCGCGGTGATCTCCCTGTCCCGGCGAGCCCGCAGGCTCGTCGTGCAGAACCTCGTGATCGCCGCGGTGTTCATCGCCGGTCTGGTCGTCTGGGACCTTGCCGGAAACCTGCCCCTGCCGCTCGGCGTCGCGGGCCACGAGGGCTCCACGGTCATCGTCGGCCTCAACGGACTGCGGCTGCTGCGCGAGGCCGCCTGGAAGCGGGCCGCCGAGTGAGCCGCCGCAAGGCGCCCGCCGCGCAGGCGGCGCCCCGGTGCACGGTCACCGTGTGCCGGGGCTGCTGCTGCGGCACCGCCAAGATCCCCGGCGTTGACCACGCCGCCCAACTCGCCGCCCTCAAAGCCGAGCTGGGCTCCGTCGCGCAGATCCGGGTCGTGCACTGCCTGGACGCCTGCGAGCAGGCCGACGTCATCGTCGTGCAACCGTCGTCCCAGGGCCGGGCCGCGGGCGGCCGGCCGGTGTGGCTCGGCCTGGTCAACGACCCTGACGCGGCATCCGACATCGCCACCTGGGTGCGCCGGGGTGGCCCGGGGCTCACCGAGGCACCGGACATCCTGGGCCTGTACGAGTTCAGCCCGTCCCGGCGGATCCGGCGGGCCGTGGAGGACTGAACGCCGCGGCTCTCACCGGTGGGCGTGGAGCGCGTCGGCGAGCAGACGATGGCTGTGCTGCCAGCGGTCCGGTCTTTGCCTTCGTGCGGCGCCGTCTCGCCGGGGGGTGAAACCCGCACAGCGGACGGCACCGAGCACGACGGCGGGTTTCAGTGCCCGTCGACGGCGAGTTCGTAATCGCCGATCAGGTCGCCGAGGAGGGTTCCGGCGGTGATGTCGCTGGTGACGTGGCCGGCCATGTAGAGGCCGGGAGTAGAGAACCTCGGCCCCCATCCACTCGTAGTCCGCGGTGCGGTGCGGGGAGAGAGCACTGAGGTAGGTGACCGCGGCGGCCGAGAGGGTGGCGTGTCGGGACGGGTAGGAGTACGGGCCCTTGGTGCCCGGCTTGATGTGCTTGTCCGGGCGCGGGGTGGGGTCCAGGACGTACGGGGCCGGCCGCTTGTCCTTGGCCGCCACCTGCTCGCTGATCGTCTTGGCCAGCTTCAGCGCCGACTTGAGCTCCGTCTTCTCGGCCGTGCCCGCCGGGCGGGGACCAGTTCACGCCGGTCATGAAGGTACAGCTTCCAGATGTCCTTCTTGCCGTGGAGCTCCAGCCAGGTGGCGGCCTTCTTCCCGGCCACCGTGCGGGTCTTGGCGAGCTGCTGGTCCTGACGGAGTTCGGCGGTGCGCTGCGCCGCCGAGGGCGGGGCGGGTACCTGCTGGGCGGCCCAGGCGGCGAACGCCTCGTCGTCGCGGGTGGTGCCGTGTGCCTTCTTCCACTGGGCGAAGAGGGGTCCGGCTGCTTGCGCTGGGCGTCCGCCTTCTCGCCGATCTCGGCGATCTCGGCGTCCGTGAAGAGCGTGGGCGGTGGGCTCTGCTTGATCTTTTCCGTCGCGCCGGGCTTCTTCCGCATCGTCGACCAGTCCCTGCTCACCCCGGGCCTGCCCGGCAACGACCTGCGCCGCCTCGCCCGCGCCCACTTCAGCACCGAGAGGCGAGGTGCGCAGTGTGGGCAGGTGAGCGACGCGGCGAAGCTGCCGGATCGCTGCTCTGCGGCACGTCTCACCGGGACCCCTGAGGATGATCGGCGGCGTCCGGCGGATGTCGCGAGCGGTGGCTCGCCGAATCAGAATGAGCCGGCGTTTCGGGGAGTCGATGACAACGGTACGTACGACGTCGCGGCGATTCGGCACGGCATCAGCATGACTCCACCCGGGCTGCCTAAGGTTGCGCCGCAGGGGGCAGTGAAGAGCGGCACGGAGCACCAGCGTGGGTCGGGCTCGGGCCAGGCGAATCCCGAAGTAGTTCCGTCTGAAGGGGAGTCGCTCGCCCGCTGGATCAATGCCGTGGCCGAGCATCGAGGAACAGAACTGAAGACGCTTCTCCCGGAACTCCACCTACGCAAGCTCGGAACGCTGTCCATGGCGGAGATCCGGCTGTCACAGCCGTCATCCACAGTGACGCGGTCCGCGCCATGACGGAAAAGGGACATCACACAACCCCTCGAAAGTTCTGGAGACGGCCGAGCGGATCGGGTCAGCCGGTGGTGACGGCCAGCCCGGCGCGCTCTGCGGCATCGAAGCCGTCGTCGACGGCCACGACGTCACGGCCCGCGGCGTCCAGCAGCGAGGCGGCGATAGCGGCCCGCATCCCGCTTCCGCAGTGCACCCAGACGGTGCCGGCCGGCACCTCGCCGAGCCGCTTGTGCAATTGGTGGATCGGGATGTGAATGGAGCCCTCGATGTAGCCGGCGGCTCGCTCGGAGTCGCGCCGTACGTCCAGGACGACGATGTCGTCCGTACCGTGCTCGGCCAGGCCGACGAACGTCGAGCGGGGGAAGGAGGCGGGGCTGCCACCCTCGGGCACCCATTCCTGCGGTGTACCGGTCGCGGCGGCAGCGGGCCGGTCGATGCCGACCCGGACGAGTTCGCGCTGGGCGGCGGCCAACTGCTCCGGGGACTCGGCGAGCAGCGTCACGGGCTTGCCCCACGGGATCATCCAGGCCAGGTACGTGGCGATCTTGCCGTCGGCCTCGAAGTTGAAGGACCCCGCGACGTGGCCCTCGGCGAACGCGACCCGGCTGCGCAGGTCCACGACCCACTCGCC